>NZ_JAALDK010000003.1:300000-600000 GCF_013366925.1 Paraburkholderia youngii
CGGCGAATCACCCGATGGGAGCACGAGTCGGTGTTGGAAGGCGTTCAACGTCACCTCGACAAAACGCCAGATGTAGTGACGATACGCAGACGCACCGTCGAACATGTCTTCGGGACGTTCAAGCACTGGATGCGTTACACGCACTTCCTGACACGCAGACTGAGCTTGCCTCTGAAAAACGTATCCCTTGCTGAGGTTTAAACTGCAGCAAGGAGAAACGAAGATGAGCCAATTGAAGCGTGCGCGGTACACCCTGGAATTCAAGCTGGAGGCGGTGCGGCTGGTGAAGGCCGGCCAGAGCCTGGCAGCGGTGTCGGCGATTCTGGGGGTGTCGAGCCAGACGATCTCGAACTGGGTGCAGGCGGACCGGTAAGGAACGCTGGTCGGCCCGGGTACGAAGCCGGTAACCGAGGAGCAGATGGAGCTGGCTCGACTGCGTGCGGAGAATGCGCGACTGAAGATGGAGCGCGACATTCTAAAAAAGGCGGCAGCGTACTTTGCGAAAGAATCGCCGTGAAGTACGCCTTTATCGAACGGGAGCACAAGCGCTGGCCGGCGTCGCTGCTGTGCGAGTTGCTGGAGGTCAGCCCGAGCGGGTATCACCAGCGGCGTCAGCGGGCTGCAGCGGGCCGGGAGAGGCACGGCCCGGTACGAATCAGCGACGATGCCGTGCTGGCCAACATCCGCGCGATCCATGCGCAGGTCAAGGGTGAGTACGGCTGGCCGCGCATGACGAAAGAACTGGTTGCACGTGGTGTGCGCGTGGGTAAGGAGCGGGTTCGCCATCTGATGGCGCGGCACGGCATTCGTGCTCGGCACAAGCGCAAGTTCATCGCGACGACGAATTCGAACCATAACCTGCCGGTCGCGCCGAACTTGCTGAAGCGTAACTTCACGACGAGTGCGCCGAATCAGGTCTGGACGAGCGACATCACGTACTGCGCGACTGCAGAAGGCTGGGTTTATCTGGCGGTCATCATCGACCTGTTCAGCCGGCAGGTGGTGGGCTGGTCGATGCAGCCTCACATGAAGGCCGAGCTGGTCACTGACGCGCTGCGCATGGCATGGTTCAGACGGCGTCCGCCGCCGGGCCTGATCATGCACAGCGACCGGGGCAGCCAGTATTGCAGCGGGCTGTTTCAGGACACGCTGAAAAGCATATGGCATGCGTTCGTCGATGAGCCGCCGTGGCGATTGCTGGGACAACGCGCCGACCGAAAGCTTGTGGGCTTCGCTGAAAGTCGGTCGCCTGCATGGTCGGCACTTCGCCACACGGCGCGCGGTGATGGACGAAAACGTTGATTGGCTGGGTTTCTACAATGCCCATCGGCTACACTCGACGCTCGATTACGTCAGCCCTATGACGTTCGAGAAGAACTGGCTCGCTGCCCACCGAGCCGCCTGAATTCCCTCGGCTATGGGATACGTCAAACAGGGGCAAGGTCAGACTGTCCAACGTGGGGACCGAGATGAGTCTGAACGTGCTTGCCTACAACCTCATGAGAGTGCTGAGAATCCTAGGATTCAAAGAGACAATGAAAGCGATGCGGCTGGTGGGTGCCTGAGTACCCATCGACCTTAAAAACAAGCTCACAATCGCTGACTAGAGCGTGTTAGGAACTTTGAAGTACTGACACGGCGTGGACAAGCATGAGCATTGCGAAGACGACGAAATGAAGCCCAGCGAGAGTTTCGGGGAGCCGTTCATAGTCACGTGCGAGACGCCGGAAACGGTTGAGCCAGCCAAAGCTGCGCTCGACCACCCACCGGCGGGGGAGCAGAACGAAACCCTTTTTCGTTTCTTCGAGTTTGATCACCTGAAGGTCAATGCCCTCGTCGAACGCAGCCTGCGCTGGCTCTTTGCCCGTGTATCCCTGATCGGCAAATGCCACCTTGACCGTTCGTCCCGTTACCTGCTGGACCTGCCGCGCAAGCTCCGCTACCTGTGCGCGCTCCTGTTCATTGGCTGGGGTCACGTGCACCGCCAGCAACTGTCCCAACGTGTCTACTGCAATATGTACCTTACTACCGCGCTTGCGCTTATAACCGTCATAACCCGCACGCGGGCCGCTCTCGCAGGTCGACTGTATCGTGCGGCCATCGAGGATGACCGCGCTGGGCTGTCCCCGACGGCCCTGTGCCACGCGTATCACCGAGCGCAGGTCACTCACCATGCTCTCAAAGCAGCCAGCCTGCAACCAGCGTTGAGTCTGCTGATACACCAACTCCCACGGCGGGAAATCATTGGGCAGCATCCTCCACGGCGCGCCGGCACGAGCCATCCAGCGCAATGCATCAAACATGTCGCGCAGTTCGTATTTGCGCTGGGGCGCGTCAACGTCCATCAGCGTCAGATACGGCGCCGCGAAACTCCATTCCTCATCCGACACATCAGTCGGATACCCTTTGCGGTCAGTTGTTTTCATCCCGCCAGGATACCAGGTCTCAATCGAAGTTCCTAACACGCTCTAAGCACCTTGAGCTTGAACAGGCGTCCCCTAGCTGCTTCACAGTGCGGCATTGTCTCGAGGCGCCAACGGTATCTCGCCCCCCGATTGACACATGTTAAGCGCGCTTTTGACGGATACGGCTATATTAAATGCACCGTCGTGGCAAACGTTCGCTCAAGACCCATAGGCGTCTCCCGCGTCTTCACATCTAAGAATCCGCCATGACAGTACAACCCATTACATCGCTCAATCTGTGCGCTGCAACTCTCACGCTCGCCCTGCAAATGCAGGCGAGCTACCACGAAACCCTGAAACGAAATTGCGATCTGGGGTTACAGCGTATTAGGCGCGACATTGCAGCAGTGCAAGCCATTTGCGATGTTGCTGTGGCTGCGCGTGACTGCACCGAACTAGCAGCGTCATATCTGATCATGTCACACGACTATGTAGCAACCACCAGGGATCTTTGGCAGCAAGGGCTGTGGAGTCTGGCCCCCGACACCAAAACGACCTGACTCGTCGGCGCGGACCATTCACGTCAGGGCGCTCTGTCGAGTGGCCGTGCATATAACGCATCCGGAGTGCTCACAATCATTCAGCAATTCAGTCTTCGCCCTTGAGCCGCCCTCTTTACGGTGCAAACTAGCCGTCGACGCGTCGCATGTGAAACGCACCGACCACGTCGCCACGAGTTGACTCATGAAGAGGAGGCGCGGCGCCCACTCCGTTGCGTGTGCGCAGCCGATAGTCCAAATTCGTGTGTAGTGATTGCGCGTTGCGGGCGTTTGCCGAACTTGACGCAGTAGATGTTCTGGCAAATGGCGCCGACATAACTCCGCACTGGATCCACACGAAGATGGCACGCGAGAATTAGGACAAGGAGGACAAGGTACTACGCACGAATCTCGACTCCTTGTCAATATAACCGAGCGTTCTTGCGGACGCAATCCCGTTAATTGCTAGTTTTATTTGTAGCTACAGGTTTGGTGCTCTTCGACGCCTCCGCGCCGACCTCAAGGTTACTTTTTGCGACTTCAACTTCTTGCCGACCAGTACTCCGTAGGCTTTCGCATAGAGAATCGGCAGCCGAAATCGCGGAATTCAAAGCGCTCGTGACTGGAACATTCTTGGCGACGTCCTCCACCATCGTCTGCACCTGACGGCGGCAGGCGCTACCTTGCACCTGCACAATTCGTGCGAACTCGGCCTGTGTTACCAACACGATGTCGACCGCCTGACGGCTATACGTCAGCACCCTCTCGGTCATCCGCTCAGCGAAGTTGTCTTGAAGCGCGAGCCAGTCCCGGTGCTCCTTCGACGATAGCGACTTTTGCACCAGTTCGAACATATCGACAAGCGTCGTGCAGGTCCATTGATTGTTCAATGCAGCCAGTTTCCCGACGCTCTCCACTGTCTTGTCGCCGAGATCAAAGAGGTAACCTAGCGTTACGTTTTGGATTGCGGCAATCTGTTCCCGGTTCAGCATGATGAAGCTCCAGTGTGCGCGATCCGGACACGAAGGCGGCGCCTCCACGATCTTGCGACAGAGATCGCATAGTGGGTCAAAAACGCGCGCCGGATGTGGTGCGCGTCAGAACGCTCCCGGTCCGGCAACCCGTTGCTCCGGCGAGATCGGCTCAGTTGCCTACAGAATATCAGGCTCTTCTCGATTGATTTTCATCTGCTTGAATGTGTCTTGACCGCCATCAAGGACTGAATCTGCGGTAGAGACTTCTCGGCGCCCACATTCGTCGGTACAGACGACGAAGCAATCGTCGATGGGGACAACTCAAGCACGTCGCTTTCGATGCTCCGCCGGCTCGTGCCGACACTCATATACCGACGGCGCGCCTGAACTCGCGCGTGGCGTCTTTCGCGCGCGCGCTGGCGTCCGGTGCGTCGGGGAGAGCAATGCACCACGCCGCGATAGCTTTGTCGGCGAGCGGCTCCCACTTGCTCACCCAAGCCGTCAGCACCGCGCGGTTCTTTTGCTCCTCGAGCGCCATGCGAACGAGTTCGGCGGCCCAACGCCGATGGCGCTGGGCGTCGATCAACTGCGCATCGGTGATGAGGCCGAGCAGCGTATCGCCGTTGTGCCGTGCAGCCACTCCGAGGCTTCGCAAAACGGTTTCTTCCACCGCCGGGCGCGCGACGAGGTTCAGCGCGGCGAAGCTCTCCGCCCAGTCCCATGCTGTGAGTGCGTGCTCGACGAGATTGCGCCAGCCCTGCCATGCCGGATCGTCCTCCCAGTAGTGCCGCTCATCAGTGCCGAAGCCGAGGTCGCCGAACGTCTGCGACAGCTCTTTGGTGCGATACGCCGTGTGAGTGAGCCAGCGCAGCGTGTCCGCTGTCTGGTAAGCGGCGCAGTTTGAGATCGTGGAAGCGGGCGCCATCTGGGTCAGATACGCCGAGCCCATTTGCAGTGCATGGAACAGGAAGCGGGCGGGCGTGTAGTGTCGCGCGAGCGTACCCGCCCAAGTGTGTGCGAGCATGCTGTCGTGACCGCGTGCGGAGAACTGGTCTAGCAGCCCGAAGACATACGTTTCCTGCCCGTCCTGGAGCATGTTGTAGGTGCGGTAGACGAGCTCGTCAGGATCGCGGAACGCATTCCAGTCGGGCCGAGTCAGCGGGGATGCATTGCGGTTTCGCTTGAACCATTGCGCCATTTCGAAGTTCGGATCGAGCTCGAACGGCGCATCGGGATTGTCGGTCGTGTAGTGCAGATTGGTCGTGACGATCTCGTACTCGCTTGGCTTGCGCCGCCGGGCCGCCAGATGGCTCCATGTTTTCAGTGGCTTGAGGACTTCTGGATGCGTCATGATTGTCTCCAGTTAAGAAAAGGTCTGCAGAGGTCGTTTTTGCAGCGGTGACTCCACACTCATCGCAGTCTGAACGGCCACGACATTCTTGTGTGGAGATTTCCCAGCAGAGTCACCCATCAGGTGCCGTGCCGCTGAAACACATGACCGCACCGGCCAGATCTTCAGCGTTTCGCAAAGCTCTGCGCAACATCCATAAATCGCTCAGAGCAGACCGCGTCGTCTGGACGGCATTTTTTCACCAAACCCATATATCGGGCCCTCGCATAGCCGAACTGTCGCTTGATGATGGGAAAGGGATGCTTAACCTTGGCACGGGTCTCTGCCTTGAGCCGGTCGATGTGATCGTGTATAGCGTCCAGATGATCGCTCCGGTCCAGTGCACGATGCCGCCGTCGAGACCCCGGGACTCGCGATACAGCGCCTCTTCCATTGCAGGGTCCGACAGAGCGAACCCGTGCTGCATAAACCGAATTTGCGGCATCGTCGCGATCGGGAAAGGTGGTCGTCCGTTTTTGCCTGGCGGATAAATGCGGCTCGATCAGCACAAATCAGCTCCGACCAAGGCACAACACGCCGCATCGCCTCGAGAAGATTCGGATTTCCACGTGGTTGAAAGATCCAGGGAACTGCGACAATACACTTCTACCCAATTAATTCGCGATGCTATCCAAGATAGCTGAACGGGCGTCAATGCCAGGACTTCGGCAGACCTTCCTTAAAGCGTCTTTTCGTAGTAGAAACGCACATACTCGTCGGTCGTCTCGATGCGGCCCGCGAACGAGCTGAGATTGACTTCGAGTTCGGACATCCTGAACGGCCGACCCAGCGCTTCCTCCAACGTCGCGCGGCATAGGATCAGTTCGCCGTCCGCGTCGATGCGCACATATGCGAGCTTGTCGTCCACGCGGATCACCTTGCCGGGGTTGTCCTCGTGCGCGGCTTCGATGACGCCGGCCGTGATGCTGCTCGCGCGAAGCACGGGACCCACGCGGTTGTTACGGTAAGCTTCAGCGGTCTTGTCAACGATCATGCTGTGTTCCCCTGCGGACTCAGGAATGGGCAAAGAGCGCATGAACGCCTTCTACGGCAATCAGAAGATCGTCGCCTTGGAGCTTCACGGCATATTCGGCGAGACGACAGTCACCCGGATTGATTCCTTTGCCCGTATTTGCGTCGAAGGTCCACTGATGAGCCCGGCACGTCAGCACGCGGCCATCGAATTTTCCTTCAACGAGCCGAATGTCGTGGTGCGGACAAATGCCCTGAAAGCCGCGCGGCTCGCCGCCTTCGGGACGTACCAACACGATCACGTGGCCATCCACTTCCACCTCGGTCATCTCCGCTTCCCACAGGTCATCGAGAGTGCAAACTTTCCGAAATTTCATGTCGCCCTCAATCATCGCAAAAGATGAATTCCAGCGTTTCCATCGGCTTGATGTCGGTCTCGGCGAGTTTCGCGTTGCGCGGATAGAACTGCTTGCTACCTTGGCGACGCACGCGGATCACCTTGTCGGGTTGAGGCGCTACTCGCCGGCCCACCGAATGTTGAGATGCTGCGGCGGCGATCTCGTCCATGGAATTGTCGGTATCCACGGTTACGAGTTGCAATACGAAGTCGTACTGAAAATTGGAAATCACAGGGACAAGAGCCATATCGCCCTCCATTGAATCGCCGCTCATGCAGCCTTTTCTTCGTAAAGCTTGTCGCAGTACGCCTTGACCCACGCGTAATGGTGCGCGTCATCGCCAATTTCGCCCGGTGCGAGTTCCATGTACTTCAACGCACCCCTCAGGTCGGGTGGCTGGATCTGCCCAGCCAGTAAGCGATCAACGAGCGCGAGGTGATTGCGGTAGCGAACGGGATCCTGCTGGAACACCCAGCGATCAATTTCCGAGTTGAAGTGATACGTGCGGCCGTTGTAGTCGAGCGGATAGTCCTTTACATTCCAGCCATTGCCAGGGATCGCGCAGATGGGCAACTGGCTCATGTTGCAGACGATCGGCAGCGTCTCGGGAACGGTGAGCTCAGGCTTGCCGGCAAGCAGGTTATCGATTATGACATCCCACACTTTGCCGAACGTGTCGTTCCAGCCGGGATATTTTTCTTCGAGCCAGTCTCGGCACTCAGGTGTAATGCCGGCAGCAGGATTCCACCACACGGTAGGCCGCCAGAACCAGATAGCCAATTGGTACGCATGGTGCTGGTAGTCGAACTCGCTAACGATCTGTTCCCAGTACCATGGCAGGTCGAGTCCCAGGTCGATCAGGGTGCGTTCGAACTGACCTACGATCCATTCCCGCATGAATTCCTTGAACGACTGCTTGCGATGCACGAGTGGCGTGGCGTAATCCATCGAGGAGCCCGTGAGCAGGCAGAACAGACGCCACGCGCGCGCGATGGCGACATCAACGAGCTTTTGAGCATGCTCTTTACGGCCGTTGGCGATCAGGATCTGCAACGCGGGACCCCCGATTTGCGCATGGCGCGACTCATCTGTCTGAATGCTGGAAATCAGGCTTGCAAAAGTGAAGTCGCCCGCTTCGGCGGCATTGGCCGCGAGGCCGAGAAACTGCATGTTGGTAAAACCCGTCTCGAACGCGAAGGTTAGCATGACTGCGATTTCGATCGCACTGCGCGACATGAACAGGTCATCGAACGCGCTGCGCGCGGCAATCGCACCCCACGCGTTGGTGTGATACGCCTTGTGGGCCCAATCGAACTGGCGATCCTTGGGACAGTAGTCGTGAGGGAAGTAAAGCTGCAACTGACCATGACGATTCTCGTCGAGCATGCCGAAGGTGGCCATATTGCGCATGCCGGGCGCACGGCCGAAACGTACCATTCGGGCCTCGGCGCTCATCGCCGCATATTCGCCGAGCGCAATTGCACCGTAGTGCGCCTTCAGAATGGAGAGCCACCCCGGATCGGCGTCCTCGAACATGCGGCTACGCTCAAGTGCCTCCTTGACTGAATATGCGCCAGCATCCTTCTCACGCTGGATGCGCACATACTCGGGATACGACGTCTTGTAGGGCTCGTCGTAGGTTTCCCAACTCGCCATGGAAATGCCTTGCGCCCCAGACATGAGATCGGGAAAGAGCTCCGACTCCGTCACATATCTTGGGGTCCAGTTGGTGGCACGTGCAATGTCATACCATGCGGCTCGTTCCAGTAACGCCATCGTGATGCCTCCTTTTGGAATGGGCGATGCGTCTTCCCGGCACGATGCGCATCCACCGGGCCCCTTGGGAACGCAAGATCAATGCCAATCCGCGGCGTTGCTTTCTTGGCGATCGAGGCGACAAATCTGAGAGCCGCGGCGGAGCGAAAGGGGAACCAAAATTGCGGAGGTATAGCGAGTAGGACATGTATCACCGCATGCACAGCATGGCCGCATCCACTGGGTGACGACAGCGTTTGGGCACCGTGGCGGCGCTATCAAGATGCGGGGGTGAATCTTACCGCAACGCAGCGCCCTACCGCTACACTGCATTGAGATGGTAAGCCGGCAGTTGTCGAGGTCCAGGACGATGAGTGACTTCCGCCGTAAAGGCCCATTGATCGTTTAGTCCAGCACGGCCCCACTCTGCACACAAGCGCACAACGAGCATCGAGTTGATAAGCGTCGGGCGAAGTTAAGCGGTCGTTGCGACATAACCGCCGCCTTAATTCTCCGTTGTCGCGGCAACCGCAGTGTTGCATCTCCGACGTTGTCGGACATGCAACATCTCCCAGCGCACGAATGATACTTCACGCAACGCTGATCAAGTCGGCCGCAGAGCTACTACGAGCGTTATAGATCGGGGTGGATCCGGAGGACAGAACAGGATGAAGCCGCCGCCGCTGTCGACGGCCGCTGAAGGTGCTGCTTTCGAGACACACCACAAACGGACGCGACGCGATGAGTTTCTCGTGATGAATGCAGTTTCGTCGTGTGGGCTGAACTTTGCGCGGTGGTCGAGCCGTATTATCCGAGGTGCGGCAATGGCCGCCCGCCTATTGACCAGAAGCGCATGCTGCGCCTTCATTTTATCCAGCACTGCTTCAACCTAGCCGATTTCGCTTGTGACGACGCTCTTTACGTTAGTGCTAGGCTGCGTCGCTTTGCGAGAGTCTGGATTGGAAGGCAGTACCGGACTGCCACCGCACTGCTGAAATTTCGTCGTCTTCTTGAAACCCTCAAGCTGGGTGAGAAATTGATTGCCGAAGTCGGCCACGTGGCGAGCGGCATGAAACTCCAGAGCGTCACGGTCGTGGATGCGACCATCATCGGTGCGCCAAAATTTGACGAAGAATGAACAGAATTCGCGCTCCCCCAAATGCACCAGGCGCGCAAGACTAGCAATGCTACTTCGGCGCGAAGCTATACATCGACGAGGATAGCGAGAGTGGCCTGGTGCACAGCGTAGTACCGGCCAACGTGCATGAAAAGCTTCCACTGCCGCAATTGCTACACGGCCAGGAGCGGAAGGTCTACGCTAACAGCGCTTACGCCAGCCAGAAGGCTAATCCACAGCAAAGCAGCACACCCACCGCGCGTGTGAAGTCAATACGGTGCAGCGCGGCGAGAACTGCCACAAGTCGAGGATCCGCGCACGCGTGGAGCATGTCTTCGCAGTGGCCAATCGATGTGGGGGTTCACGAAGGTGCCTACCAGGGTTAGCGCAGAGTACGAACCAGGCTTCATAGCTTTGGCGCGCGCCAATCTCTACCTGTCGGGCACGCGATTGATGGCACAAGTGCGTCCGTAGTGGACGAAAGGCGCCCCAAAAGCCGAGGTGTATCTGGAGTATGGTCGGCGTCACGACCTGAACAGCTCCACAATGCCGAGACGTCGCAAATTCGGCGACTTTTTCAGCCTAGCCTTAACGTGACAACGCCGACATATGTCGTCGAGAATTGGACAAACAAGACAGGCACTCGAAGAATTTATCGAGCTTTCTCGGCAATTTTTCCAGTTTTACGCCGTGCGAAAAGGTGGCGCATAGGTTGATTCGTGAACCTCCTCCCAGATATTTTGCTTCGTTCTCTGAAGATGCCGTACTGGCTGACCTCTGTCAGACGAACGGCCCGTCGCCACTATGAGAAGGTTTTGTCGGCGTAGCACGTAGTCCTTCCCGCTTCCGCCTCAATTATGGGAAGCGGCGCGGAACATTTTTTTCGTTAGGGACCCGCGACGCAAGGTCGGCACGAATCTTGTTATTTTCAAAACGCTTCACCGACAGTGAGACGCCCGAAGACGCGGTCGTATGCCAGCTTCGCGGGGCCGAACGCCATCAAGGGACCACAAAGTGATCGAAACGTTTTATGAAGTCATGCGACGCCAAGGGATCTCGCGCCGTAGCTTCCTCAAATTCTGCTCGCTGACGACAACGTCGCTCGGCCTCGGGCCTGCGTTCATGCCGAAGATTGTCCACGCAATGGAGACCAAACTGCGCACGCCGGTGCTCTGGCTACATGGACTCGAATGCACCTGCTGCTCAGAGTCGTTCATCCGCTCGGCGCACCCGCTGGCGAAGGACGTCGTGCTTTCAATGATCTCGCTCGACTACGACGACCTCTTGATGGCTGCCGCGGGACACCAGGCCGAGGCGATCCTCGAAAACGTGATGACAAAGTACCGTGGCAACTACATCCTCGCCGTCGAAGGCAATCCGCCGCTGAATCAAGACGGTATGAGCTGCATTATCGGCGGCAAGCCATTCGTCGATCAGTTGCGCCGTGTGTCGAAGGACGCGAAGGCTGTGATCTCGTGGGGGTCGTGTGCATCGTGGGGCTGCGTGCAGACGGCAAAGCCGAACCCGACGCAGGCGGTGCCAATCCACAAGGTGATCACCGACAAGGCGATCATCAAGGTGCCCGGCTGCCCCCCGATCGCCGAAGTGATGACGGGCGTCGTCACCTACATGCTCACGTTCGACCGGATACCGGAGTTGGATCGCCAAGGCCGTCCGAAAATGTTTTACAGCCAGCGCATTCACGACAAGTGCTACCGCCGTCCGCATTTCGACGCGGGCCAGTTCGTCGAGTCGTGGGACGACGAAGCGGCACGGCGCGGCTACTGCCTCTACAAGGTCGGCTGCAAGGGCCCGACGACCTACAACGCCTGCTCGACCGTGCGTTGGAACGGCGGCACAAGCTTCCCCATTCAGGCGGGCCACGGCTGCATCGGCTGCTCTGAGGAAGGATTCTGGGACAAGGGCTCCTTCTACGATCGGCTCACCCGGATCGATCAGTTCGGAGTCGAAGCGAACGCCGACAAGATCGGCGCTACCGCGGCCGTCGTGGTGGGCGCCGCCACTGCTGCGCATGCAGCCGCTTCGGCAATTCAGCACGCCAGGTCGAAGCAGGACTCTATGGACGACCGCGACGGCCAATAGCTACACCTCGCGTCGGGGTGCAGCCGACAAGCACAGGAAGCCGCAAAAGAAAAGCAACCATGACAGCCATTTCGAACCCAGGATTTCAGCTCGGTAGGAACGGACGCCGGATCGTCGTCGATCCAGTCACACGCATCGAAGGCCATATGCGCGTCGAGGTCAATGTTGATTCGAACAACGTGATCCGCAACGCCGTTTCCAGCGGCACCATGTGGCGTGGCCTTGAAGTCATTCTCAAGGGGCGCGACCCGCGCGACGCATGGGCGTTCGTCGAGCGTATCTGCGGCGTATGCACGGGATGTCACGCGCTCGCCTCCGTGCGCGCCGTCGAGGACGCGCTCGACATCCGCATTCCGCCCAACGCGCACCTGATCCGCGAGATCATGTCGAAGACATTGCAAGTGCACGATCACGTGGTGCACTTCTATCACCTGCACGCGCTCGACTGGGTCGACGTGTTGTCGGCGCTCAAGGCCGACCCCAAGTTAACGTCCGAGTTGCAACAGCGCATCTCGCCCGCGCATCCGATGTCATCACAGGGCTATTTCCGCAATGTGCAGACGCGTCTACGCAAGTTCATCGAAAGCGGCGAGCTCGGTCCGTTCATGAACGGCTACTGGGGCAACTCCGCGTACGCGCTGCCACCGGAAGCGAATCTGATGGCCGTGACGCACTACCTCGAAGCGCTCGACATGCAAAAGGAGTGGGTCAAGATCCACGCGATCTTCGGCGGCAAGAATCCGCACCCGAACTACCTCGTAGGGGGCGTGCCTTGCGCGATCAATATCGGCAGCGACCTAGCGGCCGGCGCACCCATCAACATCGAGCGCCTAAACTTCGTCAAGTCGCTCATCGACGATGCGATCACCTTCTGCCGCAACGTCTATGTGCCCGATCTGCTTGCAATCGGCACGATCTACAAAGCACGCGGCTGGTTGCATGGCGGCGGCCTAGCCGCAACCAACGTGATGGACTACGGCGCGTATCCGCTCGTCAACTACAACCCATCCACCAACCAGATGCCGGGCGGAGCCATCATCAACGGCGACTGGAACACGCTCCTGCCGGTTGATCCGCGCGACCCCGAGCAAGTGCAGGAATTTGTCGCCCACTCCTGGTATCAATACCCTGACAACTACCGCGGGCTGCATCCTTGGGACGGCATTACCGAACCGCACTACGAGCTCGGACCCAACACGAAGGGCACGCGCACCGCAATCGAGTCGATCGACGAGAGCGCAAAGTACTCGTGGATCAAGTCGCCGCGCTGGCGGGGGCACGCGATGGAAGTCGGACCGCTCGCGCGCTACATCCTCGGCTACGCACACGCGGAGCAGAGCAATCCGCATTGCGGCCGTATGAAGGAACAGATTGAGGCCTCCCTCCTTGCCGTGAACCAGGGCATGCCAAAGCTGCTCGGCTTGCCGGAAAGCTCGCTTGGCGTGAAGCAACTGCTGCCGACCACCATCGGCCGCACGCTCGCCCGCGCGCTTGAAGCGGAGTATTGCTCCGAGATGATGGCGGACGACTGGCAAAGCCTCTTACAAAACATCCGCAACGGCGATACCTCGACCGCGAACCTGGACAAGTGGGACCCTTCGACGTGGCCAGCCGAGGCGAAGGGCGTGGGCGCGGTCGCCGCGCCGCGCGGCGCGCTCGGCCACTGGATCAGGATCAGGGACGGTCGCATTGAGAACTACCAGTGCGTCGTTCCGAGCACGTGGAACGGCAGCCCGCGCGACGCGAAAGGGCAGATCGGCGCGTTCGAAGCGAGCCTCATGGACATGCCCGTGGCGAACGTCGAGCAGCCCGTCGAGATCCTGCGGTCGCTGCACTCGTTCGACCCTTGCATGGCTTGCTCGACGCACGTGATGAACGCGGACGGTGCGGAAATGACCGCCGTGACTGTGCGATAACCCCACCAGGCCGCCACAGCGCCTGCGCTCGCCGGCGCCGCGCGGCAGGAAAGGATGATGACGATGCAATCGTATTCTCGATGCGAAAAGGCGGCTGACTTTGTTTCGTCCACCGAGGCAATTTACGTGTACGAAGCGCCGGTACGCGTCTGGCACTGGATCAACGCAGTGTCGATCGTAGTGCTGGCGTTGACCGGCTATCTTATCGGCGCCCCGCTTCTCACACAGCCCGGCGAGGCGAGCGCGAATTTTCTGATGGGCTATATCCGCTTTGTGCATTTCACCGCGGCCTACCTGTTCGCAATCGGGCTTGCGGGCCGCGCGTATTGGGCGATTGTCGGCAATCGCCATGCGCGCGAAATGTTCTGGGTGCCGGTATTCTCGCGCGAGTACTGGATGGACATGCTCACCATGCTGCGTTACTACTCGTTCCTCGGGCCCACGCCGCGCCAGTTCAGCGGGCACAATCCGTTATCGCGATTTGCGATGTTTTTCGTGTTCTTGCTGATCTCACTCTTCATGATCGTGACCGGTTTCGCACTGTATGGCGAAGGCGCGCAGGCCGGCTCTTGGCAGCAGATTGCGTTTGGCCAGGTATCCACGCTGATCGGCCAGTCGCAGACCGTGCACACGTGGCATCGCCTCGGCATGTGGGCGATCATGATGTTCGTTATCGTGCATGTCTATATGGCGATCCGCGAAGACATCATGGCCCGCCAGAACATGGTCGGCACGATGATATCGGGCTACCGTACGTTCAGGAAGTGAGGTTGCAATGCTGACTTGCCCAAAAACCGGCGTGCCTGCCATCGTCGTACTCGGCATCGGCAACTTGCTGTGGGCCGACGAGGGTTTTGGCGTGCGCTGTATCGAGGCGCTTGAGCAGCACTTCGAGTTTGCCCAGCACGTCAGCCTCATAGACGGCGGCACGCAAGGGCTGTGTCTGGTCCAGTACGTCCAGGCGGCCGACAGTCTGCTCATTTTCGACGCGGTCGATTACGGTCTCGCGCCGGGCACGCTGAAGATCGTTGAGGATGACGACGTACCGGCGTTCCTCGGCGTGCGCAAGATGAGCCTGCACCAGACCGGCTTCCAGGAGGTACTAATGCTCGCGCGCCTGACAGGCCGGTATCCACGCCGCGTGCTGCTGATCGGCTGCCAGCCGGACGAAGTGGCCGATTTCGGTGGCAGCCTGCGACCCACCATTAAAGCATCGCTCGAGCGCGCGCTCGAACTTGGCCTCGAGCGCCTTGCCGCATGGGGCGGAGAGCCCACGCGGCGTCACACCCCGTTACATGCCGACGATGCGGTCACGCTGCCGCATCTCGCGCTTTCGCGCTACGAAGGCGAGCGGCCCAGCGAGGCCAATGCGTGCCGCACCGGCGACGAGCGCGTGCTGCTGCGCATGCGCCGCAAGGAGTCGCCGTCGTGTGCATAGGCGTGCCGATGCGGGTAGTCGAGGTGCAGGGCTTGCGGGCGCTGTGCCACGGACGCGGCGGCCACCGCCGGATCGACACTTCGCTAGTTGGTCCATGCAGCGCCGGTGAATGGCTGCTGGTTTTTCTCGACACGGCGCGCGAGAAGCTCGACGGGACACGCGCGGCAGAAATCGACGCGACGCTCTCGCTCGTGGAACTGGCGCTGAAGGGAGATGCCGCCATGGCCCGAGCGAGCCCGAATTTTGAATTGCCGTCCGCGCTCGGCGTGGACGATTTGACCCAGTTGACCTCCAGCGCGCAACCGGCGTATGGCCGTCACGGGTCCTCCGAGGAATCGCCATGACAAATACGAACGGTACCGCGCTTGACGCGACGTCCGTGGTGCAGCGGCTAACTGATGGCAGACACGCCGTGTCCGTGGACGAACGAAAGGTAGGCGATTGGGTTGTGGACGGCGGCGAATGCGTAGCGTTGCTCACGGCCGACGGGACGCGCTTTCCCGACTTCCTCGACGTGGCCGTGGTGCTGCCCGAGCTCGCGCGCCGCGTGTGGCGGTGGCCGTGGTCCACGTTGCTGTGGCTGCACGCCGGCGCTTATGTCACGAGGCTCTCCAGTATGACGGACTGGAATGACTACGTGGCAAACCTCGCACATGCGCTCGGGCAGCCGACTACGCGGACGCCATGGGTCGGCATTCCCGGCCGCACCGTCGGCGCTTCGCCCGGCTGTCACGAATTGTCGATCAATCTTTGGGGTCGTTGATCGTGTCCATGAGTCCATTTCCCATTCCCGTCGCGCCTTTCCGCCCGGGAAACCAAGCCGAGAGCGATGCGGTGCTCGACTATCTGCCGATGCCGCAAGGCATGCGCATCTATGTGGCGCCGACGCTGCCTGAGCGCTGCGATGCGCGGGCACTCGACGGCGCGCGCGGCGTGCTTCGCAACGTATTAGGCGTACTGGCGGCATACAAACCTGGTACGCCGTCCGAAGCCATCGATCTGACGCCGTACGATCGAGCAACGCTGCGCGTTCTCAACGACGTGCTGGGCGAGGGCGAGGTCAGCGCGCGCGTCGACGGCGCGCAGCGGAGCGGCGGGCTGATCCAGGAGACTGTGTTTGCCGGCCTGTGGCGCGTAGTCGAGCGGAATGGCGCGCGCCCGGTCGACCGGCTCGAGATCGGCGCGGCCCCCGCGATGCTTGCCCAGCCCAAGGACCCGGCGCAGCCGATGATGCCGTTGCCGGACATGCTGCCGCTCGACGTGATGAACGCGCCGTCGATCCTGAGCGAAGTACGCGATTCCGCCGCGCGCTGGCGCGCCGGGCATGCGCCCCACATCGTCAACCTAACGCTCCTGCCATTGTCGCCGGGGGATCAGCAACTGATCGACGCCGTGCTGGGCGAAGGCGCGGTGCAGATCTTGTCGCGCGGCTACGGAAATTGCCGGGTGGGCAGCACGGCGATCGCGAACTGCTGGCGTGTTGCATATTTCAACTCGCAGGACATGCTGATCCTGAACACGATCGAGATCACCGATCTGCCAGAGGTCGTGCGCGCCGCGCCGGAAGACCTCGCGGATTCGCGCGAGCGCTTGACCCAGTTGATCGACTGGATGGGTGAGGCGTGACGATGGACGAGCGAACGAAGCAATTCGAGGGCTGCCATCTCGGCGCCAGCAGCCCAATCGCGACGCACACGTGCCTCGAATGCAAGTTCTGCTGGTGGATCCACCATCCCGAACAAGGCGATCCGGTCTTGCAGATTCCTCCGCACGCGAGGTTCGCGGCGCTTCAGGCGCACTGGCGCTGCCGCGTTTATGGCCGCGCGCCGGATCAGGTCATTTTTCTTGTGGGACGCGGATTGACCGTGCGTGCAATCCAGCGAAAGGTCATACACGGCGATCCAAGGGTGGCTAGGCTTGTAGCGCACTTCGAAACGGCCGCAACCAGTGCGATGCCTGACATGCCGGTCGTGAAACTCGCCTTGCGTATCGAGGGGACCGGCTTTGACCCGGTGCCCGGCGAGACCGGGGCCCGATGCGGTTGGTTCGGGATGCCGATCACGCCATGGTCCATGAGGCCCCTCTCGTTACCCGGCGCGGTGCGGGACTCGGTGGAATGTCCGCGGCCGGCCGGTAAAGCGCACTTGCGCGTTGGCGACGTCGATTTCAAATGGCTCGGCGCGCACGCGCAAGACGTCGGAACCTATGCGTGCTGCTCGCTCTTTTTGCCGATGCTCGAATTCCCCAGACAGAAGAGCGCCACATCGGGCGGTGTCCCGCGCGTGTCGCGTCATGCGCTCCTGCGGCGGCCGGCCGCGTTCGGGAGCGCTCCATGACCGCGGCGATGCTGGCAGCATTGGCCGCACAGTACCGGGTGCGCCCCGGCCGGCACGACAGCATTGCGGGCGGGCGCCCACCACTGGCCGCCGCGCTGCTGCGCGGGCAACCGGTAGCAACCGCTGCGGCGCGGCTGTCGGCGCTGTTCTCGTTGTGCGGACTCGCACATAGGCTCTGCGCAGAACTTGCCGTCGGCGCAGCGGGCGCTTCAGTGGAGCACAAACGCGACGATGTGACCAACGCCGCTCATGCCGCAATGCTCATGCGTGAGACGCTTGCCGTGCATCTTCGCTGCATGTGGACCGACTGGCCGGTGCGGCTGGCCGCCGCCGCGCCGCATACGCTGCCCGACGTCGAGTCGGTTGACTCCTCCGACTGGCTGGAGCGGCACGTTCTGGGCATGCCTGCGCAAAAGTGGCTCGCGCACTGGACGGACGATCCGCGTGGCTGCTTAGCGGCGTGGTGCGCACGAGCCGCGACGTTCCCGGCCCGGTTGCTGGCAGCCTGCCGCGCGCACGCCGATACGATGCGCGCTACGCCGCGGCCGCTCATCATCGACGAAACGCGGTTAAGCGAACTGGCCGCGGCGATTGCCGAGAGTCCGGTGTTCGCGCACGCGCCCGTACAACGCGGCCTGCCCGCGGAGACCGGCGTGTGGACACGTAGCGACGATCCGCGCGCGTTGGAATACGACACGCCTTGGCTGCGGATTGGCGCGCGCGTCGCGGAGGTGGCGCGGCTGGCAGCGGGCGACGACGGGCCAAGTGCGCTTCGCTTTGGCGCGCGAACGTGCGCGCCCGGCGAGGCGCTCGGCTGGTGCGAGATGTCGCGCGGCGTGCTGCTCCATTGGGTGCGCCTCGCGCCAGGCGATGCGGCGCGCATCGAGGACTATCGCGTGGTCGCGCCGACTGAGTGGAATTTCCACGGCCAAGGCACGCTCGCGCAAGCCTTGTCGCGACTGGATCCGGCGTGCGGCGATGGAACGTTCGCCGCGCGCGTAGGCGCGTGGATGGGCGCGTTCGATCCCTGTGTCGCCTATGTGGTCGACACGGACGGCGCGTGAGCACAAGGATCGAGACAAGGCCCCGAATACTTGAGCTGAATGGAAGCCAAGGTATGCATGAAGTAAGTCTGGCCGGCGGCGTGCTTGCGTTGGTCGAAGCGGCAGCCGAGCGTGAGAACTTTGTCCGCGTGAAGGTGCTGAGGCTTGAAGTCGGACGCCTCGCTGGCGTCGATGTCGAGACGCTGCGCTTCGCCCTCGAAGCGATCGCGCCCGGCACCTGCCTTTGCGGCGCACGCGTCGAGATCGACGAACCTTCGGGAAGCGCGTGGTGCATGAACTGCAACGCGACCGTGGCGCTGGCCACGCGGGGCGCCCCCTGCGCGCACTGCGGCGGTTACTGGCTTCAGCCGAACGGCGGCACAGAGTTGCGCATCGTCGATCTGATCGTCGACGATGCCTGACAATCATCGGATTAGCGCAAGGAGAAGCAACATGTGCATAGGATGCGGGTGCACCACCACAGGCGATCGGCAAAACACCGCGCAGGGGCACGAGTGCGCGCATGCGCAGGGCCAGTCCGACACTCATTCCCACTCCCACCGGACGCCACCGGGCAAAGACCTGCACTACGGCCTCGGGCCCGCGGGCCTCACGGTGCCCGGCCTAGACCAGGGCCGCACCATCAAGCTCGAGCACGACGTGCTAGGCGAAAACAATCGCCATGCCGCCGTCAACCGGCGGCACTTCGCGCAGCATGGCGTGCGTGCGCTCAATCTAGTGTCGAGTCCGGGCTCGGGGAAAACGACCCTGCTGTGTGCGTCGATCGCCGCGCTGCGCGAGCGCATACCCAGCTTGCCCATCGGTGTGATTGAGGGCGACCAGCAGACGGCAAACGACGCCGAGCGCATCCGCGCGGCCGGTGCGCCCGCGATCCAGGTGAACACGGGAAAGGGCTGCCATCTCGACGCCGCGATGATCGACGCGGCCTTCGGACGGCTTCCGTTGCACGATCATCGCCTTTACCATGACCAAAAGCACGAGCGTGAATACGTACCGCTCACGCACGACGCCCCATGCAGCGTGCTCTTCATCGAGAACGTAGGCAATCTCGTCTGCCCCGCGCTGTGGGACCTCGGCGAGGAGGCGAAGGTCGTGATCGTCTCGGTAACGGAGGGCGAGGATAAGCCGCTCAAGTATCCCGACATGTTCGCCGCCGCGCGCCTCATGATCGTCAACAAGATCGACTTGCTGCCTTATGTACAGTTCGACGTCGAGCAGTGCATCGCGTATGCGCGCCGCGTGAATCCGTTCCTCGAAGTGATCTGGCTCTCGGCCACGACGGGCGAAGGCCTCGATGCGTGGCTCGACTGGATCACGAGTGCGCGCGACTCGATTGCCGAGCGCATTGGCGTGCTGGAGAGCAACCTTGCGGCGCAGCGTGCGCGAAAGCATCGCGCCGGAGGCGAGGCATGACGGCGCGTGTGCAGAACCTACCCCATACCCTCGGCGAACAGACGGTGCTCGCCACCGGCGCATGGCTGAAGAACGCTGCGTGCCTGTGCATCGGCGGCGACGTTCACTGGTCGATGCTACACGGCGATCTCGACGATCCGGAGCACTGTGTGGCGCTCGACACATCGGTGGCGGCGCTTGTTGAGAGCGCCGAGCGCGCGGGGCAGCCCGTGCGCATGATCGCGCACGATCTGCATCCCGACTTCTACAGCACGCGCGTCGCGCTCGAATTGGGTGAGCGGCTTGGCGTGCCGACCGTCGGCGTCCAGCATCATCACGCGCATATTGGCGCGGTTGCGGCCGAGCATGGGCTGCGCGAGCCCGTGATCGGCCTCGCGCTCGACGGCGTGGGCTTCGGCACGGACGGCGCCGCATGGGGCGGTGAGCTGCTGGAGGTGGCGCCCGCCTGCTGGCGGCGCCTCGGCAGTCTCACGCCACTCGCGCTACCCGGCGGCGACGTCGCGGCGCGCGAGCCTTGGCGAATGGCCGCCGCCGCCCTGCACGCGCTCGGGCGCAGCGGCGAAATCGGGCCGCGACTCTCGGCCGCCGTGGGGGCGACCGCGGCGCGCACGGTCGGCGTCATGCTCGCGCGCAGCCTCAATTGCCCGCCTAGCACCGGTGCGGGTCGCTGGTTCGATGCGGCGGCGGGACTGCTCGGCGTGTGCCTGCGCCAGCGCGCCGAATCCGAGGCGGCCATCGCGCTCGAAAGGCTCGCGAGCGGCTACCTCGTCGCGCACGAGGCCCCCGATGTGGCGGGCCTGTGGCGCATCGCGGACAACGGCGAGCTCGACCTTCGTCCGCTCCTCGTCAAGTTGCTCATGCTCGCGGACTCCGGCGAAGCCGCGTGCGGCGCGGCCGTCTTTCATGTTGCGCTAGCCAAGGCGCTCGCCCAATGGGCCGCGCTTGCCGCGCAGGGGCGCGCCGTTCTGTTTGGCGGCGGCTGCTTTGCTAACCGGCTGCTCACTGCGCATATACGGGAGTCGCTCGCCGCGCACGGCGTGCGCACCCTCATGCCCGACACGGTGCCCTGCGGCGACGCCGGGCTAGCGCTTGGCCAGGCTTGGGTTGCCGCATATGGTCCGCAGATGTTGTCCATGCCTACGACCGCAAGAGGAGTCAGTCCATGTGTCTAGCCATGCCGGCACAGCTCATCGACCGGTCCGACGCCGAAACGGGCGTCGTCGAGCTCGGGGGCGTTCGAAAGACGGTCTCACTCGCGCTCGTACCCGACGTGCGCCTAGGGGACTTCGTGATCGTGCATGTCGGCTTCGCGCTTGGCATGATCGATCCCGAAGAGGCCGAGCGCACGCTCGCGCTGTTCAGCGAGGTCGCTCGGTCGCTTGGCGACACACCCATCGTCCAGTCGGGAACGGCGCAATGAAGTACGTCGACGAATTCCGCGACGACGAACTCGCCGCGCGCATTGCTGGGCGCATTCAGGCGGAGACGCTGACCGAACGCCGCTATCACTTCATGGAGTTCTGCGGCGGTCACACGCACGCCATTTCCCGCTTCGGCGTGGCCGATCTTCTACCCGGTAACGTGTTGATGATCCACGGTCCCGGCTGCCCAGTTTGCGTGTTGCCGATCGGGCGCATCGATCTCGCGATTCGCCTCGCGCTCGAACACGACGTGATCCTCTGCACGTATGGCGACACGATACGCGTGCCTGCCTCGTGCGGTCTATCGCTCCAGCGGGCCAAGGCGCGCGGGGCGGACATCCGCCTTGTGTATTCTCCGCACGACGCGCTGCGCATCGCGCGCGAGCATCCGGAACGCGAGGTCGTCTTTTTTGCAATCGGCTTCGAGACCACTGCGCCGCCTACCGCGCTCGTCGTGAGTGAAGCCGCAGACTGCGGCGCGGAGAACTTTAGCGTGCTGTGCTGCCATGTACTCACGCCCGCGGCGATGACACATCTGCTCGCCGAGCCGTCCGCCGACGCGAACCCGGTGCTGCTCGACGGCTTTGTCGGTCCCGCGCACGTGAGTGTTGTGATCGGCTCGGCGTCTTACGAGGCGTTCGCGCAGAGGTATCGCAAGCCGGTCGTGATTGCCGGGTTCGAGCCGCTCGACGTGCTGCAGGCGATCCTCATGCTGGTGCGTCAAGTCAACGATGGTCGCGCGGAGGTCGAGAACGAGTTCACGCGCGCTGTCACACGCGCGGGCAACGCCGCCGCGCAGGCGCTCATACAGGAGGTGTTCGAAACGCGGGAGTCGTTCGAGTGGCGCGGCCTAGGCGAGGTCCCATTGAGCGGGCTGCGCATTCGCCCGAAGTACGCGCGCTACGACGCCGAGGTCCGCTATGAACTCGTCTACCGGCCGGTCGCCGATCACCTCAAATGCGAGTGCGGGGCGATCCTGCGAGGTCTAAAACACCCGCGCGACTGCACAATGTTCGGCACGGTCTGCACGCCCGAGAATCCCATGGGCTCGTGCATGGTGTCCAGCGAAGGCTCTTGCGCCGCGCACTATTCCTATGGTCGCTCGAAGGACATTCGAGTCGTCGAAGCATGAGCCCAGTCCACACATCCCCGGTGAAGCCCGCCTACGTGCGGCCCCTAGACTTTCGCGACGGCCGCATCGACATGGGCCACGGAGCGGGTGGCCGCGCATCGGCACAATTGACCCGCGAGCTGTTCGTCGCGAGCTTCGATAACGAATGGCTGCGCCAAGGCAACGACCAGGCCACCTTCGCGCATCTCGCGCCCGGGCCCGGCGAGCGCATCGTGATGACCACCGACGCGCACGTCGTCTCGCCGCTTTTCTTTCCCGGCGGCGACATCGGCAGCCTCGCCGTGCACGGCACCGTCAACGACATCGCGATGGCGGGCGCACGGCCTTCGTATCTCAGCGCGAGCTTCATCCTGGAGGAGGGCCTCCCGATGGCGGATCTGCTCCGCATCGTCGAGTCAATGGCTGCTGCGTCGCGCGCTTGCAGCGCTCCGATCGTGACGGGCGACACTAAGGTCGTCGAGCGCGGCAAGGGCGATGCCGTGTTCATCACCACGACCGGGATCGGCGTCGTGCCCTCGGGCATTCACATTGATGGCGCGCAGGCGCGGCCCGGCGACGTTGTGCTGCTCTCGGGCACTATCGGCGAGCACGGCGTGGCGATCATGTCGCAACGCGAGGGCCTGGGCTTCGACACGGAGATCCGCTCGGACAGCGCCGCACTACACACGCTCGTGGCGGACATGGTTGCCGTCGCGCCCGGTGTGCGCGTTCTGCGCGACCCGACTCGCGGCGGACTGGCCACGACCCTCAACGAGATCGCCAGCCAGTCGGGTGTCGGGATGCACATTCAGGAGCGCGCAATTCCCGTGCTGCCGCAAGTCGATGCGGCGTGTGAGCTGCTCGGCCTCGATCCGCTTTATGTCGCCAACGAAGGCAAGCTAGTTGCAATCTGCGCAAGCGCCGACGCGCCGCAACTGCTCGCCGCGATGCGCGCACATCCGTTGGGCGCGGCGGCGGTTTGCATTGGTGAGGTGGTCGAGGACGCCCACAGCTTCGTGCAGATCGAAACGAAATTCGGCGGACGGCGCATCGTCGACTGGCTTTCGGGCGAGCAACTGCCGCGGATCTGCTGATCCGTTTGCGGCGATAGGTATCGGGAGACTGAGAATGCTTTTTGATCGTCAGGTCGCTAGTCGCGTTGCCTTCGCGGGAGCTTTGAATGATCCATCCCCTTACCGCATCGATCAAGCAATGAGGTCTCCAGTCCCGCCCTCGCTGCAGCAGCCGTCGACCGCGCTCGTGGTCGAGCCTACGCTACATTCACCCTCTATTACGAGGAATGCTTTCCAATTCATTGTTGCCTGAGCGCTTTATCAGCAGCGGACTGTACCCGCCTCTCCTGGCCGGACAATCTCGCCTAACGTCAATGCCCCGCCCAACGGAAAGCTTCTTCATCGGCTCGACGAACGAACATTCACGCCGCCCGAGGGGACCCATCAGGACGCGAAGGCGGACTGTTCGAATACTTGGATGACCGCAGTCATCGCCATTCCTCAATTTGTTTTGTCTCCCGAAAGAAGTTTTCTCGGGATGGTTTCAAAGCTCAGCAGGCCACGGATGCGGTTGCATAACTCAGATCGGCGAGAACGAAAATTCGCACACGCGCGGCGTGACAAGTTGGCCGCTGGCAAAATCGCGCGAATGAATCTTATTGCACCTATGACGACAATATTTTCAGAAAATCCTTACCATCCAGCCCGTGTTGTCAACGAGTAGACTGTACCAACCGAACGCTGCGAGTCGTCACGGTTAATTTAGCTTGGGAGAGACACCTATCTGGGTTGTCGGATAGAGATGCACTATCTTCCCGAATGATTGACCTGATTTATCGTACCGTGCTGCCAATAGATAGCCTTTCGCCCTGTAACCGCCTAACGAAGCCGACACAGGGTTTATATCTTGCGTGCCGAGAAAAGGGCAGCGTATTTGGCCTGTTCGACGGAGCAAATCAATGCATGTTCTCGATGTCAATCAAATGACCGACTTTCTTTTGAATTCGTTTAAGTTGGTTTCGATCTTCGCGACCGTGTGCAGCGCGCTCGAGCTATTCTTTCCGGCTTATCGATACAGCTTCGCATCGTACCTTCGCGGCGCAAGGAACTGGACGATTCGGATTGGATGCGGCGCGCTAATCTGGCACTTGTACGCTGTGGGCTTGCAATGGTTAGGCGTCAAGCCGCTCCTGACGGTCAATCTTTCAACAGTGTTTCACTCTGACAACGCAGTTATCAAGACGGCTTTCGCCATCCTTTCAGGCGTTTTGGTCGCAATTGCCGGTGACTTCTTTTACTACTGGATGCACCGAGCACAGCACACCGTGCCATTCCTGTGGCGCTTGCACGCTACACATCACTCGATCCGCGAACTGACAGCGTGGAATTGCAATCATCACATTTCCGAGCCGGTTATCTATGCCTTGTTTGTAGCATTACCGCTCGCGCTGATCCACTTCGAGTCTGGCGTGGTGCCGGCTGCTGCCATGACACTCATTACCTTTCAGGCGCACCTCTCACACTCCAGCACGCGCATCAACCTTGGGCCTCTGCGATATATCATCGGAGACGGTCAGTTTCACCGAATTCATCACTCAACTCAGCCCCATCACCGGCACCGGAACTATGGGTTCTTTACGACCATCTGGGACACGACCTTCAGCACGGCATACTGGCCGAAACGGGACGAATGGCCTGAAGTGGGCCTTCGCAATCAGCCCGAGCCCCTCACCGTGCGCGACTACTTTATGTTTCCGTTTGATCGACGTCGCTGGTCTGCGGCTAAGATCGCAAACGATGTATAAGAATGTCGACATTAGAGATCGAGCGCAGTGGGAAGGTCATGCTGGAACTCGGTTTGACGAGGTCAGGAACCAGAAAAACACCAAATCATCTCGAAGAACAACCCAAATATCGGTGAAGCCGCTGAATCCGCTCGTGCCTACCTCACTTTACGTAGTCCCTATAAATATGTGCGGTAAAGACACGCTTCGGTTTCGATGAGTAGAAGAACCTCCGAACCTCATTGTCTGCGTGTACATCGTCTTCCGGACAAGCAGTTTCTGATGGATGATATCGGCATAGCCGGGAGCCTCATAGAGACGATGAATAACGACTGTGCAGCGTTCATGTGCAAGGCAGATGCAGCGACCATTGTTTGAAATCTGACCGTCGCACTTGAGTGTTGCTTCGATAAATACCCACGTAACGCACTAAAATTACAATTTATCAACCTTAGTGTGAGGTGGCGTTTGGACGTAAAAGGGAGCACGAATAGGTCGTTGCTCATTGCGATCTTTCTCATGTTTGAGCAACCAGCGAAGATAGAGCTCCATGTGGCTTTTCTATTCTGCCTTGAAAGCATCAATCTTTACGCAACCGCCACGAAGCGTTTAAGCGTCCGGTTACTGAACAGCAAGTCGAGATCCATCATCATCGATCTGGAGTCGCTTCTGCCGGGCGAAGAAGGTAAAGCCATCTCTTAGAGCGTGTTAGGAACTTCGATTGAGACCTGGTATCCTGGCGGGATGAAAACAACTGACCGCAAAGGGTATCCGACTGATGTGTCGGATGAGGAATGGAGTTTCGCGGCGCCGTATCTGACGCTGATGGACGTTGACGCGCCCCAGCGCAAATACGAACTGCGCGACATGTTTGATGCATTGCGCTGGATGGCTCGTGCCGGCGCGCCGTGGAGGATGCTGCCCAATGATTTCCCGCCGTGGGAGCTGGTGTATCAGCAGACTCAACGCTGGTTGCAGGCTGGCTGCTTTGAGAGCATGGTGAGTGACCTGCGCTCGGTGATACGCGTGGCACAGGGCCGTCGGGGACAGCCCAGCGCGGTCATCCTCGATGGCCGCACGATACAGTCGACCTGCGAGAGCGGCCCGCGTGCGGGTTATGACGGTTATAAGCGCAAGCGCGGTAGTAAGGTACATATTGCAGCAGACACGCTGGGACAGTTGCTGGCGGTGCACGTGACCCCAGCCAATGAACAGGAGCGCGCACAGGTAGCGGAGCTTGCGCGGCAGGTCCAGCAGGTAACGGGACGAACGGTCAAGGTGGCATTTGCCGATCAGGGATACACGGGCAAAGAGCCAGCGCAGGCTGCGTTCGACGAGGGCATTGACCTTCAGGTGATCAAACTCGAAGAAACGAAAAAGGGTTTCGTTCTGCTCCCCCGCCGGTGGGTGGTCGAGCGCAGCTTTGGCTGGCTCAACCGTTTCCGGCGTCTCGCACGTGACTATGAACGGCTCCCCGAAACTCTCGCTGGGCTTCATTTCGTCTTCGCAATGCTCATGCTTGTCCACGCCGTGTCAGTACTTCGTAAGCGTCATTCCGTGGCCGCATGGACAGAGCTGATGCCGGTGTCCAAAGTGATGCCCGTTACTTCAAGTGATGGGGACTACTTTGGACACACGGAATGCGCGATCATCGAACCGCAAGGGCCGACCGAATTACACACCAGAGTACCGACGGCAAGTTGCCGTCGCGGCGTGCGAGCCGGGTATTTCGGTGGCCAAGCTCGCGCAGGCGCACGGACTGAATCCGAATATGGTGTTCAAGTGGCGCCGGCAACTGCGGGCGGGCCTGTTTGAAGGGGTGGCGCCCAGCACAGCGGTGTTGCTGCCCGTAGCGTTACCCGATGCACCGACCGGCGAGACCGCAGAACCGGCGTCGCTCGCTCTAGAGCCTGTCGAGCCACATCGCGAGAGCGTACCGGCGGCGTCGGGCATCGAGATCGAACTGAACGGTGCCCGTGTACGCGTCACGGGCATGGTCGACCCCGTGCAGTTGCGCCTCGTGCTGCGCTGCCTGATGCCAGCATGATTGCGCCGCCAGGCGGTACCCGCGTATGGCTGGCAGCGGGCGTTACCGATATGCGCCGTGGCATGGATGGACTTGCCGCGCTGGTGCAGTCAGCACTCGGTCGTGATCCGTTCTCGGGGCACATCTTCCTGTTTCGCGGGCGTCGTGGTGACCTCATCAAGATTTTATGGTGGAGCGGCGACGGCATGAACCTGTACGCGAAACGACTCGAGCGTGGACGCTTCGTGTGGCCGCAGGCGGACTCGGGAACAGTCCATCTGTCAGCCGCCCAACTGTCGATGCTGCTCGAAGGGATTGACTGGCGGCATCCCGAGCGGACGTGGCAGCCGACGCACGCGGCATAAGGCAGGGTGCGGGAGCCCACAGGCGCGTGGCCTTCATTTACACTGTCATGCATGCCAGCCAGCCATCTGCCCGATGACATCGCCGCTCTGAAGCGCATCGTTGCCTCGCGCGACGAGACCATCGCGCAGTTGCTGGCCGAGATCTCGCGACTGAAGCGATGGCAGTATGGCCGCTCATCTGAGCGCATGACAGAACTGATGGACCAGCTGCAGCTCGCGCTCGGTGAGCTGCCTGTTCATGAACCAGATATGGCCGCACCGGCGAAGGCGCCTGATGCCGACGCGACTGCGGATACGTCGGCCACTACGAACCTTGTCCCACTGCGCCGCAAGTCACGGCACTTCCCTGCCCATCTTCCTCGCGAAACAGTTGTGCATGCGCCGTCAAACTGCGGATGCCCGGAATGCGGCAAACAGATGCGTGCGCTGGGCGAAGACGTCTCGGAGGTGCTCGACTATGTGCCCGGCTACTTCAAGGTACTGCGTCACGTACGTCCGAAGCTGAGCTGCCCGCGCTGTGCCGCAGTAGTACAGGAGCCGGCACCTTCGCGGCCGATAGCACGCTCGATGGCGGGTGCGGGGCTGCTCGCACAGGTCGTCGTCGCGAAGTACGCTGACCATATGCCGCTATATCGGCAGGCCGGCATCTATCGCCGTGCGGGCATCGAACTGGACCGGGCAACACTGGCTTCGTGGGTGCGTGAAGCGGCTGCCCTGCTGCAACCCCTGTCCGACGCACTCGGTGGTTACGTGCGCGCCGCAGACAAGATCCATACCGACGACACGCCCGTGCCGGTGCTGGAGCCGGGGCGTGGCAAGACACGCACGGCGCGCCTGTGGACCTATGTGCGCGATGACCGCCCGGCAGGAAGCCACGCGCCACCAGCCGTCTGGTACAGGTACTCACCCGACCGCAAAGGTGAGCGACCTCGGGAACATCTGGCGGGCTACACGGGAATCCTGCAGGCAGATGCCTTCAGCGGGTACGACGCGCTGTATCGTGACGGCACGGTCATCGAGGCCGGGTGCTGGGCGCATGCGCGGCGCAAGTTCTATGACCTGTACAAGCTGGACAGCTCACCAATTGCCGAGGAAGCACTGCGCCGAATTGGGGCGCTGTATGCCGTTGAACGCGAGGTTCGAGGCCAGACGCCGGACGTGCGCCTGTCTGCGCGTCAGCTGCGCTCGGCCCCATTGCTCGCTGATCTGAAGGCCTGGTACGAACACACGCTGTCACAGGTATCGGCGAAGTCGGGGCTGGCGAAGGCGATTAAGTACTCGCTGGGGCACTGGCATGCGCTCACACGCTATTGCGAAGACGGGCGCGTCGAGGTGGACAACAATACGGCGGAGCGCGCGATCAGGCCGCTGGTTCTCGGCAGGCGCAACTATCTGTTCGCTGGCTCCGACGGCGGTGGCCAAAGCGCGGCGGTGATCTATAGCCTGATCGGTACGGCACGCCTGAACGGCATCGAGCCGTTTGCCTACCTGCGCACGGTGTTTGAGCGCATCGCCGATCATCCCATCAACCGCATCGACGAGTTGCTGCCGTGGCGCCTGAAGCCGGCTGCATACATCGAGCAGCAAGCCGCCTGACAATCAATCCGATGGTCCAACCCCGCAAACCTGCCGTGCGCCTGGTCAAGGCGCCAGTGCCCGACTACGTACTGCGCGTTGAGCTGAAGTACATCAAGCCGGCGATCTGGCGACGAATCATCGTTCCCGGCTCGATCCGGCTGGGCAAGCTGCATGTCGTGCTGCAACTAGCCATGGGCTGGGAGGGCGGGCACCTGCACGAGTTCGTCTTCGGCGAAACCAACTATGGTGAACCTGATGACTTCGGATTCCAGAGCGATCCACCGATGCTCAATGAAGCACGGGTCACGCTGGCGAAGGCGCTGGGCGGGCTGAAGTCATTCACCTACATCTACGACTACGGTGACAACTGGCAGCATCGGATCAAGGTCGAGAAGGCGCTGATGCCTGATCCAGACATGCGCCGGCCGCTGTGCCTGGACGGGCAGAATGCGTGTCCACCGGAAGATGTCGGTGGAGTGCCAGGATATGCCGACTTCCTCGAAGCGATCACCGATCCGACGCACGAGGAGCACGACCACTTCCTCGAGTGGTGTGGCGGCAACTTCGATCCCGCCGCCTTCGATCTCGTGCTCACGAATCAGCGGCTCTCAGAGGTCAAGTTCTGATCGTCAAGACGGCCTCAGATTGACGCTTACAGTACTTCAAAGTTCCTAACACGCTCTAATCCGTCAAGGCGGCTTGGCTAGCCGCTTACGAATGCTCGCATCCGACCTGGTGATTCCCTGATGGCATCGGATCGACGGACGACCAGCGCCTTATGCACGTAACCATTGCTGGCGAAGTGGCGGTCCAGACTGGGTGAATTTTAGCTCGATCAACAATAGGCGAAGATGCCGCTCTATTGGCCACCGACGTGCCCGATGGCGTAGTATTTGTAGCGACGATGCTTATCGACTGTCCGGGGCCTGTCGAGGTTGCCTGCGCGACCGAGTCGAGGCCATAGCGTGGGATTGCTGCCAAAGCTGGCGTCACTCGCATGAGTGACGCCGATTCCTCTGATGGTCAGCATTGCCGGCCGCGCTCCAACCGGTGTTGGGGCTGACGTTCATGATCGACGGCAGTCTCGCTATGATGTAGCTGAACTAGGCCGCAATCGCGCCCGCTTTGCTGCCTGCGCCCGAAAGGCTAAGCGTGCTGATCCGCGGGCCGGACTCGATAACGAAGTTCGCTACTACCGACGCCGCACGCGGACCGCAGTCAGGCCGATGAATCCGCTGTGGTTCCATCAACGTTCGCGCCACCGGGGTTGCCAGAAGTTGGGGTGAAGTGGCTCGTGACAGGCGGCAGCGGCAGGAATGGCTTAAGCGTGTTCCTGATGACTTCTAGGCAGACCGCGCAGAACGGTTTCCCGAGCGTACGCATTTGGCAGTTGTATTGTGGACGATACAATCCGCAATGGAAATACCCTGCGCCTGTGAATGCACCAACCGTAGCGGCCGGGGCAGGCGATGCTTGGGTATCGCATTGCGTACAATTAGCGTTGACGGTGGTCGGTAGCGCAGTGGCCGCAGCGATCAGTGCCCCCCATTTGATCGTCGCGCGGTCGGTGTTGGCGGTTATGTTGGGTTGTGCCGGCTCGGTTCCCGTATAGGTGTCGTGGCCAGTTTCACCGCTTGAACAACCGGCGTACGTCGAATATTCGTCGGCGAGGCCGAATGCCGTGTGCCCCATTTCGTGGATACCAATTTGCTCTGCGCCGTCTGCTTTCGAAAACACCGCGACCGGCCCGCCGGAACCGCCGTAGATGATGCTGTTGACGATCACTACCGTCATGTTCGTCTGTGGCACCTGCGTGCGCGCGACGTTCAACGCTGTAGCGGCGTCGACGCTGAGCAGCCGCCGTATTTGCCCACCTTCGCAAAACGTCGCGTCGAAATAGGTGCGCGCCGTCGCGCCGGTACCGTTGCACACGCCCGCGGGGTCGTCAGCGCCGCTGTCGGTCGAGGAAACCTCGACGCGGTGTACGTTGACGGCCGACCACATCTCGTTGAACGGCGCGGTACCGGCGACAGCGTTTGCGAAGTTCCGCGCGTCGGTCGCATAGGTCGCCAGTTCGGCCCTCTGGTAGCCGTCGCCAAGGATCACAAGATTCCAACGCGATACATCAGGACCGTGGTCGATGATCTTGCTGACGCCGATGACGGCGCCATCTGCGGTAGTCATTTCAGGATGTCATCCAAACTGAATCGGGCGATTTCGCGCGCCGCACCCGTGCCAACCCGCGGGCCACCGCTGCGCGCTCGTTCGGCGCGGATCGTGCCGAATGGTGCGACTGGCGGGTGCTCTGTCGCCAACAGAACCAGTGTCGCCGCTTCCCAATAGGCCGGCACGAGAATTTCGAAAACGCCGCGCCGCAGAGCTGTAACGTGCGTTGGGGTCGCGCCGGGCGCATGCGCTTCGCGATACCGCGGCATTGGATCATGCTGGATCCGGCGGTATAACGGCCGGCCGTGGGGGTCGCGCAATTCGAACCAGAACCCCGCCTTGCCTTCGGAGCTGCACAGCTCATGCGAGGGTGGCAGGGTCATTTCGACCAGATGCTTTGAGGCGAGCGATAGCGCGTCGCCGTCGTAGGCAAAGATCAGGCGCAGGATGCGGCGGTACGGTGGACTAGGCATCGGCGAACATCGCGATCCGGCAGTGGTGCCACTATTTTCGAGAATGCGTCGAGCTGATCGACCAGCTCGGACGTTGCGGTTGTGCCCGGCGACCTCAATCTGCTGCTGCTCGCTTGCGCCGGCGGGTCGACTGTACACCAAGGCCGACGTCCTCAGACGTCCATCGCTCCAATATTCCCACCCGTAGCTTGGCCGCATGTACTGCTCACCGATGACTGCCGCTGGCAGCGGTAGCATCATTTGGTTCTCGCATCTTGTTGCATAACGGGGATGTCGACAGCGAAGCCTCGTCGGGCTCATTGCGGCCAGCAAAACTAAGCCACCGTTTGGCCATAACTACCTTCAGTAACGCGTGTCTGCATCCTTTACATCCACTATTCCAACGGAAAATAGCTGACTGGTCGCCGGTGCAGGAACAGCAATCGCAAGGTCGTTGTTCAGCTCAATGGCAATAGAGTGTGTGACCTTTCGTGCATGTCGCCAAAAGGCCAACATGAGAACGATCCAGTTCGTCTGCGCATCCCTCTGCTATCGGGGAGATGATAACGGCATTCGTACGCGCGATATCACTCGATATTGTTTAAGTGCGCATAAGGAAAGTTGATGGAACCTTTGCGAGTATCGGCGTTTTTATTGCTGCAAGTATTGATTTCTGATCAATGTCAATCTGATTCAAATTCCTAAATGACACCGTCAAGCACATTCGACTGATAGTAGAACGTACTGCGCGCCAGCTCCGCCGCCTTGAGCAGCGCGGGTAGCCGGTGATGCTGCCGCAGTTGCAGCACTATTTGCGTTTTTCTCTTGCGCCGCCTGCCTCTTCGCCTGAAGAGGGGGCGAGATTGTTTTTTAGGTACACCACGCCCGCGCGCAGATGCTCCTTTTCCCTGAGCAACCGATCACGGGTACGCTCATGCGGCGCATTTTCTTCGGCTGGTCTTTCGTGATCTGGGCGGAGCATTTAAGGGGCCCACTCGTGGACGGGAGGCGACAGTTCTTTCTTCCTAATGTAGTCTGGACAGACATCCTGGACGTCTCCCTGCCCAACGCGATGAAAGGGATCACTCGGCAGTCACCGTGAACTTCTTGGAGGCAAAGCTCAGGTTGCCACGCGAAGAGGTGATTTCGAACCCGTACTGCAGGTCACCGATTTCAAGATCATCATCAAAATAGTTGAGCGAGCGCAGAAATTTCATAAACGCCAGCACATCGATCGCGGCGTTGTCAGTCGTCGTCGTGCGGACGAACGTGTAGACGATGTTGCTGCGGTTGGTGCCCACGTATACGTTCCAACTTCCGTTGGACAGCGATACATTTCGATAAAGTGGAATTGCGCATCCGGCTTGCGTCCAGTTGTAGGAGATTGGCTTGACATTCCCGCAACCTTCCGCAGTTCCGGTGTAGTTCAGCCATATCATGATTTCATGCGCCTTACCACCGGCCCAGATATCAAACGTTGATTCCCAAGCCCCGCCAGAAGGCGTAGTAGCCGAGACGATGGCGGAAAGCGAGTTCAGTGAGCCGATGGTCTTGTTGACTTGGTATCCGATGTGCGGATAGGACTTGATGCCACTGGTGTTGGGTTGATCTGAAGTAACGCCCCAGTCGGGCTCGCTGTCACCCCCGAGCTTGCTGTTAGCCCATATTGTCTGGGGACCCGCGGTGACATTACTGCAGGGTGACCACACGTCGTTGTTGATCGTGTACCTACCGTAGATCCGAGAAGCGAAGAGGTTTTCCGCAGAGCAGGATGAGGTTTCGGGGGAAGTAGCAGACCACGTCTGGGCCTGCGCACTGGCAGTCCAAAGCATCAGCGCGGCGGTGGCAGTGGCAGCACGGGTCGCGCGGATCAAGATTCGAGGCATGGTCTTCTGATCTCCTGTCAGGTGGTAGGGTTGGTCGGCATCGGTGAAGGTCAGCGGCTTAGGCAACCTCCGATCGAGAGAGAAGCCGTGCGTGGGGCGACGTACTCTTAGACTGGGGCGGGTTCATCTCGTCTGTGGGTGCTCATGTCAGGTGTCTCCATAGCACTGCCGAGAGAGCGCATGTACACCGAACGTCCTTGAACACGAGCATAAAATCTTGCGCCGTTAGGCCGCACGAGACGGCCAAGTGATACCGATCTCAGCGTTACCGCTATAGTTCGACGACCCGCGATTCGCCTTGACTGTCGATGGTTTCAGGCGACGTTGTATTGGCAAATGTTTTGTCTACCAGTGCCGCTCAATTCAAGCGAATGCCCCGCCCAATCCTCGTCAACTCTCCTGCGTTATGCTGCCAGAGTTGGCTTTGGACCAGCGAGTTTGTTCAAACGGAAACATAAAGTAGTCGCGCACGGTGAGGGGCTCGGGCTGATTGCGAAGGCCCACTTCAGGCCATTCGTCCCGTTTCGGCCAGTATGCCGTGCTGAAGATCGTGTCCCAGATGGTCGTAAAGAACCCATAGTTCCGGTGCCGGTGATGGGGCTGAGTTGAGTGATGAATTCGGTGAAACTGACCGTCTCCGATGATATATCGCAGAGGCCCAAGGTTGATGCGCGTGCTGGAGTGTGAGAGGTGCGCCTGAAAGGTAATGAGTGTCATGGCAGCAGCCGGCACCACGCCAGACTCGAAGTGGATCAGCGCGAGCGGTAATGCTACAAACAAGGCATAGATAACCGGCTCGGAAATGTGATGATTGCAATTCCACGCTGTCAGTTCGCGGATCGAGTGATGTGTAGCGTGCAAGCGCCACAGGAATGGCACGGCGTGCTGTGCTCGGTGCATCCAGTAGTAAAAGAAGTCACCGGCAATTGCGACCAAAACGCCTGAAAGGATGGCGAAAGCCGTCTTGATAACTGCGTTGTCAGAGTGAAACACTGTTGAAAGATTGACCGTCAGGAGCGGCTTGACGCCTAACCATTGCAAGCCCACAGCGTACAAGTGCCAGATTAGCGCGCCGCATCCAATCCGAATCGTCCAGTTCCTTGCGCCGCGAAGGTACGATGCAACGCTGTATCGATAAGCCGGAAAGGCGATCTCAAGAGATGCACATAACGTGGCAAAAATCGCAAGCAGTTTGAACGATTGGACGGCGAACTGGACCATCTGGTGGATATCGACAGCATTCATTGTTTGCTCCGATGAGCCGATCGAAGTCGGAGATCTCGGGTCGAAAAGCTGCTTGTCAAAATGGCCGGCTTCTTCATGGGTATCATGCAGTTACGTGACTTAAGAAGGACGCCAATGTAGTACCTCGGGTGCCAATCGATATCCGTGGCGATGGGCATTGCACCCCACAAGATCGTGCAAAGTGTCTATTGAGGGCGCCCTAACACGGTGACTGTGCCGCGGCAGCGTCATCACTATCCGCCATTTTGTGAAATCGCAAAAATCAATTGTTTGGATAAGACGCATTCGCGTCACAAATGACTTTCTCAATACAGACTCAAGAGGTGGTCGAAGGCATAGCATTCACTGCACTCAAAGTGCACTGCCGTCGCGACGTGACAGTAACCGAAGGCCGGTGCCGTCGGCACGGCGCCCTAAGATAAATGAAGCCACGACATGATGACGTGCGCCGTGTGGAGCGGCCAGCGCAACTATTGTCGTTGCCACTCCGGCTGCAAGCTCGATAAGACAACGAATGCGGGGGGGCATGCATCGGTGAAATGGGTCGCGCATGGCTATGCGAGACCGCAACTGAGATGCTTGTAGCGGCTGCGGATCGCTGCCAGAAGGGCTATCGAAGGTAGATTGAAAGTTCTAAAGTGATCATGGGGACGCCCACAATGCACGGGCATGCGAAGACCAAATCGGCGTTGACCTGCGGTCCACACACCTGGTACTGCTTTTTTTTCGGGCTCACCCTGAAACGTGAGCCCAATTCGAGAGTTCCTCGGCCGGTTCCGGCACGCCATCATATGGGGGTGGGTGCCCGTGTGTAATTCGTCAAGCCTTAGGGGCTGACTTGGGTTCGTAAAAGGTGCCATCGCGCAGCATGGCGAACAGGACATCACAGCGTCGCCGTGCCAGCGCGATGAGTGCCTGGTTATGTCGCTTGCCGTGCTGGACCTTCCGTGCGTAATACGCTCGCGAATCGGGGGGTCTCGCAAGGCCGCGAAGGCGATAGGAACAAGGCTCGCTTGAGTACCTTGTTGCCGCGCTTGGACGGATGCTCGCCACGGATAGATGAGCCTGAGCGCCGGGTAACTGGTGCGAGGCCAGCGTAGGCCGCCAGGTGACCTGCCGAAGCGAAGGCTTTGTGCGCGACCTCGGTGAGGAGTCTGGCGGCGGTCCTGACGCCGACTCCCCGGCATGCTGGTCAGGACCGGCCAAAGAGGGTGAGCAAGCCCAGCCGCTCTACTTCGGCGGCGATTTCGTCGCGCTGCTTGCGTAAGGCGGCGAGCTGCCGAGCCAGGCGCGGCATGGCGATGGTGGCGGCTTGCGTGCCGGGCACCGTCACGGCGCTGCTCGCCCAGCGCTTGAACGATTCCGGCTGCCAATCCCTTGCCCATGCGTGGCGCGAGCTTGGTCAGGCGGTTGGCAAGCGTCTTCTCGCTGGTTGCTGCAAGCGCGGCTGGAGACGGGTAGCGCTCGAGTAGATCGGTAAGCGCCCGGTTATCCCATCTTGAGTTGCGTTGAGAGTCTTGGGAGCATCGTGTCCACTTAAATAGGTGGACACGTGAACACTATTGACGAAGCAGCGGCAGCAGGCCGTCGTCGCCGCCGGCGCTACAGCGTCGAGTTCAAGGCTCAGGTTGTGGCAACTTGCCAGGGGCCCGGGGTGTCGCTCGCGGCGATCGCGTTGCACCACAAGCTGAACGCCAATCTGCTTCGACGTTGGGTCGAGCAGGCCGAAACGAACGATTGCGTGCTCGTGGCGCGTAGCGACCTGGCAGCGCCATTGGCAGCGGCGCCAGCACCGGAATTTGTACCAGTGCCACTTGAGACGCGAAACACGCGTACAACTGAGATTCGCGTCGAGGTTCGTCGCGCGGAGCAGTCGATCACGGTTAGCTGGCCAACCTCGGAGGCAGCGCAATGCGCCGCCTGGTTGCGCGAGTGGCTCGCATGATCCGCATTGACCAGGTGTGGCTGGCAGTTGACCCGCTGGACATGCGGGCCGGCTTCGATACGGCACTGGGTCGGGTGATAACCGTGTTCGGCGCCGCGCATCCGCACCATGCGTACCTGTTCGCCAACCGGCGGGCCAACCGTCTGAAGGTGCTGGTACACGATGGGATTGACATCTGGCTGGCAGCGCGACGGCTGAATCAGGGGCAGTTCACCTGGCCGCACGCTGGTAGCGAGCCAAAGCAACGCGCGCTCACACAGGAACAACTGGCCGCTCTGGTGGTGGGTTTGCCATGGCAGCGCATCGGCGCGGACGGTGTAATCCGTGTCGTTTGAAGATGCCAGGGACGTAAACGGTCGCGCTTTCGCGCTCTCCGGGGTTCTGGCAGACTCGTCTGCATGAACTTGCCAGCCGACCTCAACGCTCTTAGCCCGGAACAGCTGCGTGCGCTCGCCACACAACTGATTGCGCGCGTCGAGGACCGGGACAGGGAGATTGAGGAGAAGACCCGGGAGGTCGGCGAAGGATCGGGAGCTGCGCTACCGGCAGGCAGACCCGCATCGACCAGTTGACCCACGAGATATCGATTCTCAGGCGCCATCAGTTTGGTAGGCGCAGCGAGCAGCTCAGCAGCGATCAGATGAATCTGCTGGATGAGGCGATTGACGCGGATCTCGCCGCCATTGAAGTTGAACTCGAGCAACTTCAGCCGCAAGCCACAGCCGAGCCGCTACCCCAGCAACCGAAGCGTGCAGCGCTGCCGGCGCAATTGCCGCGCACAGAGATTCGCCACGAGCCGCAGAGCACCGTATGCCAGTGTGGCTGCGAGCGCACGCGCATCGGCGAGGACATCAGCGAGAAGCTCGACTACACACCGGGCGTGTTCACCGTGGAGCGGCATGTCCGTGGCAAGTGGGTGTGCAGAAACTGCGAAACACGGATTCAGGCCGCGGTGCCTGCGCACGTCATCGACAAGGGCATTCCGACTGCGGGACTGCTGGCCTCAGTGCTCGTTGCCAAATACGCTGACCACCTTCCCCTGTATCGTCAGGAGCAGATCTTTGCGCGGGCGGACGTCGCGATACCGCGCTCGACATTGGGCGCATGGGTCGGTACGTGCGGCGTGCAACTACAACCGCTGCTCGACGCGCTGCATGAGGAAATCCTGCAGCAGGGTGTGCTGCACGCGGATGAGACGCCGGTACAGATGCTCAGTCCCGGCAAAGGCAAGACACATCGCGCGTATCTATGGGCGTATACGCCGACGCACTACTGCGAGCTGCGCGCCGTGGTCTACGACTTCGCCGACAGCCGTGCAGGCGAACATGCCCGCGCGTTCCTCGCTGGCTGGCAGGGCAAACTGGTATGCGACGACTACAGTGGATACAAGGCTGGATTCCAGCAGGGCATCACTGAAATTGGATGTGCTGCGCACGCGAGACGCAAGTTCTTCGATCTGCACGCCAATCACAGCAGTCAGATCGCTGCGCAGGCGCTGCCGTTCTTCGCTGCGCTTTACGACATCGAGCGCGACGCTGCAGTGCTACAAGCCGAGGAACGCCACAAGCTTCGACAGAGTCGGGCCAAGCCGGTCTGCGACGCACTTCACGAATGGATGAAGGCGCAGCGCAAGCTGGTGTCGGAAGGTTCGGCGATTGCCAAAGCGCTGGATTACAGTCTTAAACGATGGGATGCGCTGACCCGCTATCTCGATGACGGTCACGTGCCTATACACAACAACTGGGTTCATGCCGCTAGCGGCATGAACCCAGTTATGCCGACTTCCCGATTATGCCGCGTCGTGCACCTGTATGACGGCGGGTATGGTCTTTCATGAATGCTGTGTCGGCATAAACGTATGATTTCTCAGGCTGGCTATCGCGCCGGCCAGGAGAGATCAGATGAATGCGAAACGCACAGTCAGTGAATCCGGCGGGCTGCCGGTCCATCACATCGATGCATTTCTTGATCGTCTGCGGACGGCACACTACTCCGAGGTATCGCTTCGCAAGAAACGAAGAGTCCTGTGTGCGTTCTCTGGGTGGATGGAGAACAGGGGCATCGACCTGATTGATCTTGATGAGTCTGTCACGGCTCGTTTTATGAAGCGCATGATCGGCGCATCACGAGACCGTGTCCAGCGTGCACGTCCCACATTACGGCAGTTTCTCGCCTATCTGCGCGCTGAAGCTATTGTGTGCCCGCCGACGTTGGGCCGCCAATCCGCGATCGCGCACATTTACGACCGATACGTGGACTATCTGAGGCAGGATCGTGGACTCGCGAGGAACTCTCTGCTCGTCTATGGCCCGTTCATTCGCGATTTTCTCGACAGCCACGCGGCCGGCGACGGAAGTTTATTGCCAGATGCATTTGACGCGGTAACGATCCGGAATCATCTTCTTGCCCGCAGCAAAGGCCGATCGGCAGAGTACACGCGGCTGATGGCAGTTGCGCTTCGCTCGTTCTGCCATTTCCTCTTTCTGCGCGGCGATACGGCACGAGACCTGTATGAGTCAGTGCCTTCGGTTCGTAAATGGCGACAGTCAACTGTGCCAACGTTCCTCACGCCTGAGCAGCAAGAAGCTCTCATTGCATCGGCAGACCAGTCGACCACGACTGGGCTTCGTGACTACGCAATCCTGCTGTTGTTGGCGCGGCTTGGCTTACGTGCCGGAGAAATCGTCGCAATCGAGCTCGACGACATTCACTGGCGTTCGGGGGAACTCGTCGTTCATGGAAAGGGGCAGATGGTCGAGCACGTCCCGCTGCCATCGGAGGTCGGAGAAGCAATCGCAACATATCTCCGCGATGGTCGCGAAGCGAGTGCATCGCGGCGCGTCTTCCTTCGCAGATTGGCACCTCGGGTTGGTTTGGCGGGGCCGGGGGCGATTGGCAAGATTGTTGGTCAGGCCTTCGCACGTGCCGGTTTCCGCCCCGCGTGCCGTGGCGCCGCACATCTGTTCCGTCACGGTCTGGCGACGACGATGATTCGTCATGGGGCCTCGATGGCAGAAATAGCCGAGGTCTTGCGACACCGCTCACCGGACAGTACCGCGATCTATGCAACGGTGGCGTTTGAGGACCTGCGCGAGGTCGCGCGCTCGTGGCCCACGGCTGGAGGTTCAATACGACTGCGATCCGCGATTCTCTCGCTCGGTACGTGGCGGTCCGCCGGGCTCTCGGGGCGTCATTCTACGAACCTGCATTGGCACTCGGCCATTTCGTTGATCTTCTCGAACATGAAGATGCTGAGTTCATTACTACCGATCTGGCTCTGCGCTGGGCAATGACGCCCACACTCGTCGAACGTGCCACCTGGGGGCGACGCCTCTCTCAAGTAAGAGGATTCGCCAGATGGATGAACCTCATTGACGGTCGAAACCAGATTCCCCCCGCGGGGCTCCTGAGTGCCCGCAGACGGCGCAATGCCCCGCATATTTACACTGAGCACGAAATTGATCTGCTTATGGCCCGAGCCGCTCAACTGCGATCCCGAACCGGCTTGCGAGCACTGACCTATTCGACGCTCATTGGGCTTCTTGTGGCGACGGGTCTCAGGCCAGGCGAAGCGTTTCGGCTCGACCGGTCCGACGTTGACCTCGTCAGCGGAATACTCTCCATCCGGGAATCGAAGTTCGGCAAATCGCGCTGTGTTCCTGTAGCAGAGTCGACCCGGTTGGCACTCGAACACTACGTCCAGAAACGCGATCAAATCTGTCCTTTACGGTTGAGCGAGGCGTTCCTGGTTAGTGAGCGCGGCAAGCGACTGAAGCCCGGCACTGCACGCAGCATGTTCGTCAGAATGTCGCGCGCTGTCGGTCTGCGACCGGCGACAGAGGATGGGCGCGATGGTTACGGTCCACGCCTCCAGGACTTCCGGCATAGCTTCGCGACTGGACGGCTGGTCGAGTGGTATCGTGCCGGTCTCGACGTAAGTAGGGAATTGCCGAAACTTACCGCCTACCTCGGGCATGTCAACGTCGGTCTTACGTACTGGTACATCGAAGCGGTTCCTGAATTGCTTGAACTTGCGGCAGCCTATCTCGACAAGAACTGTCCAGAGAACAGTCGTGAGCGCCGCCGATCTTCCATCACTCGTTCAGCGCTTCTTTACCCAGCGCCTGCTCGAGCAGCAAGGTCTAAGTTCGCATACGGTGGCAAGTTACCGTGATACGTTCCGGCTGCTGCTAGCGTTTGCCACGAACCATATCGGACGCGCGCCGTCAAAGCTGCGCATCGAGGACTTCGATGTGTCGTTGATCGAGGAATTCCTGCGGCACCTCGAACACAGCAGAGGGAATTCGGTGCGGACACGCAACACGCGGCTTGCTGCCGTGCATGCCTTCTTCCGGTTCGTCGCGGTCAGCGAGCCTGCGCTGTTTCTGCAGTGTCAGCGCGTTCTTGCAATTCCATCTAAACGCTGCGAGCACGGCCCTGTTGAGTTTCTGACAGAGAGCGAGGCCGCCGCTCTGGTAGGGGCGCCTGACGTACGAACGTGGACCGGCACCCGAGACCGAGCGCTGCTTCTTGTAGCGGTTCAAACGGGTCTGCGCAACAGCGAATTGACCACTCTCCGGCGCCAGGATGTGATGCTCGGTACAGGCGCCCACGTCCGTTGCCTCGGCAAAGGCAGAAAGACGAGATGCACTCCTCTGCGACCGGATGTTGTTGCAGTCCTGAAGGAATGGCTGCTCTATCAACCAGGCGAACCAGGTGATCCGGTCTTCCCCAGTTCGCGTGGTGGTCATCTCAGTGCCGACGCTCTTCAGCAACTCGTGTCGCGCAACGCCGAAATCGCGCGTCTCTCGTGCCCCTCGCTGAAGAAAAAATCGATAACGCCTCACACGCTTCGGCACACGGCCGCGATGAGCCTGATGCATCACGGCGTCGACCTGACTGTGATCGCGCTCTGGCTCGGTCACGAATCCTCGGAAACGACTCAGATCTACTTGCACGCCGACATGCAACTCAAGGAACGCGCGCTCGCGCACGCCACGGCGAGCGGTGTCGCGCTGACCCGCTACAAACCACCAGATCCGTTACTCGCCTTCCTGGAGGCTCTCTGATAATGCCGACACTCCAAGCGACAGGGAATAGAGATCCGCCCAACCGTTGTGCGCGTGGACTCATGACGCGGCATAATCGGGAAGTCGGCATAACTGGGTCGAAAACCAGATACGACCTTGGGCCATCGGCAGGTCGAACTGGCTGTTTGCCGGTTCGCTTCGAGCCGGGCAGCGAGCCGCGGCCATCATGAGTCTGCTACGTTCAGCGCAACTGAATGGGCACGAACCACATGCCTATCTGAAGGACGTCCTGACGCGACTGCCAACCCACAAGGCCAGCGATATCTCAACATTGCTGCCTCATCGCTGGCAGCCGACGGATCCTATCCGCTAGTTCAATTCGTCAAGACGGGTTTGCCGGCCGCTTACGTAGATCGAGCACGGCGGGATGCTCGAGGCGCGGTCCGAGAACGCGCTCAAGCGCGGGATGGATCTGGGTGAGCAGGCCGCGAATCCCGTTACTGGTTTGGGTAATTTGAGCGGCGAGATCGTCGTCGAAGCCGCACAGCATGGTCAGCTCGGCGAGCGGTTCATCAGCTAACCGAAGCGAGCGCAGCGTATGCGGCATCGAACCGGCGGCCTCGGCGATGATTGCGGCGTCGCGGGCGTCTGTCTTGGCCTCACCGGCGTGCAGGTCGGCAATGCGGCGCATCGCCAGTCCGGGCAGATCGGCAAGCAGAACGCCTTCATCGCGTGCGACGGCCAGCGGCAATGCGCCGATGGTGGCGGGCTGATCGACAACGAAGAGAAGACGGCCATGGGTCTTGAATTCGGCGATGAGGGCGCGCAGTTTGGCCTCGTCGTTGGAGAGCGCCTTGATCTACAGGCGCTTGCCATTCCGAGCTAGTGCCACGGCGTGATGCTGGCCTTTACCGACGTCGACACCGATGAAGACTCGACGACGTCATGTTGTTGGAATTCTTGCATCGAAGTTTGTGTAGATCGAACGAGTGGGCCTGCGACAACGGTGGCAAATCTCGGCATCCACGTTACGGACGGCCTTGGAATATCCCAGCTGAGTCCCTATTAGCGATCACCAGCCACCCACCAGGCCCGGTGACAACACCCCCCGGACCAGAAACTGCGACTGGGGGCGAGAATCATGCCGGGCCTGGCTGGCCAAAGCCTCAATTGTCGAGGCGGGAAGATAGTAACTGGGGGCTGCAACCGGGGAAATGTTTGGCAGTCACATGTTACATGTTACATGTGTGAGTTTGTAGACGAAAGCACGGTCCCGATCAAGGTCATTTTGTGGCGTGCAAATTTTACATAGATGCGATCATTGCAACACGCAACGTATTGCGAGGTGCTTTGGCCCACTTACGAAATTAGACGTCGTGAATTCGACATCTCCCACCGGTTCGACGAACTGCAACTTCGGGATCAGTTCCTCGAACAGGATGCGCATCTCCATGTTTGCGAGATGCTGACCAAGACATACGTGAGCACCTGCCCCAAACGCAATGTGCCGATTCGACCTTCGGTCGATATCGAATACGAAAGGGTCGGGGAAAACTTCCTCATCGCGATTGGCCGACCCGTAGCAGAGCATCAGCCAATCGCCCTTGCGGATAGTCCTGCCTCGCAAATTCGTGTCGGCTGCCGCCGTACGCATGAAATGACGCACTGGCGATGCGTAGCGGAGGCTCTCGTCGATGAATTGCGGAATGAGCGACGGGTCAGCCTTAAGCCGCGGCAGCAAATGGGGGAATTGACACAATGCCCACATCGCAACCGATATGGAAGACGAGACAGTGTCATGCCCGGCGGCGGCGATAATCACGTAGTAGCCGAGTCGGGTTGCCTCATCAATAGGCTGTCCATCGACAACCGCGTTGGCGAGCAAGGTGGCGATGTCGTTACGCGGTTTTTTCCGGCGATCTTCGGTCAGGCGATCAAAGTAACCCTTGAAGTCTGCTACAACTGACAGCAGCGCCTTGCCGATCGCACTTCCGGCGTCGCCCTGGCGACCGATCTCGCGCTTGTATTCGGCATCCTCGCTTCCAAACATCTCCTGTGTGAGTCTCAACATACGGGGAGATTCTTCCTGCGGAACTCCGAGAATATCCATGATCACGTTCAGCGGATAGTGCGAGGCGAAATCGTTCGCAAAGTCAATTACCGAGCCGCTCTTTTGCAGAACTTCCCCGATCATCAAATGTGCCAATGATCGGATGCGAGCCTCAAGCTTAACGACACTGTTCGGCATAAACCACGACTGTGTCAGTGCGCGCAAACTCTTGTGTTCGTCGCCGTCGACGTGGACGAGCGAACGGACGATGTTTGGACTACCGGTGGCCCCTATAACATGCGCGATAGATGCTTGCGGACGGCAGACGACGGAATAATCGCCGTTGCGAAACAGGGCATTGTTCCGGGAAATCATTGAGACGTCGGCGTGTTTTGTTACCACCCAGAATGGGTCATGCGCGTCCGCCATTGCTCGTCCAATTGGGTTGTTTGCACGCGCCCACGCGTATATCTCATGGAGCCCGTCGAGGTTTGTATACGACTGCGGATCAACCAGACGGTTTGCTACATCTCTCGGTAGGTCGTAATTTGTCATGCTCACGATCTTGCAGAAAAATTAACATGTGAAATCGAGGCAAGCAACGTGTATCGAAGTATCCACTCATGGCTGGGATTGGGGTCGACCGGCGTTTGCGGATCGCTCGCCAGTTGGTGCGCATCGAAGCCATCGCGTCGGCAAAAGAGGCGAACGGGCCGGGTGCATGCGTGCGCTCGTCGGATATTGTCCTTTCATACTATTCACGACTTTCGTCTTTCGCCTTAATGCATGTCAACCTTTCTTGATCACGTGACCATGCATTTGAGCCTCGAAGGTATCCCTTGTCAGACACAGCGCATGACAATGGCATTCGCGCACGAGGAGCAAGCTCCCCGCTTGTCGATGTCTTCGTGGCCAAGTGACAGAACCGGAAGGCAGTCGAACCGGCGCCCCTTTGCCCGGTGCGGTGCGGCGCCTCTCACGCTGCAATGATTCTCCAGCCCATTCTATTGAGGCCGTCGTTCATATCTATCAACTTTGACGCTATGACAAAAGTGGCTCATGACAGGAGGCAACTCTAAGTAAAAATCCTTTTCCGTATCCTTCAAACCGCCCGGATAACAGTCAGAGACGAAATCTTTCAAGGGCGTCAGCGCCGGTTGGCAATTTGCGCGGGGCGCCCTCACTGAATTCGTTCCATCGCGTAGCCTATGCTGCCAGCAATTGATGACCATGTTGGCTACTTACCTGATGTAAGAAAAGTCTGACCTTGATCAAGGGTTGCCGTGCGTTTGTCTCGTACACTTGGGTTGCAGCGGGTCGAACCGTCTCGCTCGACCTACTGTGGGGACTTTAGACGACCCGTCAGAGTATAGACGACTCCGATGGGTCACTTTTTTTTCTGTGTCCCGGCTGTCCTTGCCAGTCGCCCACCCGTTCGTTGGGCGGTCATTAGTTCCGAAATAGAACGCGCGGGGAACAATGACCCGATTCCCGACAGTGGTCAGGTAGCATATCCCCTGATATTCGTTCCAAGCAGCGATTCGGACCGTCTCTTTGACGGCTACCATTAGGCGGATTCCTCGCGGACTGGTGCAACACCCTTCGTCGCTGCTTTCTGCATGGCAAAGATTGGCGGCTGCTGGCCAAGGTGAAATGCCGCTAGCACATGGAAGCGGACCAGTGAAGGGCCAGATTTGAGATCTCCCGTAGCCCAATCACCGTGGGCAACGAGGTGTGCGAGGCGGGTTCCTGGCCGATATGAGTCATCCAATGAATTAAGGCATTGATGCGGTTAGGTCCCGCAGTTGGCGCAATATGATGCGCTTTGGGTAGCCGTTCGCGCGTCGGAGCCTGCCTGCGTCGAATAGAGTTCGACATGCGTAGGCTGGTCGGTCATTGAGGGCCAGCGGCATCAGTCGGACGATTGAGATAATCGAGCCTTTGTTTCTTCCCGAGCTACGACGCTACAGGATCAACGAACGCGGCCCATCCCACCGCATCTGCGTTGTCGAAAGCGCAACCACGAGGCGTGGAGCGACAAATTATCTCTGTCTGAGATTGATGCGCATCTTCTTCGCTGCACTATGATCCGCAATCTGTCTTGGCAAGCGTGAAACGCGTGGGGTCTCGCGTTATTCGCAACGTCGGTTGTAGGGGGCCGCGACCCTGACGTCCATTGCGCGCGGGCTGGCGACATATTGCTCGAGCGCCGAAGGTTGCCGCGGCGTGAGGATAGGCAATTGGATTGCAAGATGCCGATGCGAGACGGGCTATTCGACAACGCGCGAATTAGCGACAAAGCTCGGTGTATCAAGTTAGGGAAAGGGGCCCTGTCCTCCTGCGTGAGCAATTTGGCCGGGCGCAACGAGCAGCTCAACGGCGAAGGGGTAAGTCCGACAGACGGGGCTATCGACGCCGGCCGGTGCAGTTGCGGATGGGCGAATATTTGGAAAGACATCAACGAGAAGCTGGCGTACGCACCGGGAGTCGTCACGGTGCAGCGGCATGGGAAGTAAAAAAGATCTGTCGCAAATGCGAGACGTTCAACTGGTACGGCAAGCTGACGGGTGGTGATCGTTGCTCATGGAGCATCGATCGGTCAAGCCGCAAACTTAGGAGGGCTCAACCTCCATTCGAGATGTATGCCGATCACAGTGGTCAGATTCCTGAGCAGGTGCTGTCGTTCGATTGCTTCATTTGTTTAACGCAGATGGTGTCAGGAATCCTTGGCGGTGGTGAACAGTTCATGTTCAAGCTGTCCCCGTTGGTTATCTATACACTGAATATGCCAGTGGCCGTTTGATGGAGCCCAACGTCCTTCTGTATACCGCAGCGCATATCCGGAGTCGCCTTCGAAAAGTCTGTAACGACAGTCGAGATTCAATCCTTCGAGAACATACGCGAGTGTGTTTTCGCTGGGCCCGCACACTAACGTGTTGCCGCAATCCACATGCAACGAGCCCCATTCGGGTAAGTCCAGTCCGGAATGAGCCTCGCGCGACCATTGCCGCTTTTCTGTGTCGAGCCAGAGGATTGCGAATGCCATCGGACGGGTAGTATTAAACATGTCGAGCTGGACGGTAAGACGCATGAAAATTCTCCTAACACATATTCTCCACGCCTAGTTGACGTAGGAAACGGCGAACCTCGCCGCGGCTCACTCGCTGATTTCTCATCTCCCAGCGTATGCGCATCGTTCGTCGATGTGCTGCTATCAAAACGATCGCGACAAGGACCGTCACTCTGCCTGAGATATCTCACGGGGAAGAGCGCTGTTCCTGTACTAACTGTGTGTCGCGATTCATGAAGATCAGAGATGGGGAACTGACTACCAGTGGCGGCCTCGGGCCATGCATCCCCTAAGAAACCTTAACAAAATGAACAAAGGGGCTGTTTACTCTCGATGAATCCTGTTAACCTTTTCATTGTTTCGACGACGAAAAGGACATGGCTAAACCCATACTCGACGACGAACTTTGGGCACTCATTGAACCGTTACTGCCCCCTCCCAAACCAAGGCGAAGCCGTTATCCTGGGCGCAGGCCGCTCGATGATCGTGCGCTGCTCACTGGCATCCTATTCATCCTTCAGACAGGCCTGCGCTGGGACCTGCTGCCACGCGAGATGGGCTGCGGCAGCGGCATGAGTTGCTGGCGCCGTCTGCGGGACTGGCAGGCTGCTGGCGTCTGGGACCGACTGCATGAAGTCCTGCTCGCCAGGCTGCGCGCGGCTGACCAGATTGACTGGTCGCGTGTCGTCGTCGATTCCTCCTCGATCCGCGCCGTGGGCGCAGGTCAAAAACGGGACCGAATCCCACGGACCGCGCGCGACCCGGTTCAAAGCACCACCTCATCACCGAAGCGCAGGGCATCCCGCTCGCGGTAATTCTCACGGGCGCCAACCGTAACGATGTTACCCAGCTTCACCCACTGGTTGACGCCATCCCACCCATTGCTGGCAAGCGTGGCCGGCCGCTTTCGAAGCCCCGCATTGTTCAAGGCGATCGGGGCTACGATCACGACAAATACCGCCGTCCGCTACACGCAGCCGGCATCGCGACTGAAATCGCCCGACGCGGCGAGCCCCACGGCAGCGGACTGGGCAAAACACGCTGGGTGGTCGAGCGCACCATTTCGTGGCTTCATAACTTTCGACGACTGCGCATCCGCTTCGAACGTCTTGCATTCATCCATGAAGCCTTCATGAAAATTGCCTGCTGCATCATCTGCTGGCGAAAGCTGAAGAACTCATTTTGTTAACGCCTCTAACTCGACGTCGCAATGAACGCGGCAAGCATATCTGATGAAGTCGGGCCTGAACCCCGGACCGCCGACGCCCGTCGCCTAAGGCCCTTAAACCCGTCAACCGTCGCGGAAGATGAAGCTGTACGCGCTCAACGCCGGCACGCCGCCCAGGTGCGCATACAGCACGCGCGAGCCGGCCGGAAATTCGCCGTTACACACCTTGTCGATCATGCCGTGCATCGATTTTCCCTCGTACACCGGATCGGTCAGCATGCCTTCGAGCCGCGCGCACAAACGGATCGCCTCGAGCGTGCCGTCGTTGGGCAGACCGTATTCCGGACCGCCGTAGCGCTCGTCGAGCACGATGTCCTTCGCGGTGATGTCGCGGCCCAGCTCGACGCTCTCGGCGGTCCGCTTCGCGATGCGCGTGATCTGCTCGCGCGTCTGCGCCGGTTTCGCCGAGGCGTCGATGCCGATCACCCGATCGGCGCGGCCGTCGGCGGCGAAACCGACGACCATGCCCGCTTGGGTGCTGCCCGTCACCGAGCACACGACGATGTAGTCGAATTTGAAGCCCAGTTCGGCTTCCTGCTGGCGCACCTCTTCGGCGAAGCCGACGAAGCCGAGCCCGCCCAGCGGATGATCTGAGCAGCCGGCCGGAATCGCGTACGGCTTGCGGCCGGCAGCGCGCACGCTGTCGAGCGCGTCTTCCCAGCTCTTGCGAAAGCCGATGTCGAAGCCGTCCGGCACGAGCCGCACGTCGGCGCCCATCATGCGCGACATCAGGATGTTGCCGACACGGTCGTACACCGCATCTGGGTAGTTGACCCAGCTCTCCTGCACGAGCACGCACTTCAGGCCCAGATGCGCGGCAACCGCCGCGACCTGGCGCGTCTGGTTCGACTGGATGCCGCCGATCGACACGAGCGTGTCGCAGCCCTGCGCAAGCGCGTCGGGGATCAGATATTCGAGCTTGCGGGTCTTGTTGCCGCCGAACGCGAGGCCGCTGTTGCAGTCCTCGCGCTTGGCATAAAGCTTGACCTTGCCGCCGAGATGCTCGCTCAGACGGTTGAGCGGCTGGATCGGCGTCGGCCCGAAGGTGAGCGAGTAGCGGGGGAAACGTTGCAGGTTCATCGGGGCTCCGTGGCGAGTGATTTCCGTGAGTTCATGGTAAGAGGCCAGTTCAAAGATGTGACTCCTCTCCTTTGAAAATGTTCCAGCAGATGAGCGAGCAAGCAAAAACTGACGAATGCTTGCTTGATAATATGGCCGCGACGGTCGATGTCGATACGACGACGTCGGACGTTGCAGAGCCACGCGTGAGTCCGTGCTGCCAACCAGCGGAATTTGCTGAGACCGCTACCATCTTCGGTTCTTCGTTGTCCAATCACTGGCTTTATGCCGCGATCATGCAAGTGTTGGCGATTTGTCGGTGTGGTAGTCGCGATCGCCGCAAATGACCGCGGGCCTACGAAATGTTCTGCCGCACGCGATGCGTCGGTTTTGGCCCGGATTTTCGCTGCCTTCGTCCGCAGTCCCTGCATTTTCGTCGTCATGTGTTCTGTACGTTTCGAATCCAGCGAGGCGGGCACCAGAAATAGTGCTACAGCCTTTTGACAGGTTTTTCTTGCTATCGCTCTCGGCGTCGACGGGCATCTTACGTGTTAAGGCGACGATGGGGCGCGGATGACATGCGCATCGGGAGTTACACTGTTTCCCATTTCGAACGATTGATCGTTTCGCTATGTGCGAATTGTCGCCTTATCCACGGGCGCGGACCGAGAAGTCCGTGTTTTTGAATAGCCAGGGTATTCGTTTCAAGGTGTATTAACTCGGCAAGCCGCGCAATGCTGTTTGTGTTCGCTGGGCGATATGGCATAGTGCGGCTTACTCATCCTATCCAAAGGAAAACAAGCATGGCTACGCTGGAAGCCGTCCAGGCAAAAATCGCAAAGCTCCAAGCACGGGTGGCAGTGTTAGAGAAGAGATATTCGGCAACAGCGATCGGGAAAATCCTCCGTATGCTGGAACAGCACTCTCTATCTATTGCTGATATTGAGGCGTCTTTGGGCAGGCGACCCGGCCGCGGACCCGGCGCGACCGCACCGGCCAAGCGGGAGGCATCGGCAACGAAGTACGCCGACCCAAAGACGGGGGCGAACTGGTCCGGTCGTGGCCGGGCACCGGCTTGGATCGCTAAGATAAAAGACCGCACCAAGTTCCTGGTGACGAACACTACGACGAACTCAACAGCGACTGCTCAGAAAACGCTTAAGTCTGAGAAGAAAGTAAAGGAGCCGCAGCCTCACATCTATCAGAACCCTAGGACAGGAGCGACTTGGAGCGGGCGTGGTCGTACGCCGTCGTGGATCGCAGGTGCCAGAGACCGCACGAAGTTCCTGATCTCCGCGGCCGAGACACCCGAAAATTCTCGAAAGGTGGCAAAAGCAGTCCATTCCAGCAAGACAGCTGCTCCGAAGAAAGCCGCAGGCAGGAAGGCAGCAACAAAAAAGCCGGCGGAGCAATAAGGCGTCGGAATACCTCAGCACCGGTGCGGGAAGAGCACCTCGGAGACTGGTAGTGGCGCTTTGTCGGCTATCCTCTGGCGGAGGCGTGCATCGAATGGCTCGGCGAAGTCGACAGCTGCTGATGCAAACGTTGCGCCGCAAACGGCAGCAATCGTGAGTGCGCCTCTCAGATATATGTAGGAGACCCACGGGGCTGCGCGATATACCTCCGCAGCCCAGCGTTGTTCTTGCACTCGGCCGCAGTCCCTCCAATCGGGCGTCGTGCCAGTCTCCGACCCTATCCTTTGCAATTGCTCCGCGATGAGCGATTTGGCACATTCGCAATGGCGAATGCTGTCGTAGAACTGACCACCCGGTGGGTAGGGGTGGAAATGTGCTGGGCATCACTGATCAAAGGTCTAGCAGGATGCGGAAATACCCCCGCCCGGAATCGGCCTTCCACGATTTGAGCGCCCACCGTCTAAATCTTTCGCATTGTGCAATTTCAACGCGCATCAACCTTTTTAAAGCACTGTGAGGCCGGCTTCTGGCCTCATTGCCGCCTTTTCCAGCCACTATGGGCGGATTTGTGCCAGGGATCGCATGCGCACGAGGTTATAGGCCGTCATGTTCAACACGAACATCTGGTCCACCTTCTTCAAGCCGCGCACCATCACCTGGCGCATGCGCCCTACGGTCTTGGCCCAGCCGAAACCTTGTTCGATCAACTTCCGCTTTTGCTGCGAAATGGCGTAGCCCGCGCTCGAGGCAATCGTATCGGGCACTGCCGAACGTCGCCCCGAGGCGTTTTGCGCAACGTGCGGTGTGACCTTCATCTGTTGGCACGCCTCGATGAATTCCTGAGCGTTGTAACCCTTGTCTGCACCCAACGTAATTTCTACGTTCGGATCCTCTGCCGCTTGCCGCGCGTCGTGGATCATGATCTTGGCGGCTTCACGCTCTGCATGCCCGTCGGCGCGTGTCACGCGCGCATTGACCACCAGGCCGTGCCGGTTATCGGTCAGCGTATGGCCCCTGTACCGCAATTCGCTGGCCGTTTTGCCTTTGCGATAGAGCTGCGCATCTGGATCGGTCCTCGACTGATGTGTCTCGTTGCTGCGTTTCTCGCCCTTGAAGTCGCCCGCGCCGCTACCATCGTTGTCCTGATCGTCACCGTTCTTGCGTACGAAGCTCTTGTGTCCGGCCCACGCCTGGATCAACGTGCCGTCCACGCTGAAATGCTCCCCCGAGAGCAGGCACTTCTTCTCGGCGATGGCCACTACGGCGTTGAAGAATTCGATCACGGCATCGTGCTTGATCAGACGCTCCCGGTTCTTCGTGAAGACCGTGGGCACCCACACCTCGTCATCCATGGCCAGGCCGATGAACCAGCGAAACAGCAGGTTGTACTGCACCTGCTCCATGAGTTGGCGCTCCGAGCGGATGCTGTAAAGGAACTGGATCAGCATGGCTCGCAGCAACTTCTCTGGCGCGATGCTCGGCCGTCCACCCTTTATGTCAGCTTCGTACATCCCCGCGAACAGTCGATCCATCTTCGCCAGCGCTTCGTTCGCCATCACGCGGATCGAACGCAACGGATGCGACTTGGGCACGAAGTCGTCGAGCTTGCGTACGGAAAACAAACTCTCGGTGAACGTGTCGGCGCCGCGCATGATCTCCAGTGGGCAAGTGGTGGTTCATCTATCAACGCTTCACGAACTCTGCGCGATGACGTGTTTCAGCGGTACTTCAGCAACCTGCTAGTGATGCCGCGGAGTGAAGGACGTAATGGCAGTTGCTTTAGAGAATGAAAGGGACTTCCCCGTCCCGAGGCTGCGGCGGAAGCCGCGAGTCGGCATCAATGTGCCAGGATGAAGTTGCGAACGTTCATCGACACCAGCGAGAGGGGAAGTCCATGGCTATTATCACTGTCGGAATCGATCTTGCCAAGAATGTATTTGCCGTTCACGGTGTGGACGAGACCGGTAAGGCGATGCTGATCAAGCCGCGTGTTCCGCGCGATCAGCTGGCGACGTTGATCGCACAGTTGCCTGCGTGCCTCATTGGCATGGAAGCGTGCTCCGGCGCGCATCACTGGGCCCGCATGTTCCAGCGGCACGGCCATACGGTCAAGCTCATGGCGCCCAATCTTGTCGCGCCTTATCGCATGTCGGGCAAGCGCGGCAAGAACGACGCGGCGGATGCTGCTGCAATCTGCGAAGCGGTGACGCGCCCGAGCATGCGTTTTGTGCCGCTGAAGGACGAACATCAGCAGGCAACGCTTTGCCTGCATCGGACACGACAAGGTTTCGTCGAAGAGAGGACAGCGACCTACAACCGGTTGCGAGGCCTGCTCTGGGAATTCGGCGTGGTGCTGCCACAGAGCCCGGACAAATTGCGCAGGTACATCACGGAACATCTGGACACATTGCCTGGCTGGGCAAAGCGCAGTATCAGCGATCTGCTTGAGCATGCCGGCCATATCGAGGATCGCCTGCTCGAATACGACCGTGCGATCGCTGAGATCGCGCGTGAGGACGCGCGTAGCAAGAGGCTGATGCAGTTGCGCGGCATCGGCCCAACCACGGCAAGTGCGCTGCTCGCCAGTATTGGTGCCGGGCACGACTTCAGAAACGGCCGACAGGTGGCAGCCTGGATCGGACTTACGCCCGGTCAATATAGCAGCGGCGGTAAGGCGCGGCTGGGCAGCATTACGAAAGCAGGTGACGCCTATCTGCGCGGCCTGCTGGTCAACGGTGCCCGCGCTGTCATTGCTAACCTCGGCGAGAAACAGGATCGCTTCAGCCGATGGGCCCGAACCCTAGTCGAGCGCCGGGGCTACTGGCGGGCAGCCATCGCGATAGCCGCAAAGAACGCGAGATTGGCGTGGGCTGTGCTGAAATATGGTGATGACTTCAAGCTCGAACCAGTGGCAGACTGACTCCGATTCGAGGCTGTCGGCCAACCTGCAACGGGAAACGGGCGCAGACATCATGAGCACATAGAAACGATCACTTTGCACTGCCAGCGGTGATGTGAAGCGGGTTGGACCCGCGCGGAGCGTACCTGAATAACACGGCGGGGATATCCATTCCCGGCTAGAGAATGAGGCCTCTGCGCGCGTCTTTCATCAGGGTCCGGACCATTGGTCCAACATGACCGGTTGTAGAACCGCAGTCCTTCACCTTCTCACACGCACCAGCGCGGCATTGCAGCATGTATCAACAGCGAACCTCGATTGAGCTTGTGCTCAACGGGGAAGCCCTTGTAGCGTGTTATGCACTTTTGTTAAGGGCTGAAATTGGATGAGCATAGTACGGGGAATACGACGAAACGCAAGTCAGCGAGGGTCTCGGCCGATCGCCCGTAGTGTTTGGCCAGCCTGTGGAAGCCGGTGAGCCAGCCGAAGATGCGGTCGACTACCCCCGCGCGTGGCAACAAGACAAAGCCTGCTTCGCCTCCGGCAGCATGATGACCTGTAGCCCGATTCTTCGAGTGCAGTCTGCGCAGGTCCTTCGCCGATGTATCCTTGGTCGGGGCCATCTTGTCAGTTTGGCCCTGTGGCCTGCTGAAGGGCGATCGCGTTGGACGAGGCGGCGCTTGAGCGCTTTTTTCCGCCGCAGTCGTTGAGTCCACCGGATGCCCAATCGACCGCGCCGTGAGCTCGGTAGGAGAGGCGTGCGTCGTCTAGGAGCCCGTAGACTGTAGCTGGTTTGCATACAGTAGATGCGATGGGCAACGGACTGTCAGTCGCGCAGCGCCAGCCCCCCGGGGCGAGAAGCTGTTGATCGATTGCTCGGGCCAGAGGCTCGGCATCGTCGATCCACACCGGCGAGATCTGCGGACGGAGCTATTCGTCGCGACGCTCGCCGCATCAATCGACACTTATGCGAAATCACCTAGCCCAACCAGCTCAGAGCGTCACCGGGCGTATGCGACGTCCGGCGTCGCGCTGGGCTTTACAAACGAGCCGGTGCAACAGTTGCCTCGGTCCTTGTCGACAGCTGCGGGCGAGGCCGGGCGCGGAAAGCGGCTCTTTCACGATTTCCGATTATCGTCGGATCACACGATAGCCTGTGCCAGGTGCCACACGCTGCCAACCGGTGGAGTAGATGGAAAAAGGGCTTAGTCGGGCGTCGGCGCTCAGCGGGGGCGATTAGAGGGTGTTAGATCCTATGCAGCAGGAAGGCCGGCGAGCTGATCCGTAAAATCAGCTTGTCAACGCTTGCTCAAAGGAGAGCATCATGCACACACAACAGGTCTCCACACCGTGCGCCGAGGAAATTGTACTGGCGGTGTCGCTTGAGCTCGCAATGGCGAAGTGGAAAGTTGCGCTGCATGATGGCCGCCGCGATCGGCCAGCCGTGCATACGGTCACGCAGCCACAGGCCACATCACGTCTGCAGGCGGTGCTGTCCCTGATTGAACAGCACCGGCAGAAATGGGCGTTGCCGGCTGAACTACGGATTGTCGTAAGCTATGAGGCCGGCCAAGACGCGTTCTGGATCTATCGTGCCTTGCAAGCTCGCGGGATCGAATATTATGTCGTCGATCCCGCGAGCATCCCTGTTGAGCGCCAGAAGCGGCGCGCCAAGACGGACCGGCTGGATGTAATCAGGCTGGTCATCAACCTGCGTGCGTGGCTGCATGGTGAACGCGATCGCATGCGCGCGATCCGTGTGCCGTCACTGCAGGATGAGGCGTCGCGCCACGTGATACGCGATCGTGGGCAACTGCAGAAGGAAGTCCTGCAACACCGGGATCGCATGCGCAAGCTACTGGTCACGCTCGGTTGCTGGGGTGAAGTCGACAGCCGGAAGTTCGCCGCACGTCTGGCACGCGGTGACGTACGGCGCCACGACGGTATGCCACTGCCACTGGAACTGCAGCAACGGCTGCTGCGCGAATGCGAACGACTGGCGCTCGTCGAGCAGCAACTGGCGACACTGGAGAAGGAGCGGCTCGAGAGTCTCCCCGAGTCCGCGCGCGAGCGAATCGATCGCCTCACACGCCTGAGCGGCATTGGGGCCGTTGGTGGCTCGCGACTGGCACTGGAGCTGTTCTGGCGGCAGTTTAGCAACCGTCGCCAGGTCGGCGCTTGCGTGGGCCTCGCGCCTCAGCCTTACGACAGTGGTGAGAGCCAGGTCGACCAGGGCATCAGCAAGCAAGGCAATCGGCGAGTGCGGGCACTACTGATCGAGATGGCATGGTCGTGGATCCGTTACCAGCCAGACAGCGTCCTGACGCATTGGTTCTCGCAGCGAACAGCAGGCACGGGTCCCAATCGTCGCGGTCGCACGACGTCTCGCGATTGCACTATGGCGGTACTTAAAGGACGGCGTAGTTCCCGAAGGAGCATGATTGAAGCACCGTAGATCAGTAGCGCGAACGATAAATCTGTAACGCGGGAGCAAGCGAATACAGTCTGAAGTGAACATGCCCGTAAAAGTGTCGGGTTGCTCCACGCAACCGACTCGTTAGATGGGGCATGTTCCCGATGCTGAATACGGCGTAACGCGCATGCAGGATGAGGCTGGTATCAAGCCAGCGGATAGAAGGTGGTGAGACGTCAAGTCTCACGAGCGCAAGAACCGGCTTCAGACCATCGCGGCTGACTGGCAATACAAACCGTTCGTTCTGTGATGCAGCGGAAGGACTTACACATCAGTCGAGAAGTTAGCTCGATAAGGGCTTGACAAACGACTGCTCATAGAAGGCACTTTTGCTAAGGGTTGCAAAGTGAACGAGCATAAGCACGGAGAACACGACGAAGTGCAAGCCGGCCAGAGTTTCGGGCAATCGCTCGTAGTCTCTTGCCAGTCGGCGGAAGCGGTTGAGCCAGCCGAAGCTGCGCTCGACCACCCAGCGGCGCGGCAACAGCACGAACCCCTTTTTCGCCTCCGGCAGCTTGATGACCTGAAGTTCAATCCCCTCGTCAAGCGCCGCCTGTGCGGGCTCTTCGCCGGTATATCCCTGATCCGCGAACGCCACCTTGACCGTCTGGCCCGTGGCCTGCTGAACCTGACGCGCCAGTTCTCCAACCTGCGCGCGCTCCTGCTCGTTGGCCGGCGTCACATGCACCGCGAGAAGTTGTCCCAACGTGTCCACCGCCATATGTACCTTGCTGCCTTTCTTGCGCTTGTACCCGTCGTAGCCTGCGCGTGCGCCGCTTTCGCACGTCGACAGCAGCGTACGGCCATCGAGGATGACCGCGCTGGGTTGACCACGGCGATCCTGGGCGACCCGGATGATCGAGCGCAAATCGCTCACCATGGCCTCGAAGCAGCCCGCCTGAATCCAGCGTTGCGTCTGCTGGTAGATCAACTCCCATGGCGGAAAGTCATTGGGCAACAAACGCCATGGGGCACCCGCACGTACGATCCAGCGCAGCGCGTTGAACATCTCGCGCAGTTCGTAGCGGCGCTGCAGTGCGTCCTTGTTCATCAAGGTCAGATACGGAGCGGCGAAGTACCACTCTTCATCCGATACATCCGTTGGGTACGGCCTGCGTTTTTTCATTCCGCCAGGATACTAGGGAAGGTCTGCACAACTCGTTTTCAGAGAGTTGGCCGTTTGCCACTTGCGTCGTATCAGCCATGAGAGTCTGCTGGCAGGTTGGTCGCCTGGCTTTTTGAAGCGTGACGACCACTGTTTGCCGAGATTCGCGGCCTGAATCTGCGAGCGTTTCAAGCGTTCCACAAAGCCTTGCGTGCCATCCACAGGTTGCCCAGAGCAAATAGTGTCGTGATCTGGGCGGTGTTCTTCATCAACCCCCGGTACCGGGTCTTCGTATAGCCAAACTGCTGTTTGAGGACGCGGAACGGATGTTCAACCTTGGCGCGGATGCCGGCCTTCAGGCGTTCAATCTGATCGAATATCGCGTCCAGCCGATCGGTTAGGTCCAGTTGTCTGCGCCTGCCTGGTCGCATCGCGACATGCCAGCGAACCGCGCTTACCTGGCAGCGCTTTTCGATACCCTGATATCCGGCGTCAGCGTACACATCCATTTCCTGGCCGTGCAACAGCGCTTCGGCCGCATTGATGTCATGAACGTTGGCGGCTGTGCCGATGACCGTGTGGACCAGGCCCGACTCTGCGTCCACGCCGACGTGCGCTTTCATCCCGAAGTATCATTGATTTCCCTTCTTCGTCTGGTGCATTTCCGGGTCCCGTGTACCAGAGCCGTTCTTCGTCGAAGTGGGTGCGGAAATCAAGGTAGCGTCGACCGCCGACCCCACCTTCAGCATCAAGCCTTTCTCGCTCAGGATCTCATTGACCAGCGTTAGCATCTGCGCAGCCAGGCCGTGCGTTTCGAGAAGGTGACGGAACCGGAGAATCGTGCTCTCGTCCGGCAAACGCGTCATACCCTCGTCCAGCCCAGCAAATTCACGATACAGCGGCACGTCATAAAGCGCCTCTTCCATCGCCGGGTCTGACAGACCAAACCACTGCTGCATGAAGTAGATCTGCAGCATCGTCGCAATAGGAAACGGCGGCCTTCCAGTCTTACCCCTTGGATAGTGCGGTTCGATCAACGCAATCAACCTCGACCATGGCACAACGCGCCTCATCTCATCGAGAAATTCCCGCTTGCGCGTGCGTTTCGTTGAAAGATCCAGACCAAGACCAAGCTGTGTCATCGAGGTACCCCTTAAACCTGCCTTCTCCCAGGATAGTCCACCGAGACGTCAACGCCAGGACTTTTGCAGACCTTCCCTAGGTCTAGCTCAAAGTTCCTAACACCCTCTAGTGCCCCGACGGTGTTCAACGCGGCGCTCGACGACAAGCTGTTTTGAGATCGTCGAGCGGCCACGCTAGCTCCGTTCGACTTCCGACAGAAGCGACTGTGCGCCCCCGGGGTTGCGAAAACCTTGCATCCGACGTTGGCGGCTGTGCGTGGGCTGGTGACTGTTTTAGGCCCGGTTCTTTATCTCTGACGATCATGTGCACCAATTCAATGCCATTGAGCGGAATATGGGCACAACGAAGTATCCTTCAAGTGCGGCGTCAGTCGCGTTGCGCTTGCGTGCATCGGCGGGGTTCGGTCCGCTAAACAATCGCCACTCGGTTGCGACCTTGACTTTTCGCGTGGTAAAGCCGCTCGTCTGCTGACCGAAGTAGTGCGTCAATCGTGCGACCATCCCTGTCGAACTGCGAGATGCCGATACTGACAGTTATCGATACTTTGCGCCCAACTTCACCGGCGAAGGTTGTGCTGGCAGTTGCCGCGCGAATGCGCTCGCCGATTGCGAGTGCTGCATCCAGCGACGTGCGAGTCAGCAGCACCATGAACTCTTCGCCGCCCACGCGTGCTACGCCGTCGTAGGGCCGAATCGCGTCGCGGCATACTCGTACGAATCCCTGGAGCACTGTATCGCCGACCTGATGCCCGTAAGCGTCGTTGACCCATTTAAAATTGTCGAGATCGAGCGCGAGAAGTGAGAATGGAGTGCCGTCTCTCTGTGCGCGAACGACCTCCGTTTCTACACACGCAATGAAATGGCGCCGATTCGCAGCTCCGGTCAACGGATCGGTCGCCGCGAGGTGCGCCAGCTTTTCGTTCTCGCGGTGAACTTCTTTCAGAGCGTTTTTGGCGCGATCCATCTCTTGGGCGAGTCGCGCGTTCAACTCCTCGCGACTATGGATCGTCGCAAATGAACGTGTCGTCAAAAAGGCCTGCGCCACGCCATAGCTGAGAAGGAAGAAGCCGCTGGCGAAAATGACGTGAGCAAGCCACCACATGTGACTCCATGGGCTGCCCAGAAGAAAAGCCACCGACGACAGCGCGAACGACATGCTGGAGATGCCACAGACCAGCATTAGCGGGGACCTAGGCCGACGCAGCATCAGGATAACGACGCTGAGCGTCGAAAACCCGAGCGCCGCAGTCTCCATGACCCGCAGTAGGATAATGCCAGCAACTGTAGAATGGGCAAGAAGCGCAACCAGAACGTCCACTACGAGGAATATTGCGGCCCAGCTTAGCAAGTACTTGGCTCCTGCGCGGCGGTCAGCGGGATCAGACGGCCTGTGATACGACAGAAGCCCAATCAACAACAGAATCGACATCGTTAGACGCGACGCCGGACCATACAACAGGAATAGCCAAATGTTTTGATGAGCGGATCTGGTGAATGCGCCATGGAGCGCATAGATCAATAGAGATCCGAGGAAGCCCAGCGTCATCCATCGCAGCAACGGCTCGCCGGAGGACCGATAGCATTGCCACGACAAGTAGGTGACAAAAAGACCCTCAAACGTCGCCCCTGTGATCGCAATTTCATGAAACGGGTAGTTTTGGAACTTCAGACCCGGGTTTTGAAAGAAATGCAGGTAGCCAATCAGATAGGCGGGAACAAGAGCGAAGGCGACGAGAACCAACTGCGCGTAGCTCCTCGTGATAAACCGCACGAAGGAACGTTGCTTATCAGTCTGCACCGCAGTCGTCGCGCTCATGAATTCACTCCGGTGTGGTCCTTTCAGCCCGTCGTTGCCCACATCGATACAATTGCCTTGCCAGATACGGATTTTGACAGACGAGCCGAATCGATGCGCCATAAAGTTTGCAACCGTCTTTGTATGTTTCCCAATTTTCTATCAAAACGACGGGTTTAAATTCCTACGTTGAATGCGCCCCCGCATGCCGGATGGGGACTGTATAGTCGTCCTTTTTTGGATGGTGTCAGAAAACGCTCCAAAAATGCAAGAACAATAACGTGTACGACTCGTTTTTTGTTGGTGTGCCCGTTGGCGAGAAAACCGGCCTGCTGACGATAATGCCCCGCGCAGACTGCGCCAGACAAAACCGAAAGTTGTCTGATACGCCAGACTGTCGCTTTTCATCGCATGTGCATACCACCGTTGACGGAGAAATCGGTGCCCGTGACAAAGCCAGCTTCATCGGAACAGAGAAATGCCACCAAAGCCGCGACTTCGTCCGGTTGACCGAGTCTGCCGACCGGAATCTGAGGAAGAATTCGTGTTTCCATTACGTCCTTGGGGATCGCCGCAGTCATGGTCGTGGCGAGATAACCGGGCGACACCGTGTTGACGGTAACGCCGTATCGCGCCGTCTCCAGTGCGAGCGACATAGTGAAACCGTGAATGCCCGCTTTTGCTGCGGCGTAGTTGGTTTGCCCGAATGCACCGCGCGCGCCGTTCACGGAGCCGATATTCACGATCCGCCCGAATCCCTGCTTGACCATTCCACCGAGAAATGGCTTCGTCATGTTGAACATGGAATCGAGATTGGTGCGTAAGACCTTATCCCAATCTTCCTTGGTCATTCTTGCAAAGCTTGAATCGCGCGTAATGCCCGCGTTATTCACAAGAATGTCCACCATACCGAATTCGGTGAGCACGCGCTCTGCGCAATGCGCACACGAATCGAAGCTGGAGACGTCGACCTCGAACGCAACGAAACGGCGACCTACATCCAGTTCATGGACGAGCCACGTGGCAACGTGATCGTTGCGCTCCGAATGCGAGAGGGCGACCACCGTGCCTGCATCGTGGAGACGTCGGCTAATGGCGGCTCCGAGACCGCCCATGCCGCCAGTAACGAAAGCAACGCGTTTGGCTGACATGATGTTCCCCTTGTGAGCGAGGCCGTCGGCGGCCGGTGATTGAGTCGATTTACTGAATTGTCCGGAGATTTTCGGCTCCCGACACTCCCCTCGATGAACCATGCCGACCGCCGGTTTTATGCTACGGTACGGCAAGGCCGCGACATTGGCATGCTCTGATTGAAACGAACCTGCGCCGGCCATTGTGTAGGCTCGGGGGCCGATTGCGGCAGTCGCGAGGTAGCTGCGCACCATGGACTGGCATGAAGCCTCGATTTTGTTGCTATCGTGAGCGGCCGAGGCCGCACTACAAATCTCCTAAATCGAAGCGATGTCGCGCCGGACACTCTGCAGTCAACAAGGCTCGTTGCAGGACTTCGCAGAAGAACGCATGCGTTCGCAGCGCAAACGTAAATTTCGCGCCGTACGGATTGAATGGTGTCACGGATTTTCCTCTCATGACGGATTTCCTGACGCGATAAGGCGATCCGCAATTATCCGGTTGGAAGCAGCTGCAAACGCGCACGCCACGATTGCGTGTTCAATATAGGCGTTTCGGTCAACAGCGGGCTTAACATGGATCAATCATCGAAGAGATACCGTTGCCGCACTTGGCAGTGTAGTGTTCCGACCTTCCTCGCACGCTATTCGTCGGGTTCTCTCGGGGGTTCATCTGCCCAGCACGGCTGGTAAATAGGGAGGGGCGCGGCTAGGTTGTGTTATGCCCCTTTGTCAAAGCCTGCAATGTGGATGAGCACAAGCACGGAGAATCCGACGAAACGCAACCAGCGAGGGCCTCGCGCCATCGCTCGTAGCGTCTGCCGCTTCCTGCGGAAGCGGTTGAGCCAGCCAAAGCTGCGTTTGACCAGCGGCGCCAAAAATACACGGAGCGCCTTTTCGCCTCCGGCGGCTTGACGACTTAGTGGTCAATGCCTTCGTCGAGTGGAGAGTGCGCAGGTTCTTCGTCTGTGCACCTCCGGTCGTCGAAAGCCAGTCCGACCGGTGGCCTGCAGAACCCGATGCGCCAGCTTCCCGACCGGCGCGCGCTCCGCTAGTTCGCCAGCCTCACGTGCACGGCAAGCGACTGCCCACGGTATCAACCGCCGTGCGGTGCGCGTCGAGAATGACCGCGCTGTGTTGAAGGCGGTGTTCCTGCGCAACCCGGATGATCGAACGCAGGTCATTGACATAGCCCCGAAGCAGCTTGCCTGGATTCAGCGCCGCGCTGCGTCTGCTGGTAGACCACCTCCCTCAGCTATTGGGTAACAAACGCGACGCTCACCCGCTCTCATAATCCAGCGCAATGCGTTGAGCCCCTCGCGCAGGATGTAGCAGCGCCGTGGTGGGCCCTTACTCATCAAGGTCAGCGTACGGAGCGGCGACGTACCACTGTTCATCTGATACATCCGTTGGGGGCTGGGTTTCTTCTTCTTGCCATGGGTACCAAGCCTGGCGGAAAGGTCATAACGGATTGTAAAGAATATTGAGTTTGAGAGTGTCCCCTATTACTGATGAGGACTGCATGATAATCAACATGGCGGTCTACTCAAGTAGAAAGCTGCGCCGAACGTTGTGATCGCATCGCAAACGAGCTTTCAGGGCAACCTCATCAATGAGTTAATCTCGGGACCAAACAAGGGAGGTGTTAGCAATCGACGCACGTTTCCATGATTTATCGATCCACGAGGTTCTTGTAACAGTGCCTTCATGGTAGCTTGGGTGTGTATTTTGCCGAAGGCAGTCTAACGCGCCATGTCTGTAAGAAAGTTACTAACGATTGACGATATCTAGGGAAGGTCTGCACAACTCGTTTTCAGAGAGTTGGCCGTTTGCCACTTGCGTCGTATCAGCCATGAGAGTCTGCTGGCAGGTTGGTCGCCTGGCTTTTTGAAGCGTGACGACCACTGTTTGCCGAGATTCGCGGCCTGAATCTGCGAGCGTTTCAAGCGTTCCACAAAGCCTTGCGTGCCATCCACAGGTTGCCCAGAGCAAATAGTGTCGTGATCTGGGCGGTGTTCTTCATCAACCCCCGGTACCGGGTCTTCGTATAGCCAAACTGCTGTTTGAGGACGCGGAACGGATGTTCAACCTTGGCGCGGATGCCGGCCTTCAGGCGTTCAATCTGATCGAATATCGCGTCCAGCCGATCGGTTAGGTCCAGTTGTCTGCGCCTGCCTGGTCGCATCGCGACATGCCAGCGAACCGCGCTTACCTGGCAGCGCTTTTCGATACCCTGATATCCGGCGTCAGCGGACACATCCATTTCCTGGCCGTGCAACAGCGCTTCGGCCGCATTGATGTCATGAACGTTGGCGGCTGTGCCGATGACCGTGTGGACCAGGCCCGACTCTGCGTCCACGCCGACGTGCGCTTTCATCCCGAAGTACCATTGATTTCCCTTCTTCGTCTGGTGCATTTCCGGGTCCCGTGTACCAGAGCCGTTCTTCGTCGAAGTGGGTGCGGAAATCAAGGTAGCGTCGACCGCCGACCCCACCTTCAGCATCAAGCCTTTCTCGCTCAGGATCTCATTGACCAGCGTGAGCATCTGCGCAGCCAGGCCGTGCGTTTCGAGAAGGTGACGGAACCGGAGAATCGTGCTCTCGTCCGGCAAACGCGTCATACCCTCGTCCAGCCCAGCAAATTCACGATACAGCGGCACGTCATAAAGCGCCTCTTCCATCGCCGGGTCTGACAGACCAAACCACTGCTGCATGAAGTAGATCTGCAGCATCGTCGCAATAGGAAACGGCGGCCTTCCAGTCTTACCCCTTGGATAGTGCGGTTCGATCAACGCAATCAACCTCGACCATGGCACAACGCGCCTCATCTCATCGAGAAATTCCCGCTTGCGCGTGCGTTTCGTTGAAAGATCCAGACCAAGACCAAGCTGTGTCATCGAGGTACCCCTTAAACCTGCCTTCTCCCAGGATAGTCCACCGAGACGTCAACGCCAGGACTTTTGCAGACCTTCCCTAGGTATTTGTGCGCTCCCGCTCATCGCCAGCGGTGAAGTCTGGCTATCGCCAGTGTCATCCGCGTGGGTATTCGACTAATTCCGCGACTCATCATTTGCGATAGACGTGCGATTGATTACCGTACGGCCTGACGGCCACCCCCGCGGAGTGGGCGTAGATCACTGTCCGAACAAAGCTTGTCCAGGTAGTTACTCGCGCGCACTATGATCTCCATGCGGGTGACGCAGATCTGGCGGTCGTACTCGTTGATCACAGCAGTGAGGTCACCGATTAACTCTCGGGGAACGCTCCACCTTCCGCTGTTGTCGGCCTCGACGATGATATCTTCGAGGTCACGCTTAACGTTTTCAAGGAATTCGATGTCAAGCTTCCCATGTCCTGCCCGAGTGATAAAGCTCGTGATAATTGTGACCTGCAAGGCTACGTTGATCAGAGGATGGTCCCGCTCGCCATTGCGTAGACGCTCAAGTGCGATGCGTGCTCGCAGCACCAGATCAGACGCCTGTTTTCGTGGCATAGGGAGTAAGAGTGCTTTGCAATGCGCTGCAGCCGTTGGTGTCAGCAATGACTGGTGATTTTTGTTGTTGGGCATGTTTGGAAAATCCACAGATTCAATTCGAGACGAATGTTGGGATGAATCGCCGGTAATCAAGATTGATTGTCGGACTTGCCCCTGCGTCATTGTATTGCCTCGTGAAGTCCGCGCGCCCTGCAGCGTTAGCTCGCAGCAACATTCATGTGTGAGAGAGACGGGCTTTTTTGATACCAATGCGAACCGCGGAATGAATCAGGACTCGTACGGTGCTTACCTCTACCGGAAATAGAGTCGCTCGATAATCGCGAGCCATCCTCTTTCCCTTCCTTGACAATGTCGCCGGAATCGGGGTAGGCTTGGGCGTTCTCTCGTGCGATCGGCTAGGAGTTCATATTTTCGCAGATCGGCGCAACGGGCCGGGCCTGACGATCTGGTGGTGGCCTGTCGGCGGACGCGGTTAGACACGTGCTCGTCAGCAACATCACAAAATCCCTCGTTTCGGATGCAGCTGAGATTGACCTCTCGCGCACGGTGCCGACGGCGCCTGCCAAATGCGCGATTCTGCCTAAACGCGTGATCCTGCACTCATCGAAGCACATCGACTGAAGACGATGTGCGACAGATGGTGATTCCGCCAAATTCCTCCGGTTTGAGCGACAACGACAACGGTTTTTATGGTCCCCCCAATCGATCTTATATTTGTTTATGTCGGAGAGTTCTCAATGGATCAAACTTGGCTAAAAGGCAATAATTTTCGTCCCATCTCGGGGACTATTTATTGCGAAATGTCAAACTGACGAAGGATCCTGATCTTGACGCCCACGTCAATTTGACCTTCGAGAACTATAATTTCAACGCTGTGACGTGCACGGAACCATTCGGATCCTTGAGGATGCCGATCGGCTTTGGAAATCGCCCGATCCAGAGCCAATAGGTCGGCGATCTGGGTCTATTCCGACATGACTTGGCGCAGTGCATCCAGTCTTAAATGCTGGCTCGCAAATGGCGGAATGACTTATTCAAGCCTGAAATCTGCATGCCGCGAACTGGCTGGGATCATAGCGGAGTGGGAATACGAGGTTGGTCAGGCAGATTGCGAGGTGTTGGAAGTCTCGAAGGCGACTACAAGATCGATACGATTGGCGTCGGCAATCTCGATGAGCCTCCACAAACCTGATGGCCGTCCGTGTCTGCGACGACCCTTCGGGTGCCGGCGTGTCTGAGGACGCAAGGACTCTTTAAATAGGGATTGTCTTGTTCTCATCAGTAAAACCTAGTCATTACGTGGAAAGCATTGAAATTTTGACCGAGCGCAGAGCGCCGCAATCAGCGCGCGGCGCAGGAAAAAACGCCATGTGCGGGAAACGCTGGAGCTGGGAGCTTCGGTGTCGGCCGTGGTTCATCGGCACGGCGTCAACGCCAATCATTTGTTCGGCTGCCGAAAGCAATGCCAGGAAGGAAGTCTGGCGGCGGAGAGTGTGGGTGAAGCTTTGTGCCCGCATCAGAGTTGGCCGCCGTCGAGCAGCGCCTCGGCACAACACAGGCTACGCAGCCGTCGAATGGCTCTCGGTCAATGGCTTGGCCAATATCGACCACCGCACGCGCAGCCTCGCTCGCCAACTGGGTCTTGAGCCGTCGTCCACCCTTGTGAGGTCGCCGCAGAGCAAATGGCATGACCGAATCGTTCGTGAAGGTTATGAAGCACGACTACGTCGCTTCGTTGGACAAGCCTGACGCACAACCGGCGCTCTCGCGTCTGGCTATCGCGTTTGAACGCTACAAAGAGGCGCCGCACAAAGCCCTGAAATAGCCCTCGCGTCGCGAGTTCAGGCATGCTGCGGCCGTCATCAACCTAACGGTGCCCACGTATGCTGAATTACAGGAGCCACTCCAAGAATTACCCCCGGAGAAATTAGGCTCCGGGAGGGAGCAAGGCGAACGGTGAATGATAATCGACACGGTCTTGCGATGACCGCAAAACGCTGCCGGCGGAACAACCGAGTGAGATGTTGTGACAGTCCGGTGGCTAGTTGCTGCAACTACAGCGCGGCTGGCATCGTGGCCAGTGCCGCGCACAAGGCGTGGCACCGCGCGCGGGCGCGAACGACCGTGGTCGTGGTGGTTATGCCCTTAACGGCATCCAATTTGCTGACCCTACTGCGTCGTCAGTCAGCGAAACTACAAAGGCATTGAGCAAGTTTTGGCCGAAGCAACGCGATGCAAACTACTGATGCTTTGAGACTGATCAAACCGGCACGATAGGGCGTTCGCTATATTCAATTGCATTCGCGACGAGGCGTTCGCGCGTCCAGCGGTCGGTTCAATGTTCCGGATTCGCCTTCGTATGGCGGGTGCGCCGAATCGACGGAAAAAATAGCTGTATCGGACCGAGCGGCGATCCGAGAAGTGATGTGACCGAGCAGCACTGTGCAGTGCGCTGTGGACGAGTGATCGCGTTGTTGAAAACATAGCTGACAGAATGGTAAAGGCGAACCAACCTGGCTAAACCAGATGTGCATTTTCACACTCCGAATATCGGAAATCTGCCGGGGCACGCGTCAAAAGTGCGACATATTGCAGGAATTCACGCAAGCGTATCACCAGCGTGCGATGGGCTTTAGAGTCCATCGCACAGGTGTCGATCTCATAGCGGAGCGCTGGGTCGGTGCCAACACACGGCAAGATTCAATAGAAAGTGCTGCGCTAATGCAAGCCGCCTGTTATGCACCAATAGAATTTCGAGTGGGGTTCTCGCTTTGTCAAAAAAAAATGCCGACACCGCTGCCGATAATCCGCTGATCCCCGTCGCAATGGACCATCACGAAACAGCGATGCATATGAACCGGTCCGCATTCGCCTGTTTACAGGCAGCGCCGGATTCCGTTCGTGGACGAATTCCTACGGACACCGCACACCCGGTCGCTAGTTCAGAGCGCGATGCAGTAATAGAGAAACAACGGTTCGCTGCGTGCCGGAACGAGCAACTGGCGACTCAGGTGGAATTGCGTAGGGAAATCCTCATGCTGCGCGAAGCACTTGCTGAAAGTGACGATCTGAGCGCCCTTCATAAGATTTATCGAGAGAGCGCGGAGAAGCGCGCTGCGGCCGAACGTGAAAGCACACGTGCAATGCGAGTACAACTGAACAAAATGGATGTACTGAATAGAGCGTTGCAAGCGGAAGCAAGTGCGATGGAGCGGGTTTTGAATAATCCTTCATCCTACTTATCGGGTCGGGAGGTCCATCCGCTCGCGGCATTGCAGGGCAAGCGTGTTCTGTATGTCGGAGGGCAGCCCGGATCTCTTTCTGCGATCCAGTGGCTCGTGGAAGCCTCAGGTGGAACGATGGCGCGCGGCAGCGACACGGTGGACTGTGCCGGTTTGCTGGCCGCCGCGTTGCCGGATGTGGACATGCTCATGTTCCCTGCCGACTGTATAGACGACGATACGGTGAAGATGTTCGAGTGGATCTGTGAGCGCAATCGTATCGCGTGCTATCAACTTCGCACGGCAAGCTTGGCAAGTTTTGTGGAACTCATCGAGCGGCTCAGCGCGTTTGCGAAAACGGGTGCTGCTGTGCGCTCCGCGCGCTTTTGCCAGAGGCACGGCTAGGAAGCCCAATGGCAGGCTGCCGAGTTCAACATGCAGCGAAAGGAACGGCGCTGAGGACTGTACGTAAACTCCTGCTATGGGCCAGCCCTGTCTGGCAGGATCTTTTGCTACCCACACACTAAACGAAAATCGAAGGTCACTGCGCGATCACAAAAGGAGAATTGCTATCACGTGACATCGGCGGGCTGCATTATCCTCCGTCGCAACGCCACTTTGGACCGTATGGTGAATGCGATGTTCGTAGCGACCCAACGTACGATAGGAGTTTTGTTTTTGGCGGTTCACGTTTTTGGGGGCTCAGGAAAGACCAATCTCTCTATTCCCGAGAAGAGAGGATGGAAGTTGAGAACGTACACCACTTGGGAACGTCGACGTCCGGTGCAATGTGAAAGCTCTTACTTCAGTTCGATACCGGACAACTTTTGTTCAAAGACGACACGCATCGATCTCCGCGATCACCAGTTAAGAGGTCATCTTATGCAGACAGTGCTTATCGTATTGGCAATTGCTGTATTAGCGTGGGCGGCCGACCAGCACCGTTTTGTTAAGGGCTGGAAAGTGGACGAGCATAAGCACGGGAGAATACGGAGAAATGCTAACCAGCCAGGGTTGCAGGCAACCGCTGGTAGTCGCTTGCCAGACGACGGAAACGGTTGAGCCAGCCGAAGCGAGCCTGTCAGATTTTTAGTGTGCCGAGGTCATGAGACGATAACGGAAATTACGTCCTATGACCGAAGCAACTGTGACCAAGAAGAGCAAGAACCCGAAGGCGCCGAAGCTGTTCCCCGACGAGCTGATCGATCAACTGCTGGCGCAGATTAAGAACAAGGATGCCGAGTCGGTTCTCGGCGAATCGGGCACTGGCCGGGCAACTGAAGAAGCAACTGGCTGAGCGCATGCTGTCAGCGGAGCTCACGCATCACCTGGAGAACGAGGCTGAGCAAGGCAAGGCCGGCAACCACCGCAACGGCACGAGCCGCAAGACGGTCATCACGCCCAGCGGCGAACTGAATCTGGACATTCCGCGCGATCGGCAGGCGACGTTCGAGCCGCAGCTGGTGGACAAATATCAGCGCCGGCTGCCCGGCTTTGATGACCACGTCGTCAGCATGTACGCGCGCGGCATGAGCGTGCGTGAGATCTAGGGCCACTTGCTGGAGTTGTACGGGCTCGAAGTTTCGCCCGACCTTATTTCGACCGTCACCGACGAGGTGCTGGCCGAAGTCGAACAGTGGCAACAGCGTCCGCTCGAGGCGATGTACCCGATCGTGTATTTCGACGCACTTCGGCTGAAGATCCGCGACGAGGGGACGGTCAGGAACAAGGCGGTGTACCTCGCGCTGGGCATTCGGGCCGATGGCCGCAAGGAAGTGCTTGGTTTGTGGATCGAGCAAACCGAAGGCGCCAAGTTCTGGCTGAAGGTCTTCAACGAACTGAAGAACCGCGGCTTGCACGACATCCTGATCGCGGTGGTCGACGGTCTGCGCGGGTTTCCCGAAGCGATCGAGGCGGTCTATCCGGCCGCGCAGATCCAGACGTGCATCGTGCACCTGATCCGCAATTCGCTGAATGTGGCGAGCTGGAACACTAAACTCCTGACACCTGACACCTGACACCTGACACCTGACACCTGACACCTGACACCTGACACCTGACACCTGACACCTGACACCTGACACCTGACACCTGACACCTGACACCTGACACCTCCGCCGAAGCTGCGCTCGACCACCCAGCAGCGCGCAACAGCACAAAGCCCGTCTTGCCTCCGGCAGCTTGATGACTTAAGCTCAATGCCTTCGTCCAGTGCCGCTTGCGCGGGCTCTTCGCCAGTGTATCCGTGGTCGGCAAACGCCACCTTGAGCGTCTGGCACGTTGCCTGCTGAACCTGCCGCGCCAACTCTCTGACCTGCGCGCGCTCCTGTTCCTTGCCCAGCGTCACACGTACCGCGAGTAATCGCCTCGACCTGTCCACCGCCATATGCACGCGCTTGGTTGACCTCGACGGTCCTGAGCAACCTGGATGATGGTGGAACGCAGGTCGCTCAGCATGGCCCCGAAACAGCTTGCCTGAATCCAACGCTGCGTCTGCTGATTGACCAACTCCCACGGTGGAAAGCCGTCGTAATGCTTCAGCCTCTACTGCGACAGCGGCGGGCGTTTGATATACCGGCCAAGGTAGTTCACGTTGCGGATATGGCTGTCCGACGATGGCGCAAAATGGACGATCCATGGCTTGCCGTAGTGACTATCCAGCCAGCGGCTCCACGCCACTTTTGTCGGGCACTACGTTTTCAGTTCCTGCGGCAGAACCAGCGCACCGTACGACTGCCGCAACAGATCGACGATTGCGTAGCGCCACATCGGCATGACCCGTGCCTTCACAAAATACATCGACTTCCACTGCTCGCCGTCGGGCGTTAAGCCCCCGCAGGTCACGCTCAGATGGACATGCACGTTCCATTGCAGGTCGCGCCCGAACGTGTGCTGCGTCGTGAAGATGCCCGGCAGGATGCCTTTGCGGGCCGCCGTTTTTTTGATGATGCCCGCAGCCAGCTGGCTGGGCGCCTTCAACAGCGTGCGGTTCAGCCTGAATACCTCCCACAGCGCCGAGGGCATCGTCAGGGTGATGTGCTGCCAGCGCGTTTGTGGTAGCCTCGCCGATTGCGTGGCGGTCCATTGGTCCGTCGCCTTTTTGCCGCACGTGGGGCAGAACCGGCTCTTGCAGCTGAAGCACACCTTCTTGCGATGCGGGCAGGCTCCGTTCGAGCAGCAGTGGCTCGAGTAGCCCATTACTTTCAGTCCGCAAGCCAGCAGGCGCACCACGTTGTCCACCACCGGCGAGCGGATCTCATGCTCATGCTTTTTGAAATACCGCCGCCAAGCCTCGCCGGTCTGCAGCAGCTGTTTGATCGGACTGACGGATCTGATGATCAGTACCTCCCGTGCGCGACACCTCCGATATAGGTAGCCTGTCCTGCGTTCCGTGATACTGGTCACAGCTGGCAGGTAGCTGTCGGCGAAGGTGGGACACGCACCCCGTGGGCTACGAATAATATCTCGCAACGTTTCGCGACGTTTCTAGAGTCAGTTTCGAGTCCTCGGGTGCGCCTGCGTTCAAACGAATACTCAGGGTTTGCCGTTGCATCGGCTCGCTATATCGCCTTCGGCGGACGCAGGCATGGATGTTCCTTTGCGTAATCTACTACTGGCAGAGGTCCACATGTCACTTCTACAAGAGCAACCATTCACAGCCTATGTCGGAATCGACTGGGCCGACACGAAGCACGATATCTGCGTTCAGGCGGCAGGCGATTCTCGTCGCGAGTCGAGCTGCATTGCGCACCGGGTCGCGGCCATCGACGAGTGGGCACACGCTGCACCGGCGCTTCGGCGGACCAATTGCAGTGGCCCTTGAACTGGCCAAGGGGCCAATCGTCGCTGCGCTGCAGAAGTATGGTTTCCTCGTGCTGTTTCCGATCAATCCGGCAACCCTGGCGAAGTATCGTGAGGCATTCCAGCCCAGTGGCGTCAAGAATGATCCGAAAGATGCGGAACTCGCGCTTGACCTGCTGCTGCACCATCCGGAGCGGTTCGGCCCCTTGAGGCCGCAGAGCGTCGCGATGCGGACACTGGTGAGCCTGGTGGAACGGCGCCGGCAGCTGGTTGGCGACCAGACCCGGCTGACCAACCGGCTGTGCGACACGCTCAAGCAACATTACCCCCAGGCGCTCGAATGGTTCAGTGATCGTGGCACGGTGCTGTTCTGCGACTTTCTCGGCCGTTGGCCGACGCTGCGTTCGGTCAGGCAGGCCCGCACGGCGACCCTTGAAGCATTCTTCCATGCGCACCACTGTCGCAGTGCGAGGCGGATCAGCGCCCGTATCGCATCGATCCGCGAGGCGGCACCGCTGACTGAAGATCCGGCGATCATCGGTCCGTGCCGGCTGCACGTGCTGGCACTCGTTGCACAGCTACGCGCGGTGCTGGCTGCAATCGTGCAGTTCGAGCACGAGATCGCCGCGGTAGCGCCAACGCTGCCGGACTATATGCTGTTCAAGAACCTGCCGGGTGCCGGCGCGCACTCGCCCCCCGCCTGCTGGCTGCCTTCGGCGAGCAGCGGGAACGGTTCCGGAGTGCTGATGAACTGGAGAAGTATGTGGGTATTGCCCCAGTGACCGAGAGCAGCGGGAAACAGAGATGGGTCCGCTGGCGCCTGCAGTGTCCGAAATTCCTGCGCCAGACCTTCGTGGAATGGGCTGCCCAGACCATCCCGCGCTCATTCTGGGCGGGCGCCTACTACCGGCAGCAGCGCGCGAAGGGCAGCTCGCATCACATCGCCGTGAGGGCCCTCGCATTCAAGTGGATCCGCATTCTGTATCGCTGCTGGCAGACGCGCACGCCGTACCACGAGACCATATACCTCAACGTGCTCAGGAAACGCGGGTCACGCCTTCTGGGCAAGCTGGACGCTTAGGTTAAGACCGTGGCCTGCTCATCTATCTGATTAGGGCAAGCCGCGCAGTGGCGCGTCAGGCCGAAGGCGAAGATCGCGGGGAGCCGGTGGGCAACGAGGGAACCGCCGTCAGGCGGCTGTCCACAGCCTCGTGCTGTGGGCAGCGTCGTTGTCCACGGGCGGACGCGGGATGATCGTCATAGCGACGTGTAGACATTGAACAAAAACCTTGACCGCCCTTCTCAGGGCATGACTCTACCATCCCCCGCTCGCGGCCAACGGCGGGCTTGCCTGCGGCGTTGGCCTTCGCATACCGACGGTTCCAGTCGCCGCGCAGCGACTTACCAAAAGCGCGGAAAGCCCCGTCGTTCACGGCGGGGATGGAAAGCGCGGACGCCGCAGGCGTCCTTGACAACGTCAGCATGCTGATATCCTGTGCATATGCAACGACTTCAAGCCTTCAAATTCGAACTGATGCCGACCGGTGAACAGGTGCGCAAGATGTGCCAGTTCGCGGGCGCGTGCCGGTTCGTCTTCAACAGGGCGCTGGCGTTGCAGGTTGAGCGCTACAAAGGCGGCGAGAAGAAGCTCGGATACGCCGGGCTGTGCAAACAGCTCACCGAATGGCGCAACAGCACAGATACGCCGTGGCTGGCCGACCTGCATTCGCAAGTCGGCCAGCAGGCGCTCAAGGATCTGGAGCGCGCCTACACCAACTTCTTCGATGGTCGCGCCAGTTTTCCGCGCTTCAGGCGCAAGGGAGAACGCGATAGCTTCCGGTTTCCGCAGCGTGTCGAGGTCGATTGTGCGAACGGCCGCGTCAGGCTTCCGAAACTCGGCTGGCTGCGCTATCGCAATAGCCGTGCGGTGCCTGGCGAGGTCCGCAGCGCAACCGTGTCGCTGCACGCCGGCAAGTGGTACGTCTCTATCCTCACGACGCGTGAAGTCGAGGCGTCTGTGCCTCACGGTCCGGCCGTCGGGATTGATGTCGGCATCACGCGCTTCGCCACGCTGAGCGACAGCACGTTCATCGCACCGCTCAACAGTTTCAGAAAGCACGAACAGCGTCTCGCAAAGTACCAGCGCCGCATGGGGCGCAAGGTCAAGGGTTCGGCGAACTGGAAGAAAGCGAAGGCCCGTATCCAGCGCATCCACGCGCGTATCGCCAATGTCCGTTCGGACTTCCTGCACAAGGCCTCGGCCACGATCAGCAAAAACCACGCGATGATCGCCGTCGAAGACCTGAAAGTGCGCAACATGTCGAAGTCCGCGTCGGGAACGCTTGAAGCACCGGGACGCAACGTGCGTGCAAAGTCGGGACTCAACAAGGCGATTCTCGATCAGGGTTGGGGAGAGTTTCGTCGGCAACTGGAGTACAAGACGGCGTGGTGCGGCGGATTCTTTGTTGTGGTACACCCGCGCAACACGAGCAGAACCTGCCCGTGCTGCGGCCACGTCTCGGCTGAGAACCGCACGTCTCAGGCGAAGTTTCTGTGCGCCGCGTGCGGATACGAAAATCATGCCGACGTGGTCGGTGCAATCAACATTCTTTCCCGCGGATCGGCTGCATTGCGGGACGAAGGGCAGGACACGGGCGACGCTTCGCCCGGGTGCGCATGCACAGCCCGGATCGCCTGTGGAGAGCCGGTGCAGTCGGGCCGCTCTGTGAAGCAGGAACCCGCCGAAGTGACTATGCATACAGTTTCTCATGCGTAGCGCCGTAGGAATCCTCCCCCTTCCCGCGAAAGCGGCGACCGAAGGTCGAGGGGGAGGAGGATGTCGACTTGTTCTGTAAGGGACTGCCGGGCTTTTCAGGAGCGACTCAACCACATGGCAAAGCGCCGCACGGAGGCGGCGCTTTGCTGACTGAAAAGCTACTTCCACTACCCACACGGAATGCTGACGACACAGTCCGACGTCATGAACGCCGACCCGCTCGCCTTCATCCGGCAGTGGGTCGCGACGGGGCACCTCACTCGTCGTCGGTCGGCGCCAGTTCCCAACCGGCGTTTTCACCGTTGCGGGATAGCGGATTGTCCTCGCCGACATCGGTGGGTAGGTCGGCCGGGGCGAGACTGTAGCTGTAAAGCTCGTACAGCACCTGTTGCATTGGCGTGTAGTAGACGATGGAGCGGCCGACAGGCTCGCCGGAGGAGATGATCCCGATCAGTTGCCGTTCGTACGTGACGACCGGTCCGCCGGAGTCGCCGTTTTCAATGCTCTCGAGCTCGGACGAGTGCGCGGCATTGATGTGCTCATAATTCGGTGTATAAACTCCCGCCTCGACAGACATGCCTCGCCACACGCAGCGGACGCCGGTGCGCCAACCGCTTGTGCAGAACTGTTCATACGGCGCGTCCGCCCACCCGGTAACAGCAAGGCGCGCTTCCTGCCCGGCGCGCGGCATGAAGACCTGGTTATTCGCAAGGGGCGTATAAGTCTGGATCGGACTGCAGAAGGCTGCGCTGTGGTGAGAGGAGGCGCATTGCAAGGACATCGGATTCGGCTTGGGCGATACCCGCACAAGCTCGATGTCCGAGGCAGCCGACTGCCACACGACGTTGCCGATGGCAACGGTACCCACCTGGATGGTCGCGTACATCGGCGCGCAGTGCTTGGCAAGCACGAGCCATCGTGTGGCACGTTGGTAAGGCGTCAGTCTGTGGAGGATGCTCTTGGGCACCAACACCGCCCCTACGCTGCATGATCCAGAGGGAACGCTGACCTTCGAGCCAGAGATGACCGGCAGGACGGCGCGGTCGGGATTGCGAGGCTGCACGACGTCCGGGGTTTGCGCTGTGGCGACCGAGGATGCGAGGTTGGTGGCGATGGCCATTGCGAGGGGTGCCACACGCTTTTTCAGTGGTAGGGTTTTCATCAGGGATCGAGTCCTCTCAGGGATGTCGGGATCGGGGAAAGTGGCGGTTCGCGAGGCCCATTTCAGGCCTCCGGCTCGCCTTCGTCGGCACCATGTCGGCCGGGGCCGCGTCCGGGCCCATCTCGCGGGCTTGGGTTCAGCAGGTTCGTCTGCACGTCTCGCTCCTCAGGGGCATGGATTTTTTGCCACCTTTATCGGCGTTGTTGCATTTAGTCCCCACGCAGCGGCTTACCTTGACGACGAAGGTAGGCACAGCGCTCCAGCACCCGTTCGGGGGAAACGTACCTTTGGTGCAAAAAATGGCGGTTGCGTCCGAAAAGATTCAAAAAATCAAAGGTCCTGAGGCCCGGCGCTGTTATGCGTCTACGCGCTGGGCGACGAACTGAAACGGCTGTGCTTCTGCCGCAAACCCGCCTCGGCACAAAAGGCCTACGAGCAGTGGTTCAAGCAAGCCCGGCAAAGCGGGATTGCCGCTCTGACATTGTTCGCCCAGCGTCTGCAAGGCTATTAGCCGGGCTTGGCGGCCCGTTGCCGGCGTCCGTTCAATACCAGCGTCGTCGAGGACATCAACAACACCATCAAGGTCATTAAACGTCGCGCTTACGGGTACCGCGACGAGAAATATCTCTTCCTCAAAATCCGCGCTGCGTTCCCCGGTAATCCTCGAGGAACCAGAAACTTGCCAGTAAGTCCCTGCAATTCCTACACCCCGATTTCCACCGGAAGCCTGAATGTTCAACATTCCGCGAATTGTTATGAGCCAACTTGATAGAAGCACTGCGTAGATGCGCGGGTCGTGCAGAACACGTCCGCCGAGGACTGCTTGCTCCAGCCTCAGTAATCTCGCTAAGATAAACATCGACTTGGTGAGTCAGTTTGGCCAGCGCACCTTCGCCTCGGACATCGGCCAATGTCACATTTCACCTCGCGCCGCTGATGAATGTGGGATTTCATTTTGTCATTGCCTAGTTTCTCGTAGGCATTATGCGAAGCTCAATGACCAGTCGCTTTGCTCCGCCGCGTGACTCCCATGCCCATCTTCCCCGCCGGGCCCGCAGTAGTAGGTAGAAGTATCGAAAGGGTCCGCAGGACTTGGAATTGAGTACATTTGGATCGGAACCTCGGTAGCCTGCGCCGCCACCCCCATTAGAGCAACGGACAGCAGGCCACCACATAGCACTCGCTTCATATTTTTCATAGACACTCCATATCGGAACACGTTAATACACCGTAATTTATTTGCCCTCGCCGCACTGGCCGCCGCAGGTTACGTATCGTACGAAATTCTCTACGCAATCACTAGAAGGAATGGGTATCAAATATATTGATGCCGATGCTGCTCATCATGGAGGTCGGTGCTGAGGGGTCGCGGCGGGAGCTTGTCGTTCGAGGCATGAGGAAAACCAAAGGTATCCGTACGTCCCCTATCCACGTCTTTGCAGTCTTGGCGGTCCTTTTTCATGATCTTCGAGGTTCCTTTGCCTGCACTAATGCTGGCTTAGGCCTCCTGCCGCTCCCAGTATCCGGCTGTCTGAATTGCTCAGGCACCTCTTCGCGATGCTTCCGGGGTGGCGGAACACGGCCCCTACTACAGGGCTCCCGCATACCATTCATAACGCTTGTGAAGTCGGGGGACTTGAGATTCCCATCAAAGATTTTCCTGTGGGCATAAATTGTCTTTATTTGATATCGCCCCTGCTATTGAGGTATAACGTACGACAGCGGTTTATTGGGGATCAGAAAATGCAGCCTATTCAAAAAATAGGACATTGTTATCACCTAAGCAGTGGTCACTTTCCGCAGAAAAACGTAGCATTGAATGTCTTACTGCGCGTTTTTGTGATGTATATCGACATGGCATTTTGCAACATAGAGGAATGCAGGCAATGACGAAGAGCCGGCCAGTTGCTGTCCAGCATTAACCGTGAAAAAGGGAGTTTCCACACGATCTCACCCCTCAACTGCCGATCGAGTAGCCTGCGTTGCAAAGGTAGGGATATTCGAGTGGAATAGTGGTTCTCAACTGCTGCCGCGGCACATCACAGCGGCTCATCGGCCGTTCCGTTGGAGCGCAGGGAATCCTCGCTAGTCAGTGCCTGATTGTCATATCCAGCGGCAGGCCCTACGATCAACGAAACTTGGGATCCCGCGATTCTTCTGTTGTTCCGTCGACAGTGTGCATCGCCGTTAGTGACCAAATGATAACTACATTTTTCCATCGAACGAAAAGGGAGGCAGCGCGGTCGCGCCACTGTGTCTGTCCTGGCATTCTCCTGCCTGTGGCAGGAGTCAGATCTCTTTTCGTTCCTGTATCGGACAAACCGGGGTGCGAAACCCCATGGAGCCGCACATGAACGTCACAGTCACCTCCTGGCGCCAGCCTTTGCGGCTGGCAACATCATCCGGATCCCGCCGTCAATCGATCTGCCGATCTGACTAGCTTCGATCCGTCGGCATTTTACCGGCAATCTCGCGTGGCACCCGTGTGCCTTCGCATTGGTGCGTTCGGCATTTTCCGCCCCAATACCCCTTCTTTTTGATCATGAACCAACTTCACTACTGCTCGGTGGCCGGCGCATTGCTAGCGCCCCTCAGTTCTACCTGCTCAGCCCAAAGCGTCACGTTATACGGTGCACTCGATGCGGGCCTCGCCTACGTCAGCAACGTGGATGGACATGCGCAATATCGCGCGACGTCGGGATTGATAGATGGCAGTTTCTGGGGCTTGCAAGGTACCGAAGATCTGGGCGGCGGAGCCCGAGCACTTTTTCGCATGGAGCGTGGCTACTCGGTGACCTCGGGCGAAGGATTCAACGATCGTCCGATGTACGTGGGACTTCAATCCGAGACCCTCGGTACGCTGACCCTCGGCCACCAATACGACCTGATTCACGACTATTTCGCGCCGTTCACGCTGACAGGGGGAACCGGCGGTACCGCGTTCGCGCATCCGTTTGACAACGACAATGCCAACAACTCCTACCTCGCCGCGAACTCCGTCAAATATGCAAGCGCCTCTCTGAACGGGTTCAGCTTCGGCGGCATGTATGCATTCTCCAACACTGCAGGCCGGTTCGCGCAGAACCGCGCATACAGCATTGCTGCGAACTACGGCAATGGCCCATTCAATGCCGGTGTCGCATGGATGCACAACAACGGACGCGGCCTCAACGAGGTCGGTGCCTACTCGCCATCGGCATTGCCCGGCAGCGGTCAGGCAGTGATCGACGCCAGTGTGCAAAAGCAGGATGCGGTCGCCGCCGGCGCGAGTTATGCGCTCGGCGATGTGACTCTGGCAGGGGCGTGGTCGCGTTCGATCTACACAGGCGTTGCCGATGCGGACAGCGGCAGCGTTTTGCCGTCGATCGGGTTCAGTAACTACGAGATCAGCGCGGTCTGGCAAGCTTCGCCCGCCCTCTCGCTAGCGGGTATGTACGTGTTCTCCGACGCTTCTTCGGCGCATTGGCACCAGGGCGCGCTGCAGGCCGTCTATCAGCTGTCGAAGCGTACGGACGTGTACGCGGAGACGATCTATCAGCACGCGTCATCGGGCGCGCCTGCCGTGATCAACATCAACGATCCGTCAAGCAGTCAAAACCAGTTGCTCGTTGGCACGGGCATCCGGCACCGCTTCTAGGGCTGGATGATGTCGGCTTACGACGCCGCGAAGCGCGCAGCACACGACGCTACTCCGCAACCAGTTGTTCGTTTTGAGCTGAACCGGTCGCTTGCCGGATAGAACGGACGCTGCATATGCGGTCAACGACTCGGCGCGCCGCGCTGAATTCGCCCGTCAAGGCATCGACTTCCGTGTTGAACGGCCGGCCGCTGCCGATATCGAAGCGCGGCGCAAACGCCGCTGCGGTGTTCCCCCTTTTGCTGGCCGCTCTCGTCAAATGAATTGAAAAAATTGCGACTGACACGCAGTTGTCTCTAAATCTTTGGGCGTTGTCGCCGGTTTTGCATAGCCGGGGTGGCCGGTTACTGCTCGATGAACATGCGCCACTCCGGGAACTGCTCGAAAAAGCTCTCGCCCACATAGACATGATAGACAACGGGCGAATTCGTGCTCGACAAGGTAGGGGGCGTACTGAAGGTGGAAAGCCCTGGGTCAATGCCGCTGGTGCTCGCCCATGCAGTCAAATCGTCCAGCAGGTTGCCCGCTTCGTCGCGCGATACTCGCAATTTGATCGGCTTCATCGCCAGTTCCGCAGATGCTCAAGATCGTCGGATGGATATCATAATCGAAGCGCCGGGTAAGTCATACGCGGGGCAACCGGGAGATGCCCGTGGTGCTCGATCGCGCGCTTTCCGGCATTCGCCTACCTCAGGCAGGTCCGCCGGCTCCTCATTTGATCGCGGTCCGTGTCAGCCGAACAATTCGCGGGATTGGTGCAGTGCAGCAAATGGTGTTACATTGCTAGCCTTTCCTCCTCGCGCGCCACGTTTTGCGCTTCCCTATCGCACGCTGGTTCTGCGGGCCGTGTTCATTGCCCGTTGCGATCCTTCATCTCGTGCCTGCCCCGCAGCCGGCAACCGCTGGTTTCGCGATCGCCGGGCAAACCCATTCAGGAGAATGTATGGCAAAGGTTGATCCGTGCAATTCAGGTCCAGATACAGCTGCATCAGCGCCGAAAGCGTCGGCCCGGCGCGCATCGAAGAGCAAGGCAACCGCAGGCCTGCTGCCGGTGGATACAGTGTCGCCGGACGAAGAGCAGCAGCGTCAGATGCGCGCACTCATTCAGCTCGGCAAGAAGCGCGGCTACCTGACTCATGCCGAAATCAACGATCACCTGCCGGACAACTTCGCGCAGACCGCTGCCATTGAAACCATTGTCAGCACCTTCAATGACATGGGCGTCGCGGTCTACGAACAGGCGCCTTCAGCGGAGGTGCTGCTTATGAACGATGCGGCGCCGGCAACCATGTTGGATGACCAGGCCGACGAGGAGGCGGAAGTGGCGCTTTCCACCGTCGATTCGGAATTCGGGCGTACGACCGATCCCTTCCGCATGTATATGCGTGAAATGGGCGCGACCGGATTGTTGACTCGCGCGGGTGAGATCGAGATTGCGAAGCGAATCGAAGGCGGCCTCCAGGAAATGATCCGGACGATTGCTGCGTGCCCGGTTACCGTCTCCGCGATCCTTCTGAGCGCGAAGCAGATTGAAGCCGGTGAACTGCGCATCGACGAACTGGTTGACGGTATCAATGAGGAAACCGAATCGGTCGAACAGTCGTCGACGGATTTCGCTGAAGCGCCGCACACCGAGCAGGCCACAGCTGACGATGACGACGACGACGGCGATGAGCACAGCGAGATTGAAGACCGGGACACGGCGAGGGCGAACGAAGCGCGCCTGAAACAGCTCACGAGCGACAGCCTCGTTATTTTTGCCCGGGTGCGCGAGCTGTTCGAGCAGATTTCTGGTTCCCATGCTGTGCAGGGTATGGGGCGGGTAGCTGGCGCGGACCTGCGTGAAGCGATCCAGCGCGAGTTGGCACCCATTCGCTTCACGGCGCGGACCATCGATCGGCTATGTAACGATGTGCAACAACAGGTCGCACAGGTGCGCGCAGTCGAGCGCCATATTCTGCAAATTGCTGTTGACCGATGCGGCATGCCGCGCGAGAAGTTCGTCAAGTCGTTTCCGGGACGCGAAACTGATCTCGCGTGGACTGAAAGGACGGCGGCGGCGTCGCGCGAGTACGGCGCCGCCCTCGAACGTAGTCTGCCGGCGATTCAGGCTGAACAGCGGAAGCTTCTCGATATCGAAACGAAGGTCGGACTGCCGTTGCAGCAGCTGAAGAAAATCAACCGGCAGATGATGGCGGCGGAGTCGAAGATGCGGCAGGCAAAGCGCGAGATGATCGAGGCCAACCTGCGCCTCGTGATCTCCATTGCGAAAAAATATGTGAACCGCGGCATGCACCTCCTGGATCTCATCCAGGAAGGAAATATCGGCCTGATGAAAGCCGTCGACAAATTCGAATACCGACGCGGCTGGAAATTTTCAACTTATGCGACCTGGTGGGTGCGGCAGGCAGTCACGCGTTCGCTTGCGGATCAGGCTCGCACGATCCGGATTCCTGTTCACATGATGGAGTCGATCAACAAGCTGAACCGGATTTCCCGCGAGATCCTGCAACAAACCGGACGCGAGGCTCATCCTGCGGTGTTGGCGCAGCGCATGGAATTACCGGAAGAGAAGGTTCGCGCCATGTTGAAGATTGGAAGGCAGCCCTTATCGCTTGAGACGCCAGTGGGTGACGATGCTGATGCGACACTTGGCGATATGATCGAAGATCCGACGGCGACGTCGCCCGCCGATGCGGCCGTGCAGGCGAATCTGCGCGCCGCGATCAATACGGCGCTCGACGCATTGTCGCCGCGTGAAGCGAAGGTCTTGCGGATGCGTTTCGGGATCGATACCGCATTTGACTGTACGCTTGAGGAACTGGGCAAACAGTTTGACTTGACACGCGAACGGATCCGGCAGATCGAAAGCAAGGCGATGCGAAAACTGACGCATCCGAACCGCACCGCCAAGCTACGACCATTTCTCGACCATTAAGGCGCTGACGCGTGTATTGGAGGCTTGTGCCGTTTCGAAGGGGGGGCGTGAGCAGTCAGTTGTCGACCGGATAGTTGCGGTCCGATACCTCTGGGTCAGGGCGGGCCCGATGCGCGTCGGGCTCCGCGGGACAGTGTGTCATCGTCCGCTAGCGCCGACTCACAACAGGACTGCCTGCTGCAAAAGTTCCAGAGCCTCCAATTCGTCCAGCCGTCCTGTGCGCGCCTTTCCTGCCAACGTCTTGATCAATGCTTCCGCGATTGGCGCGATGCCGTGGAGATTTTCCAGACTGGTGACCGAAGCGGGGAGTGGGACGAGGTTTTGCTGGGAGATTGCGGCGGGCTCAAGTGCCTCAGGGGTTGCCGATATGACTGTAGGCAGCTCGCCGTCATTTCCTTCAGAAGAGCGACCGGCGGCCTCGGCATGCGCATTGCTTATATGATCAGGCGGGCCGACGACCATTGCCGTATTCTCATCTGCGACGTCCGCTGAAGCTGGCGAGACATTTTCCGGCTCGACCGGGACGCCCGTCCGCGCGCGCCGCGTGTGCGCCTTTGGATATGCGGGTTTGCCTGGCGCACCTTTCTTCGTCGCCGGCTCGACCGACTCCTGTTGTGCAACGGATCCCCGACTACGCGAAGCAGGGGTCAGCAAACGTAACACCGACTCGGGAATTTCCATTTCCGAGCGCGGTGTGTCCAGCCAGCCAGTCGGCAAACCAAGACGCTCCGTGAAACGGTTCGCCTCGGCATCGTCCATGCGCTTCTTGCCATATAGCCGATGGACGGTATTGGACTTAGTCATCGACATGACGACACCAAGGCGCGCCTTGGAGCCGTTGCGACCCGTGAGGACGTGGAGGTTCTGCCGTCGAATGTTTTCAAGCGTGGCGCTGTCGTCTAACGCCAGCGGTTGCTGCCGGGTCGCTTGAGAAGAGGCTCTGGGTTTCGATGATGAACGTTTTCCTGCCGCATGGGCGCCTGTCGGTCTGGTCAACTGGCCTCGACTCTTTTTGACGGTCGCCGGCGACCCGCCCGTTGCTTTCTTTGGCATTTTCGTTTCCTCGGACAGGTTGTCTGCAAGAATGGATTGTTGGCCGCCGTTCGGGGCGGAAGCCGGTATGCGCGTTTGAGACGCAACCTCGGGCTCGCTGTCTGTTTTGATAAAGTCGAGCGGTGACTTCAGACGGGCGATGGTTTCGGGCGCGAGGGCAGGATGGGGCTGGTCAAAGAAACCATGCGGCAGTCCAAGCGTGGTTTCCATATGAAAAGCGGTCTCGGGCGTGAATCTTTCACCCTTCATCAATTCAGCAACTCGCGTCATGTTCGAGTCGAGTCCGAGCGCGATATTCTCTGCACCCACCGCATCGACGAGAAACTGGAACGACCGTGTTTTGAAGATCGACGCAGTCTGAGTGGGGTCTCGAGGAGGCGCCTTCACGTATGGTTGTCCCGGCCGGTTGGATGGAGACTTTTTCGCGTGGCGAGGTTGGCGTTGTCCGCTGTCCCGAGGTCCCGCAAATCGTCCGCGGGGTTGATCCATAAAATGTGGCTCCGTGCGATCGTTGATGTTTTGGCTCGTGAATTATAGACGAGAGGCAATGTTCGCATCGGATGCGCCAGCCTGCCGATATAGGGACGGTATACGAGCCGGAAGCGAGCTTCGGGACCGCAACGATGAGCATGGGTGGGTTCAACGAATCTACCTTGGCCGTGGCCGCCCATCGATCTGCAATGCGAAAACGATCGCAATCGGGCACCCATCTATGCCGCCAAGGCGCGATGTTCAGATATCGGCGCGCACTGTGTCTGTATCAGACGCCGGAGAATTCGCGCATCGGACTGTCTGCGTTGCAGCAGGACATGCCGACGCAGCATTGCTGCCCAGCATAGTTCGACGGCATCCCGACGCGCCGCAATGACATTGCGTACAGCATCTGGGTGTCGTCGGCCGCCGCCTCGTCGACTGATAGAGCGTAGTCGATAAGAAGCTCGCCGCCGGTTCGATATGGACGCGAGCGTGAATGAACACCCGGTCGCCCGTTTCGATGGCTTCGCTGCTGCAAAGACGGGCTCCGGTCTCGAACCTTGGTGGGTGGGTATTTTCAGGGATTTCGGAAATATTCCGGGGTTTCCATCCAACACCCGATCCAACAGTCGGCCCGGAAGCGCGAGATTACTTACCCCCAACCGCCGTCCGAACTCGTGTCACCACGATGGCTACTTTCGCATGAGGGGTGGTCATCCGTCCGCCGAGCTGTCCTCAAGCGCCTGGCGATAAACAGGCTAACCTGAAATCGAAAGCGAACTCGGGATACAGACGCTGAAACTCGTCCCGTGCCCGGTTGATTTAACACCTATTGTTCCGGGATGGGCCTTGGCAATGCAGCGGCAGTGTAGAGGCCAAGGCCCATGCCTGCCGCAGTCCCCGCCAGATTGTGAGGGATCGCTCGTGTCATCGGATCAAACAGCGTAGGCAGCGCTCTTTCCGGTATCTGGTTAACGCGGATGAAAACGGTTGGTGCTGGTCGCGCTCTGCCACGCGGCGGAGGGCGACCAGCGATCGCCTAGGCGCACGCGACGCCTCCGAACGCAGGAAACCCGGATCGCGATTTGTCGCTGCTGGTCAGGCGCCGATCCAACGCCGCAGCCACGACCTGCACATTCGGCTCGGCGATCATCTCGAAGTGGTCGCAAGACACATCGACGACATCCAGCCCGCCGCGAGCGACGTGCTGCCACAGCGTCAACTGATTATTACGGTAAGACAGCGTGGACGTCGCGTGCACATAGACGATCGGTCCAGCGTGATAGGGCCTTGGCCGATACGTCGTCATCGCTACCCGTAACGTCTCGCGCACCGTCCGTAGTGCCGGCGGCATCATCGCGTTGTGGCTGTTTGGGCGGTGTGCCATGCGTCCATTGCGCATGCGCAAATAATCTACGACATTCGCGAGTCTGTCCTTCACGTAGTGCGTAAGTTGCGCCTTGGGGACGGCGCGCAGCCTGCGCCAGTGCCAGCCCAGGAAGTCACGGTTGTGCCGCAGCCAGGCCCGCCACGGGAGGCAACGCTCGTGCGCATAGGTATCGATCAGGCACAGCAATTCCATTTGCTCGCCGGCGCGGCTTAGCTGTTGCGCAATCTCGACCGCAATCAATCCGCCGAACGAGTAGCCCGCCACCGCGTAGGGTCCCGTCGGTTGCACGCTGCGCATCTGTCCGATGTAGCTGGCCGCGATGTCGTGAACGCGCCGTTGTGCCGGCTGCTCGCCGTCGAGGCCTCGTGCCTGCAGCCCGAACATCGGGCGCGGCGTCTGCATCGCCGCGATGAGCGCCGAGCATTCCATGACGGTGCCGCTCACCCCGTGTACCAGGAAGAGCGGTGTACCCGTGCCAGCTCGTATCGGTACGACCGTCGGCGAAGATTGCGGCACTCCGGGCTCGTCGATTGCCGCGGCGAGGCGCGCAATGGTCGGTGCGATGAATAGTGTCGCGAGCGGCAGCGTGCGCCCCGTCGACTCATTCACACTGGCAAGTAATCTCGCCGCCAGCAACGAATTGCCACCTAGTTGGAAGAAGTTGTCGTCGCGACCGATCGGAGCTATGTCGAACAGTCTTTCCCACTGCGACTGCAAGTGCCGTTCGAGATCCTCCCGGGACTGGCCCACCGGCGCCAGTTCGCGCGTTGCCGAGTTCAGCGCCGGGTGACGCCGAATCGCGTCCAGACACTCGGGATTGCGCAGCGCCGCCGTGTTGCGCACCGGCAGGCCGCTGATCGCGTTGCGTGCGGCCGCTTCCGACGGCTTGCCATTGTGCGTAACCGGCAACGCATCGACGGCGATGATGCGGTCGGGCACGTGCGCCGGAGATGTGCGACGTGCAAGGTCGCGGCGCACACGGGCGGCCAGCGCTGCGTTCAGCTCGAAGCCTTCGCGCAGCACGAGCATCAACACCGTACGCTGATCCGTTGGGGCTGCGTTCGAAGAGCCAGCCGTCATATTGCGCAACGACTGCTGAACGACCATCGCGTCGCGGATTTCCTCGATGTCATCCAGTACGCGATAGATCTCGACCGGCCCGACGTTGACGCCGCGCACGTTCAGGACGCCATCGGTGCGGCCATGCAGTCTCGCAGTGCCTTGCGGCGAAAACTCGATCAGATCGCCGTGAGTCCAGACGCCCGGATTGCTCGCGAAATAGGCGGCGTGAAAGAGGGTGCCGTCCGTGTCGCCGAAGAAGCCGAGTGGACGTGACGGAAACGGGTTTGCGCACACCAGTTCGCCGATCCCGTCGACGGACTCGCCCTGCGAGCGGGCCTGAACGTCAAGCGCAAGACTCTTGCATTGGGCTTCGCCTGCGTAGACCGGCAGGTTGGGATTGCCTAGCACAAAGCAGCCGATGATGTCCGTGCCGCCCGAAATCGACTGCAAAGGCAGCGGCTTCACGTGATCACGCACCCAAGTGAACTGTGGGTCGAACAGTACTGCGGCCGTCGACATCATCGCGCGCAGGGCGCTTAGATTGAACTGCCGCCCTGGCATCAGCCCAGCGTCTTCGCTCATCTTCAGATAAGCGGGGCTTGTGCCGAACACCGTGGCGCGCTCGTCGGCAACAAGGCGCCATAGCGTATCGACCGTCGAGATCGGGCCATCATAGGTGACGATTTCGACGCCGGACGCAAGCGCCGACAACTGCCAGTTCCACATCATCCATGCGCAGGTGGTATGGAAGTACATCCGGTCGCCGGCCCGCAGATCGCTATGCAGCCGATGCTCCTTCAGGTGTTCCAGCAAAGTGCCGCCCGCACCGTGCACGATGCACTTGGGCTTGCCGGTGGTGCCCGACGAGAACATGACAAAAAGCGGGTGGTTAAACGGGAAGCGCCGCCATTCGAACGATGCGGCGTCGCTGTGCTCGACCAGTTCATCGAGCGAATAGATTCGTTGCTTGACCGCATCTGGTAGGGCGCCGTCGTCGAGACGGACAATACATTCCAGCGACGGCAAAGCAGCCGCCAGCTCGCCGATCTTGGTCGCGACCGGTACGCCCGTGTCGAAAGTCTGCGCCGCTGCGTGCGCGAACAGCAGGCGCGGCGAGAGCGGTGTGAAACGATCGAGGAGCGTCTCGACACCCATCTCCGGTGCAGCCGTCGACAGCGTTGCACCGAGCGCGGTGACCGCCAGCGCAGTGACGACCGCTTCAGCGTCGTTGCGCATCACACACACTACGCGATCCCCCTGGCGCAGTCCCAATTCCGTGAGTGCATGCGCGAGACGCGATACGCGATCGCGCAGCTCACCGCGAGTCAGATGTACTCGCCGGCCATCGGCGTGACAGGCTGTCAGCGCAGGTGCCTCGGCCCTTGCTACCGACAAGCTCAAGAGGTTGTCGGCGTAATTCAGTTCGAGTTCCGGGAAGAACTGTGCGTGCTCGCATTCGTCGCCGACGCACACGGGTTTGAGACTGCCGGACCAGTCAAGACCTTCAGACCATTGCACGAAGACTTGCCAGAACGTTCGATATGCCCGTACCGAGAAATCGTGCAGCGTTTCGTAGCTGTCGAAGATCTGGCCCGTGTGCGCCTGCAAGGCCGCGGTGAACGCGGTCATTTGAGAAGTGGCGGCGCACTCGGGGGTATTGGTGAAAATGGGGGCGCGTTCCGGGATTGCACCGGGGTAAGGCGACGCACAGGGCAATTGCAGGCGATCCATATTTCCTCCCATGCAAATGGATTTAAGATGCCCGTTTATAGTCAAATTAATGCTATTGAGCCGCCTTCTTTTTCTATTTGCGAAAACGTACTTTTAGAAGCGTTTATTGGGCACCTGAACCTTGATAAAAGCACTGTAACCTGGCACGCCGGAGAACGGTGCTAAAAGGTAAATTTGCCAACGCTTTTCGCGTACGTGTTGCTTCAGATCAATCTTCCCGTACGCTCTCAAACGGGCAAGCACGCGGGAAAATGCGCCGACCATCTGAACCCAATTGATCCCTTTAGCATGGAGGCCCGGATGCCGCGGCTCATAGAAGGTGACGATCACCGGGAGGCGGCGAGGCCAATCCAAAGGCGTCTCAATTGCCCAAAGATAGCGCTGTATGACCATCCTCCCGATTGGGACGCGGTGTAAGCGGGTGTCAACGGGAGATGAAGCGGTGACACAACTGGCTCAAGCACGCGACGAGTCTTGTCCAATTCAATTTTCGGCGCTTGCGCCGCTTCCAGTACGCGAGGTCGAGCGTGCTCGCCAAATCTGTCAGCAAACGAATCTGTATTATCCACCGACGAGATCCTTGGATTAACCTAAACTACCGCAGGTAAAAATTCGTTATCCATCACCTTGCATTTTACCGGACGGTACGGGTCTAAACTTTGACTTAATGAAACAATGGATGCATCCAATGCGTCGTTGCAGTGAGGAAGACCGATTATGGTCGCGTTGGAATAATATTTGAACTGTTGCTAATATATTAGGTCGTTACGTTATTGACTTTGGCCTGACCCACGAAGAGTTCCTGAGGTGTTAGTGACATCAAAGTCAACTACATGTTCGCGCAGACATCGACAGGGTGGAGCTTGCCAGAGTGACGAAGAGCGCGGGCTTTCACCAAGGCCAAGGAGGAATTTAGCCAGCTACCTCAAGGACTAAATTAACTGCCGCTGTGCCCGATTCACGACTGAATGCGAGACGCCAGTGCTCTGAAGCGAGCAATGAGGGCCGCTGCGGGCATGGCTTTGCCATAGAGGTAGCCCTGCAAGTAGTCGATGCCCATGTCCTTCAAAGCGTGCGCCACCGAGGCGGTCTCAACGCCTTCAGCAACCAGACGAAGGTTGAGTGTCTTGGCCGCTCCGACCAACGCTTTGACCACGACTCGCGAAGTCTGGTCGACCTCAATTGCCTGGACGAACGAACGGTCCAGCTTGACCGTCGATATTGGGAAGGACGTCAGGTAGGTCATGTTCGCAAAGCCGGTGCCGCAGTCATCCAACGAGATGCGAACCCCCGTGGCCACAATCCGGTGCAGAATCGCCGGGTCTCCTCGACATCTAGCACCATCGCGCCTTCAGTCAATTCCAGTGAGAGCCGCCCGGGATGCACACCCGTTTCGGCGAGCGCGCGCGAGGATGTCTTCGAAATCATCGTGCTCGAGCTGGCGTGGGCTGACGTTCACGCTCATGAAGAGTTTGTCCAGCCCTGCCTTTTTGAATTGCTGCAACTGCGCGAGTGCTTCGCGTAACGTGAACGCACCCAGCTCAATGAAAAAGCCACTGCGCTCAGCCACTGGAACGAAGTCTACCGGCGAAACAAAGGTGCCGCTGGGCTGCCGCCACTGCATTAGCGCCTCGCAACCCTTAAGCTCGCCGTCGGGGCTCACCAAGGGTTGGTAGTACACCATGAACTCGCCGTTCCGGTACGCCGCCGTCAAGACTTCCTGCTCGGCCACCGCGCCCTGCGGCTCGTACTTAGCCAGCTTGTCCGTTTTCGAGAGGTCAAGCCCGACTATCCAAAGTTTGTGCGAGTCGACGGCCCGAAACACCTTCGCCTGAAACGGCACCCTGCCGCCATTTTTCGCGCGGAACACCACCATCATTTCCGCCAGTTGGCCCGTGCGGGCGCGGCGAATCGCGTCCCGGAAGCGGGGCGCGCTGCTGACCTCGACGAGCGACACGACGTCGCGCCCCCGTGCGAGGGCGCCGGGCGCCATCATTGCAAATGCTCCTGCGCTGGCGTACTCAATTGCACCTTTTTCGGAGACGAGAAAGGCCGCGTCCGCCGCACACTCCGCGAAGTGAAAGTGAACGTTCAGTGCGCCGACCCAGGAGCGCTCCACCGAAAGCCGGCCCGCAGCGGGGCACGACCAGACATGAGTACGGTTCACGGGTGGCTTCCGACCGTTGATTTGTCTGACTATAACCCATTTCATCACTGTACCGCACAGAGCGGGGGCAACTCGCTGTCCGCCGGCCTGAGTACAACCAACGGCAACGTGGCATCACTGTCGACGTTGAAGTTGACGTTCGCTAAAGTCAGTTCTCTGGCCACAAGGCCAGCATCAACCACCAAATGGGGTCATTGTTCCCGTCAACCCCTGTTTTGCCGCTATTCGGGTGAGGCCCACGTTTGAAGCGTAAGGTTGCAGGCGGGTGCGCTATGTCGGTGTACCCGCCGATCATGTTCTCTACGGCGTCGATCGTCTCGATCTGGTGCCGTTCGCCGACTCATGGCGCGATGGTCACGTCGTCCCCGACGAACAGGGCATCGTGAATTTCTTCCTCTCGATGTTCAGCGACGCCGGGAACGAGATACCCGAGTCGCACGCACCGCTCGCGATGCTCCTTACTGCGCATGGTGGCCTGAGCTTCGCGGGTAGGCTCACGTCATGGCCCGCCCTGTGGTTCTTCGGCTTCGACTGCGGCCATGCCAGTGACTATTCGCTGGGGCTGCACGAGGTCCACTGCAACACAGGGTACTGGCGTCCGTCAGGTTGTTGATCTTGCGCATCGTGCAGCCTTGTTCTTGGAAGGGTCGTTTTCCATCCAACAACTGGTCAATTCCCCCTTGTACTCGATGACCCTGTAGCTCGCGGCGATCGGTTGCAGCGCGAACAGTCCTCTGCCATGCATGGGAGAACGTCGCGTGGGGATGCGGCGCAATCGCATGATGTCGCCTCCATCGGGTGCGTCGGTCAGTCAGGGCGATTGGTGGCGCGCGGAAGCACATCGCTTTCCCCATTTTCATTCATTGTCTTTCCTGGCAATAGTGCAACTAACGGTCAAGACCGCCATACCACCATGTTCGGGCTTCGCCGCAAGACCCAGCTGACAAAAAGATCACCAAGCCGGGTTGCAGTCGCGCCGGGATGCACGTGGTTAGCACCAGTTAGCGAGGCCTGATTGCTCAGGTCGGGCGGCCGAAGCAACGAGAAGGTCGCACGCCACTGCGCGCACGCCTAGCGGTTCATCGACCGTAAGCCGTAGATCTTCTCGACCGCCAGGAGAAACACGATTGCTATCAGCATCTGCACGTACTGATCGCGGCGATGGAAGGATCGAACTAGTTTTGCAAATACGACAGCATGACGACAGGCTGCGTCGTTGTGTTGGCGCTGCCGAGAAAGTAGGGCACGCCGAGGTTGTCGAGCGAAATCAGCACCGAGAACAGCGCGCCGGCGAAGACACCCGGCGAAATCAGCGGCAAGGTCACGTGCCAGAAGCGTCGCCAGATGCTTGCGCGCTGGCCTCCGCGCCGGAATGAACAGTTGAGCGGCGGTTCCGTCCACGCTCAATGCGGCTCTGGCAGCAATGCTAACCCGCGCTTACAACCGCGCGGCGGCCAGCCTTGCCAAACGGAAATGGAATGGACGCCTCCCGCACGCGAGCGGTGACCCCGCTCGTACACGAGGAGCTTCAACGTGTTCGAAACCGAGGATTATTAAGGTCTTCAGAGCGAACCGGAGGTGAACAGCCATGAACCCCATCCCCGTAGGTGTCGACATTGCCAAAAGCGTCATTCAGGTCCACTGGGTAGACCCGAAGAGTGGTGAAGTCATCAACAAAGCAATCAGGCGGGACCGGTTTCTCGAATACTTCGCAAACCGCCCCACTTGCCTGATCGGAATGGAAGCATGTGGCGGTGCGCACCATTGGGCGCGGCAACTGATGAAGTTGGGGCATCAGGTGAAGTTGATGCCCCCGAAGTTCGTCAAGGCCTTCAACATCGGCAACAAGAGTGATCCGGCCGATGCGCGCGCCATCTGGATGGCCACGCAGATTCCCAGCAAGGCAGTGGCCATCAAATCGGATGGCACAACAGGCAGTCCTCGCACTCCACCGCATGCGGCAGCAGTTGGTCAAGTTCCGCACGATGCAGATTAACAGCCTGCGTGGTCTGCTTGCCGAGTACGGTGAAGTCATGGGCCGCAGTCGGGAAGTGCTTGACAAGGCGATACCCGGCGTTCTTGCGAAACTATCGGAGCGTCTGCCTGCCATGCTGATCGATACATTGCGTGCGCAGTGGAACAGCCTGACGGTGCTCGACAGGCAGATTGCTGAGATCGAGCAACGCCTGCGCATCTGGATGAGAGAGGATCAGGCCTGCAAGACGATCGCCGCCGTGCCTGGCGTTGGCTTGTGGACCGCTACCGCGGCGGTCGCCACGATGGGCGATGCGACAGCCTTTCGCTCCAGCCAAGAATTTGCAGCCTGGATCGGCTTGGTACCGAAACAGACCGGTTCCGGCGGAAAGGTGCAGTTGCTGGGGATCAGCCGGCGAGGTGATACCGATTTACGCACGCTACTCATCCACGGCGCGCGCAGTGTTCTGCGACATCCAGAAAAGGCTGGCGCATGGATAGAGCAGCTCGCCAAACGCCGCCCGTTCAACGTGGTAATCGTGGCTCTCGCCAACAAACTGGCCAGGACCATCTGGGCGCTTCTCGCCCACAACAGGCAATATCAGAGGGAACACGTCAGTTCCAAACCCGCGTAAGGGAGCACAAATCAGAGGAAACGATTCACAAGGACGGTAGGTCAAAAGGTTGCGCTGGCAATCGCGTGTGATGACGAGATAGGTTGGACCGGGACCCACCAAACCTGAGTATGACGGAGAGCCTCGAGCTCGACACGGAAATGAGGTGTGGGTCAGCGGATTTCATCGGGGCCTGCAGCATCGAAGCTGCATCAAGGGCCGGATATAAAGGCGCAGCCGTCTCATCCGTCACAGCGTGCGAAAGCCTTCGCAAAATGGGAGGCGTCCATATAGAGTCATACTGACTTGCTGATGCCTAACAGGTTCACCTTGCCGCCCGAGCCCGACTGCTTCGGTACCAAACCGATATACGCGGCAAACTCTCGGCCTGATCGGAATACCCTGGCGTCTCCCATCGTGGCGACTGCTGCCGTGGCGGTTAGTAGCCCAACGCCCGGTATTTCCGCAATGGCCTGGCATCCCTTGTCTCGCCTCATCCACACCTTGAGTCGTTGCTCGATCTTGTCGATCTGTTGATCCAGCTTTGTTAGATCGCTGTACCGTTCGCGCAACGTCTCAATCAGCATCGCGGGCAATCGGTCGGCCAGTTTCTCCAGCACGTCAGGCATCCCTTTATCCAAAGCCGCACGACTCGCGCCCATAACCTCGCCGTACTCGGTCAGCAAGCCACGCAGCGCGTTGATCTGCATGGTGCGGATCTTGACCAACTGCTGCCGCACTCGGTGCATGGCCAGCACTGCCTACTGGTCTTCCGTCTGACCGCGACTGCCTTGCAAGGTTGCTGCACCGCCAGCCAGATTGCTTTGGCATCCGCTGCATCGTAATGGGATGGTCCTCCCCACCTGACAGTGGGTTACGCTGTATCGGCTCGTTCAACCGGAGGCAATGCCATGCAAGACGTAACAGTCATTGGAATCGATCTCGGCAAACGTTCGTTTCACCTACACGGCCAGGACAAGTCTGGTAAGGCTGTGTTCCGCAAGAAGGTATCGCGACAGCAGCTGATCGAATTTCTAAGTAACTTTCACGCTTGCACGGTAGTTATGGAAGCCTGCGCCGGCGCCCACTTCATGGCACGCAAACTTGCAACCTTCGGGCACCAGATCAAGCTCATCTCACCGCAGTTCGTTCGCCCATTCGTAAAATCAAACAAGAACGATTTTGTTGACGCCGAGGCAATCTGCGAAGCTGCCTCACGGCCGGCCATGCGATTTGTTACTCCGAGGACGGAATCGCAGCAGACGCTGTCCGCACTACACCGGGTACGCGATTCACTGATTCGCGATCGCGTATGCACAACGAACCAGTTACATGCCTTCCTGCTTGAGTTCGGCATCAGCCTGCCGATTGGCAACGCGGTCGTCAGGCGACTCCCGGCCCTGCTCGCTGAACACTCATTGCCACCGCGTCTGGTTACCATTCTCGAACGCTTACATACCCACTACAAGTATCTTGCGCAACAGATCGCGGAGCTCGACAGGGAAATTGCACAGCAACTCGCCGACGACGACCTCGGCCGGCGTCTGTTGACGATCCCTGGGGTCGGCCCGATCACCGCTAGCGTCCTTACAGCAGAGATGGGCGATGGCAAACAATACGCCCGCAGCCGTGATTTCGCGGCCTCGATAGGTCTGGTTCCGCGTCAATACAGTACAGGAGGCCGAGCGAACCTTCTGGGCATCAGTAAAAGAGGCGACAAGAATCTCCGCCGGCTGCTGGTTCAATGCGCGAGAGTGTTCATGCAGAGAATTGACAAGAATTCAGGCCCATTGGTCACGTGGACGCGGCAAATGCTCGCGCGACGACACTCCAATGTTGTGGCCTGCGCATTGGCCAACAAATTCGCGCGAATCGCATGGGCGATCGCAGCGCGCAAGACGAGTTTTAACGCTGGGGCTGCAGCCATGCCCGCATAGCGAGTTTCACACAGCACCAAACAAGTTACCCAACTGGTTTTGCGACCGCTGACACCTGATGACGTGAACGGCACAGTGGCCCGACGAGGAACCCGAAACAAGAATGGGCTCATATGAAGCCGCCATCGTTCTGAGGTTCGTCGGGCGCGACTCTCATCGTGGCGCGGGGAGTGATCCCCTTCAAGACGCCGAATAGATTCACGCAAGCCAACCACAAAATCGGAATCAGCGTTGCAAAAACGGGGAGGACCATAGATTCTTGTTGCCGATGTTGAATGCCTTGACTAGGGAAGGTCTGCAAAAGTCCTGGCGTTGACGTCTCGGTGGACTAACCTGGGAGAAGGCAGGTTTAAGGGGTACCTCGATGACACAGCTTGGTCTTGGTCTGGATCTTTCAACGAAACGCACGCGCAAGCGGGAATTTCTCGATGAGATGAGGCGCGTTGTGCCATGGTCGAGGTTGATTGCGTTGATCGAACCGCACTATCCAAGGGGTAAGACTGGAAGGCCGCCGTTTCCTATTGCGACGATGCTGCAGATCCACTTCATGCAGCAGTGGTTTGGTCTGTCAGACCCGGCGATGGAAGAGGCGCTTTATGACGTGCCGCTGTATCGTGAATTTGCTGGGCTGGACGAGGGTATGACGCGTTTGCCGGACGAGAGCACGATTCTCCGGTTCCGTCACCTTCTCGAAACGCACGGCCTGGCTGCGCAGATGCTAACGCTGGTCAATGAGATCCTGAGCGAGAAAGGCTTGATGCTGAAGGTGGGGTCGGCGGTCGACGCTACCTTGATTTCCGCACCCACTTCGACGAAGAACGGCTCTGGTACACGGGACCCGGAAATGCACCAGACGAAGAAGGGAAATCAATGGTACTTCGGGATGAAAGCGCACGTCGGCGTGGACGCAGAGTCGGGCCTGGTCCACACGGTCATCGGCACAGCCGCCAACGTTCATGACATCAATGCGGCCGAAGCGCTGTTGCACGGCCAGGAAATGGATGTGTACGCTGACGCCGGATATCAGGGTATCGAAAAGCGCTGCCAGGTAAGCGCGGTTCGCTGGCATGTCGCGATGCGACCAGGCAGGCGCAGACAACTGGACCTAACCGATCGGCTGGACGCGATATTCGATCAGATTGAACGCCTGAAGGCCGGCATCCGCGCCAAGGTTGAACATCCGTTCCGCGTCCTCAAACAGCAGTTTGGCTATACGAAGACCCGGTACCGGGGGTTGATGAAGAACACCGCCCAGATCACGACACTATTTGCTCTGGGCAACCTGTGGATGGCACGCAAGGCTTTGTGGAACGCTTGAAACGCTCGCAGATTCAGGCCGCGAATCTCGGCAAACAGTGGTCGTCACGCTTCAAAAAGCCAGGCGACCAACCTGCCAGCAGACTCTCATGGCTGATACGACGCAAGTGGCAAACGGCCAACTCTCTGAACACGAGTTGTGCAGACCTTCCCTAGATATCGATGTCGCGACTTCTTCTATTGTTGTGGATCGCATGAGTCTAGGCCGTGTATGCGTCACTTCTTTTTGCTTATTACGGCCTTCCTTTTGAAATCTTAACCGCAGCGCGCGTCCGGCTCGATCCCCCCAGCGCCCATCCATTGGAGAATCTGCATGAAAAGCCTGGCGGGTCAGGCCAGGGGTCATAGGATGCCGTTCTTGTCACTTCCTTTTCGATGGTGCTGGGCTAGGCTTTTTTTGGCCTGACTCAGATCCGAACCGGCAACGGATTTCTGTGCCGGCGTGCTCTACTTGTTCGACAGCTGCTTGCTTGCCAGTGACGCGTCTTTCTTACCCGGAGCCATAACCAACTCCCGTAGATGGTTGTCTGTGCACTGCTCAGGTAATGTAGGATGATTTAAACGGCTTCCGCGACTAGCGTTCATCCGCCACCTCCACGCCGCGCTCAGCGAAGCTTTTTCGGCGCACACGAATATGCGCGAAATCTGGAAGGGTGCAACGGACAGAACGGTCGGCGAGGTCCCGGGCGGGCAAGTCATCGACAGCTGATCGCGACCGAGTTTCGATGCCGCACGGTGCAACAGTTCCCGGTGTACCAGCCTCGTCAGCATCGTGCTGACTATTCCGTATTTAAAATCTGATTTTGCAGAAAGCATTGAAAATCATTTTTCTTTTCGTTCATGCGGCTATGTTTGATGCACGCTAACGCATATCAAGTAAACCTCGGTTGCACCTGCAGTTCCATATCATTGATCATACAATATCAAACTCCATCATAAAGATTGGAGGTTTTATGGCAATGCGTATTGAGGTTTTCTGCATCAGCAAGACAAATAAGGAGAGTAGGCACGAGGCCATTTCGCATATCGGCGGAAAGAATGCCGACGGGAGTCGGTGGAAGATCAGCGAAAAAGACGCGGTTAAGGGGATTGAGACGGGTAAGTGGAATTTCTATGTTGGCGGAGATGGCCAGACTGCTGATGTGCTCGTCTGGCAAACCCCGCAAGGCCACAAATTCCTCAGGACCGGGCGCGACTTGACCACTGCGGACGATCTTCTCAGCCTGCCCGAGTGCCCAATAAATGCCTCTCCTTGTTTCCAATTACGGGAGTTTCCCGTATCGGTCAGCGCCGCGCCGTCTAGTCTGCGGCGCTAAATACCGCGGACGTAAAGGAGTCAGGCCGATAAAGCCGCGATCGCGGTGCACAGGCCAGAAATGGCGTCTGCACCGGCGGCTTCGGTTCGCGGCGGATCGGCTATCAGCGTGCACGTGACGCTGTCTCGCAACACCGCAAAGGAGGCGTGAAACGCCGCATCCCCACCTCGACGGTTTCCGCCAGTCACCCTCCGCGACCCTTTCTTTTCCCTCTCCGGTTACCCTGTTTTTTTCGGTTACCCTCCTTATCTGGCGAGGGTTTGCCGGTGACCGAAGGCTTTTCTGGCGGGTTACGTAACTGATCATCAGTTACCTCGAAACCCGATGCAGGGGGTATGCCTAAATTGGGCACACCCCCAAGGTTTCCGCCACGGGCCAATCAGCGCAATTTTGCGCGCATCCGCTCGACGAAGGCTGCGCCGCCGTACCACTCCTGCGACTCGGGATCGAGCTCATCGAATAGCGCCAGCGCCAGCGCGAATTCCTCGCGGGTCGGCGGGCTCCAATACCTAGGAAAATGGGCGCGGTCAGTGGCTTAAATCGACTTCCGCGCAGGTTGGGCGGCAACGGGTTGATATTAACTTCGCGCATTTTTCACTCCTTTGGATAGCGTCGGCGCGCTTTTCCCAATCTGACTCTGCTGCATGCTTTTCCTGTAGTCGAGGAAACCGCAAACTACCATGGAATTGCGGCGAGACGATGCGACGCCTTGACGCCGACGAAAACGTGTGAATTGAACTCACCCCTGGGGGCTCTAACTCGAGCGGCTCCTCGATGGCCGGCGCCAACCGTGTCGGAGGCGTTGCTCTTGCCGACGCATAACCGACGGATCGTCGGTTTTGGACGGCGCGGCCAGGCCGTTTCGGGCTGCGTTTTTCTCTGCACGCACCCCCGCGGCACTGACAAAACTGACAGAAGCCCGTTCGATGCGGGTCCGCTTTAGCCATCTGGAAACTGCGCAAATCCCTCCAGATAGGTTTCCTTCACGTTCGTAGAAAACATAGTCGCTCGTTACTCCCATGCAGTGCGACCAGGTGGTCATACCGCATCAAAGGGTGCATCACTTTGACAATCCCTTTTTGCAATGCGGCATCAACCGAATAGGCCGGGGCGTCGCGAGCATCCGATCCGATAGTGCGCGCGGTCGACGACGGCGCTGTTCGAAATAATCTTTCATCAGCCCTGCAATTGGGGCGCGTTTCACGACCCCCGGTGAAAATGACCCGAATCGTCGACACCACCGATTCGGTGGCTCCGGAGAAATCGGTTGGCGAGCCTCGCGGGTCGGCTTTCAAGTCTTATTTCTCGGAAGGATTGAAATAACTTGTGTTTTAGTAAATCTAGATCCGTTTGATCTGCGCCAATACATATCGCATAAATCACGGGTAAACGTGAAATTCCTTAATATGATGGATTGTGCAATATCAAGCTCCATCATAAAGAGCGAGGGTTTTATGGCGCAGCGTATTCAGGTTCTCTGCATCAGGAAGACAAAAAAGCAGAGTAGGCACGAGGCCATTTCGCATATCGGCGGAAAGAACCCCGACGGGAGCCGGTGGAAGATCAGCGAGAAAGACGCTATTAACGGGATTGAGACGGGTAGGTGGAGCTTCTATGTTGTCCGAGGTGGCCAGACTGCTGATGTGCTCGTCTGGCAAACCCCGCAAGGCCAAAAATTCCTCAGGACGGGGCACGACGTGACCACTGCGGACAACCTTCTCAGCCTGCCCCAGTGCCGGTAAATGCTTTTCTTTGAGCATGGCGAATTCGACGGGCCGGCCACCGCCTTGAGGCGTCTTGGCCAACTCGCGTTTCAAACGCGAGTGGATTAAGCGGGGAAATCTCATTTATTGTCGAGACCCTCACTTTGGGGCCCTCGTTTCGTTCAACATGGCGATTTCCGTCGACGAAGACGGAGCGGGACGGAAATCGTTGCCGTAGGGGTGTCCGCCGTGGTTTCACGCCTCGCAGCGATCGATTTTGTCCGGCTTGCCGAAAGGGCGAGCCAGTCGTTTGGCTTGGTCAGATTTAAAATCCGGGCAAGGCGCGCTGCAGACCTGGCTGGAGAGTTGCGAATTGAAAATTACTCGCCTTCCAGCGGATCGCGTTCACCGAGTGCCTCGTCAATTAGCCGTCTGACTCGTCGCATGGCTTCGCCGACGGCCGCAGTTGCGGGGTGCACCGAGTGGTAATGCTCCGGTTTTGCGAGCGGCGCGCCGGTGCGCACGTCGTCCCGGTGGGAAAAGATGCGCTCGACAAGCAGGGTGACATTGGAGCCGCCGCGTACGTCGTCGCGCGCTGTCACCGTGATGCTGAAGCCTCGGTGCGTCTGTCTATCGAACATGTCATGTCTCGGCGGTACAAGCGATAGGTCAAGTCTAGCTCAGTGGGTATCTGGTTCTTCGCGCGACCCGGGCTCCCAAAGTGTGTGCCTAGGTCTCGGCCGCACTGAGTCGTGCAGCATCCGTCAGCCCCTGACAAGCCGAACTGCCGGCAGACCGTCTCGGATATTTTGCGCAAGCGGGATGACGACTAGCAGGATGCGGAAATACCCCCGCCCGGAATCGGCCTTCCACGATTTGAGCGCCCACCGTCGCTAAATCTTTCGCATTGTGCAATTTCAACGCGCATCAACCTTTTTAAAGCACTGTGAGGCCGGCTTCTGGCCTCATTGCCGCCTTTTCCAGCCACTATGGGCGGATTTGTGCCAGGGATCGCATGCGCACGAGGTTATAGGCCGTCATGTTCAACACGAACATCTGGTCCACCTTCTTCAAGCCGCGCACCATCACCTGGCGCATGCGCCCTACGGTCTTGGCCCAGCCGAAACCTTGTTCGATCAACTTCCGCTTTTGCTGCGAAATGGCGTAGCCCGCGCTCGAGGCAATCGTATCGGGCACTGCCGAACGTCGCCCCGAGGCGTTTTGCGCAACGTGCGGTGTGACCTTCATCTGTTGGCACGCCTCGATGAATTCCTGAGCGTTGTAACCCTTGTCTGCACCCAACGTAATTTCTACGTTCGGATCCTCTGCCGCTTGCCGCGCGTCGTGGATCATGATCTTGGCGGCTTCACGCTCTGCATGCCCGTCGGCGCGTGTCACGCGCGCATTGACCACCAGGCCGTGCCGGTTATCGGTCAGCGTATGGCCCCTGTACCGCAATTCGCTGGCCGTTTTGCCTTTGCGATAGAGCTGCGCATCTGGATCGGTCCTCGACTGATGTGTCTCGTTGCTGCGTTTCTCGCCCTTGAAGTCGCCCGCGCCGCTACCATCGTTGTCCTGATCGTCACCGTTCTTGCGTACGAAGCTCTTGTGTCCGGCCCACGCCTGGATCAACGTGCCGTCCACGCTGAAATGCTCCCCCGAGAGCAGGCACTTCTTCTCGGCGATGGCCACTACGGCGTTGAAGAATTCGATCACGGCATCGTGCTTGATCAGACGCTCCCGGTTCTTCGTGAAGACCGTGGGCACCCACACCTCGTCATCCATGGCCAGGCCGATGAACCAGCGAAACAGCAGGTTGTACTGCACCTGCTCCATGAGTTGGCGCTCCGAGCGGATGCTGTAAAGGATCTGGATCAGCATGGCTCGCAGCAACTTCTCTGGCGCGATGCTCGGCCGTCCACCCTTTATGTCAGCTTCGTACATCCCCGCGAACAGTCGATCCATCTTCGCCAGCGCTTCGTTCGCCATCACGCGGATCGAACGCAACGGATGCGACTTGGGCACGAAGTCGTCGAGCTTGCGTACGGAAAACAAACTCTCGGTGAACGTGTCGGCGCCGCGCATGATCTCCAGTGGGCAAGTGGTGGTTCATCTATCAACGCTTCACGAACTCTGCGCGATGACGTGTTTCAGCGGTACTTCAGCAACCTGTTAAGCGTTGGGGGTTTCCGGCGGAAATCGTGTTGTTGGAATTGCAGAGACCTGGCATATTGCTGGGTATAGCCTGCAAATTCTGACGAGGTTTAGATGGGTCCGAAGGCGCCTGTAACGGAGAAGGATTTGTTCCGGCATCCACTGCGCGAACAGATCAATCTCAAGCATCCACTGGTACGGCTGGCCGAGCTGATCAATTGGGAGCGGCTCAGTGCATCGATGAGCGCGAGTTTCGTTTCGGGTAAAGGCAGACCTGCGAGTTCGCCTCGACTGATCGCTGGTCTGCTGTATCTGCAGCACGCCTTCGACCTCTCGGACGAGGATGTTGTGTGGCAATGGGTTTAGAACCCGTACTGGCAGGTTTTTACGGGCGAGACGTACTTGCAGGCCGAACCGCCGATCGATCCGTCCAGCCTCACGCGATGGCGCAAACGGTTGGGAGAAGCCGGTGTCGAGGAGTTGCTCGCCGAGACGATCGACGCGGCGAAGCGTGCCGGAGTGATCAAGGCGTCGAGCGCGAAACGCGTAATCGTTGATACGACCGTGATGCCCAAGGCGATCGCACATCCGACTGACTCGCGACTGCTGGAGCGCTGTCGTGAACACCTCGTGAAGGCAGCTGCGCGGCACGGCCTGAAACTGCGTCAGAACTACAACCGCGAAGCACCACGCCCGCCACCCAGATCAGCCGCTACGCGCACGCGAAGCAGTACCGGCGGATGAGCAAGGCAGTGCGCACCCTGCGCTCGCGTGTCGGCCGCGTCATGCGCGATGTCCAACGGCAACTCGACACGGTGGTTGATAACAGGCGAGCTGAGCTGCAGGAACTGATTGCCCGCACGAAGCGAATCCTGACGCAGAAGACGAAGGACAAAAATAAGCTGTATGCGCTGCACGCGCCGGAAGTCGAGTGCCTGGCCAAGGGTAAGGCGCGCACGCCATACGAGTTTGGCGTCAAGGTGTCGATCACGACGACACACCGGGAAGGGCTGTTGGTGGGTGCCCGCTCGATGCCGGGCAATCCGTACGATGGACATACGCTGGAAGAAGCGCTGGAGCAGGCAGCGATTCTCAGCGATGTCAAACCTGAAATCGCGATCGTCGACCGTGGTTACCGGGGCGCTGAGCCAGACGGGGTGAAGGTCTACCATCCCGGCCTGCGACGCGGCATCACGCGCACGTTGCGCGCCATGATCCGGCGGCGCAGCGCGATTGAACCAGCGATCGGTCATATGAAGGCCGACGGCAAACTCGACCGGAACTGGCTCAAGGGCGCGCTCGGGGATGCGATCAACGCAGTGCTATGTGGTGCCGGCCACAACCTGCGCATGATCCTCAGAAAGCTGCGGCGTTTTTACGTCCTTGTACTTGTCGCATTGCTCAACCGCTCCGCGGCTTCCGCTTCGACACCATGAACGGCGTCGTCGCCGAAAACGAATTATTCAGGCCCGACTCGCTAGCGGGGCCAAACTGACCAGCGTGCGCGACAACCTGCGCCATGCATCGATCGCGACGACATCGATGTACCTGCACGGCGACGAAATCCAGCGTGCGAGGGATATGGATCAGGCCTTTGCCGCCCGAAAATAGCCGCTAACCTATTGAATCGAAGGATTTCGGAAAAATCGGCGGTTCCAGCTTATAACCCCTACAAGCGAATGATCTCGTTGGCATCCCAATGGCCGTGCCACTTTCAATCCTCAGGTCCAAGACCGCTGAGGCGAGAAATTTTTCAAGCGCCAGAGCGAGTACGATCGCCAACGCGCAACGGCATTGACCCCACTGCTTTCGGCGTAGCGCCTGAACGACGGCGACGCTCAGCGACCGGCGATGACACTGCGCCGGTCTCCCACACGAATCTTGCGGGCTTGCATTCAACGAAGGCAAACAATAGCAGTCCTGAGCCCAACGTAAACGATTGAATGTGACTATAGAAAAATCCTACGAACTCAATGTCACGGCGATCAGTATAAAGGATCATCAACTCGACGGAAAATGCGTCGATGTGGCATTCCAATTAGGCGGGTCTTGCCCGAAAACATTGCGAACGAAGAAATCCATGAGCTTACGCTCGGTGAAGATACCGGGGGCTCCATGATCAGCACCAGGCACATAGACCATTTCGAATTCCTTTCCCGCCTTAATGAGACTGTCGGCGAGCGCAAAGGTGGAGGCCGGATCGACATTGTGGTCCATTTCGCCCACGACAAGCATAAGTTTGCCGCGCAGATTGTCGGCATTGTCGATGGCGGAGGACTGTGAGTATTCGATGCCGACGGGCCAGCCCATCCACTGTTCGTTCCACCATATCTTGTCCATACGGTTGTCATAGCAGCCGCTGTTGGCTACCGCAACCTTATAGAAGTCCGAATGGAATAGCAGTGCATTAATGGCGTTCTGGCCGCCAGCTGATGTACCGAAGATTCCCAAATTCGAGATGTCGTACCAGGGATATACAGAGGCAGCCGCCTTATGCCACAGAATGCGATCGGGATGGCCTGCATCTTTCAGATTCTTCCACGCGACGTCATGGAAAAGGCGTGAACGGTTGTTAGTGCCCATTCCGTCGATTTGCACAACGATAAAACCTAACTGGGTAAGGGGCTCTGTTGTGGTTGTGAATGACTTTGGGACGTGAGAGCCTTGCGGGCCGGCATATATATGCTCCACCACAGGATACTTCAGATGTGGATCGAATCTATCTGGTAGATGAATGATTCCCCAAATATCGGTCTTACCATCGCGCCCTTTGGCAACAAAATTGATTGGTGCTCTCCATCCATTAGATTCGAGTTGGGAGATGTCGGTGCTCTCGATCTGCATCAGTTTAGCGTTGTCGCTAGACCGGAAAAGCGCCATGCGTGGGGGAAGGTCGATACGCGACCAGAGGTCGACGTAGAATCTACCGTCCGGAGAAAACTCGATGTGATGATTGGCCGGTTCTGGCGTAAGTGATGTCAGCCCCTTTCCGTCGAAGCCAATTCGGTAGGCATGAACGAAATATGGGTCCTCACCGAAATTCATTCCGCTTGCTTCAAACCAGATTTCCCTTCTGACTGGATCGATGTGGGCCACCCCGCGGACAATCCAGTCACCTTTGGTGATTTGGTTTTCTAAAACACCGGTACGGCCATTAAAGAGGTACAGATGTTCAAATCCATCGCGCTCGGATGCCCAGATAATTTCCTCTCCATCATTAACATTGTAACGAAAGTGTTTTCCGGCACTTCTTTGGTTATTTCTTAAATCTCTATAATCGACGAACGTGGAGCTGACCTCATCGATCAAAGAGCGCGTACGGCCGGTGGCTGCCTCCACCTCGATTACTCGGTAGAGCTGATGGCCGCGTTGGTTGTACTCAAATGTAAAGCCTCTCCCATCCTTCCACCAATTAATTTGGGAAAGCACAAAAGGATTCGGGAACAAGGCATTGTCGATATTGACCGTGCGCTTGTTGACTATGTCGAATAGTACCGGTTGCGGTCGCGGAAGAATATCTCCCGCTTTGGGATACGCTAATGGCTCATACCTGGCTTGATGGTTTGTTGCTGAGGAATTGACAAGCATGATTTGACGCGGTTGGCCGACGGCTGCACGGTAACCTGCGAGGTGATGCGAGTCAGGGGACCACTTTAGGGATGAGAAGACGTAATTGTTCGCTTCTGTCCCGTCCGAACTTAGCGGTACATTTACTGACCCGTCCTTACTCATTAGAAAGACGTTGTAGTTTTTGATATATGCTTTCCACTTGCCGTCCGGTGAATCGCTTGTTATTCGACTATCGCTTTCAGCCGTTGGCGTGAAGTCGTTATGAAATGACAAGATTTCGCCCTGAGAGATCCTAGTGCAGATGTAGCTTGAAAGATCACAACTCCACTGAACGGAATCAATGGAGAACAGCAACTGGTTGCCGTCTTGTCCGATTTCGAAGCGGCCAAAGGGCAGCGAAGTGCCTCGGAAATTGGAGGAGGCCGCCTTACTTAATGCTTCGGCAAGGCGACTATGATCGAAAGCCTGTTGCTTCTTCCCAGTTTTGACATTGAATTTAATGAACTGGCGCTCGCCATGTGTCGTCCGTCGGTAGGCAAAGGTCTCGGGCGAAAGCCAGAAAGGGGGGGTATCGACGAAATTGACAATTTTATCCGAGTATTGATAACGAACTGTGAGAGCCCGCTGAAAGTCTGAGGGGGTAAGAGCAAAGGGGGGGGGCATGGTTCCGTTCCCTTGGTTGTCAGCAGCCGATAGCAACGTGCAGTAGGAAACTAGAATCAGAAAGATGGTGACAATTTTGTTGCATGAATGTTTGGCCTTGAGTATGTAGGTTACGTCGTCGGCCTACCTTGGAGCAATTTTTATGCCATCAGTGAATGCGAGTGGGTATGATCAGTGTCCGCTGATCGCAAGCGAGGCGACCGGTGAGGTTCTGTCGCGATAACGGGAAGTAGAGTGGCCGGTCTTGGAAACTGCAAGTCGGCAGATGAATAAGCCAGCGAAGACGCCGCGACAGGTGGCCTCGTTCGTTCAGACAGGATCCGCGAGTTTTTAAGTGGAATCGCTGAGGCAATCAGGCTGCCGATTTTATCGCTGGCAGCGTGGCGAAGTATGCTTCATCCAGTGTCTGGCCGGCCAGCCTGGCATCAGGCCGGTTCTGGTTATACCCGTTCAAGTAATCGCCGATTGAGCTGCGGGCGTGGCTGACCGAGTCATAGGCTTTCAGATAGACCTCTTCATATTTGACGCTGCGCCACACGCGATTGGTAATAGGCGCTCGCCCGGCTGATGCCTACCAGCCGCCACGATCAATCCTCGCCTTACGCCCAGCAATCCCGGCCTTGCTGAGCGCGCTTTCTAAAAAATCATTCTCCAGCGTTAACTGCCCGATCTTCGCGTGCAGTACCTTCACGTCGACTGGCGGTGCCGCTGGCGCCGAGTTGCCCGCTTCGAACACATCGGCAACCCGCTCCTGCAGTTGCTTCTTCCAGTCCGTGATCTGATTCGGATGGACATCAAACTGCTGGGCCAGCTCTGCCAGCGTCTTGTCGCCCTTGAGCGCCGCGAGTGCCACCTTTGCCTTGAACGCTGCTGAGTGTGTCCGTCGGTATCGTTTCGTTGCGTCATCTTCTGGTTCCTTGTTGCCGCCCATTATGACCGACTCACGCCCCTGCTTTTCCACTCAACGAACTGTCCGAATTCTCGGCGCCACCTCTGTTTGTCCGCAACCCAACATTTCCTACAACCGTCGGCCCGATTGGCGGAAATGCGTCACTGCACACGGAGATGGCCAGCCCCCGTTGACTAAGTCGTGCTCGTATGCAGCGCCAGCGACCTTGAGCCGTACGTCTACCTCGTGCACAGGCTCACTGAATGGCCACCGCGCAACCTGCTGCGATTTGTCCGAACGCGTACCGCTCCGCATCTCAAAACTCGCACCATCGCGGGCATTGAATTCGACTGCGGCCCAACGGGGTAGTTGTCGTTCGCATGAAGCTTCCCTGCCAGTACGGCCCCACGCCGTGCAGGCCCGCGAGCTCAAGCAGGCTGACCATCGTCTTGCATGCGTCGCGTTGTGACAGGCGGGCATCGCGTTGCTCCCACGTTCTGCGGTAAGCCTCACGCGGGAACAGTGCGTCACGAAACGCGAGCCCCTTGAATGCCTGGGATTTGCGCTTCAGGGCGTCAATGAAGTGGCGGTAATCGAGCGCGTGGCGGTTCGTGCGCACGTGAGTCCCGAGCGGTGCTGTGGACCAGCACGCCGGACAGGTAACAGTCGAGCCGATCGCCGTAGATGCGCACGCTTACCTGAACGGGTATAACCAGAACCGGCCTGATGCCAGGCTGGCCGACCAGACACTGGATGAAGCATACTTCGCCACGCTGCCAGCGATAAAATCGGCAGCCTGATTGCCTCAGCGATTCCACTTAAAAACTCGCGGATCCTGTCTGAACGAACGAGGCCACCTGTGATGAACTCGGGCAGCTGTTCCAAGCGGTCGAAGCGCTTAACGGTTACCTGCTTGACGGACGGCCGTCCCGATTGGACATGATGCTCCAGGATGCCGCGGGATTTATTCATGGCTGGTTCCTAGATCGGAAAGGGCGCCCTGATGTACAGATGGGCTCGTGTCCGGAAGTCGTTGCGGATCTCGTGGGGCGCTGCTAAAGCTCGCTCAATACGACGAGGGTTGGAAAGCGACATTAGAGCGGCGCGCAGGAAGTCTGTCTTGCCTCCCTTGTCCGACTGGCAAGGGAGAAGACAGAAGTTCATCCGAGGGGGAAAATTGCGTCGCGGGGTTGGCTGAAGAAGAAGCTCACATCCCTGGCCAATGTGGAACGCGAACTCCTGTCACTTGGATTCCGCTAGATCTCCGATCGCACACAGTGGGTCGACGCGCAGGCAGTCGAGCGGCTTCTCGTCCGTGCTGGCCAACTCGAACTGCGAGCAAGCCTGGCTGATTGGACACCAGATCCTCGAACGCCTACAACTTCACGTAGACATCGCGAGTCTGGAGGGAACCATGAACGAGGACCCCGGACCGTTATCGGGGTGGTGAACTGGCTGATTATTTTCGCGATGGCAGTGACCGCCTCTAACATTGGCGCAAAGATCGTGTCACCGGCGCCGCAGGACTCTCCTGCCAAACTCGCGGAAGCGTTAGAAAATGTCCGGATCGCCCAAGAGCAACTTGAGCAATCACGGCAGCAGATCGGAACAACGGTCGTCCAGTTGCAGCAGACTGTCGACGCTCATAAGAGCAAACATATTTACGAATGGTCAGCACTGCAACAGCCCATTCAACAGGTCACAAAGCACGCGGATGCATTGAACGCGACGCAACAGGATCTGAACCGGGTTGCTGAGGCCTTGTCCAGCGTGAGCCCCCGCCAAGGGTTTTTTAGGCATTGGTAGCCTGAACGCCGACTGTGGGAGCGTTCATGGAGGCTTCGCAATCAGATTCCGAGGTCGCGATGAGTAGCTGTTGAAGTCCGTAGATGCTGCTATCGCGTCCATTAAGGCGCTAATCGCATCCACTAACGAAGGGTTGGGCGTCGTTGACAGTGACAAGTCACCTCAAATACACAGGACTTCCAACCCGTGCAACTCTCCGATTAATGGAAAGCTCGTATCACGGCATCAGGACCAACGAATATAGGGCGGATTCAACCGGTCGTCGCAACACTCGATTATTGAGCAGACCTCAGGTGTGCAATTCATAGACATCGTTTCAACTAAGATGAAGCGATGGACCGAGAGATCGCCGCGCGATTACGGTGGGTGCGCATGTATCACGAGACCGGCAATGCCGGCCTGCGCACCGAGTAGAACACCTGCAACAGCAGCGCCCGCATCAGCTTCTCAGGCGCAATCGAGGCACGACCGGTGTCCGCGTAGATGACGCTGAACAGCCCGTTGAGCCGGTTCAACGCATCATTCACCAGCAACCGGACCGGTCGCAACGGGTGATCTGCCGGGACGAAGTCCTCGAGCTTGACCGTCGTGAACAGGGGTTCCTGCATCTCATCCATTCCGCGCATCGCATCCGCTGCCAAAGATCATGAACACGATATCCATAACGCCCGTCCCTCAAACCCCGTTTACACGGGACCCAAATTCAACAGCCTGCTAGGTAACTAAGGCTCAGTATCGAAGGGAAAGGCGATGTGGAAGAAATTTTTCGACCGGAATCATAGCTGATAGGGTCATCAGATTGGAGTCGGACGACAACGGAGACAACTTTTACGAAGACGCGGACAGCTGGGTGGTGCGCATAGAAACGTGGCCTTGGGCTGACCGCCGCCACAACGCGGAGCTAGCGATTGGGAAGACCGACCCGGACGGAGCCGACGACGCGACCGTGAAGTTCGAAACCGGCACGGCAGAAGAGATAGAACGCCTGCTGATTGAACGGGCGAGCTTCACTCCGTCTGACGCAAAAGAGATCGCGCGTGTTGCTGGCCTGACAGACGAGGATTCCTATGGCGATGAGCCGCAGTACCTGCGCAGCCGTCTCGTTACCGGAGTTGCCGTTGCGTCGTTCGATGCCGACCTGGTACGTGGACTCCGGCTCAACACTGTTGACAAGTGGCTGGAATATCCGTAAGCGATCCATTATCGACGTCCCTCTGCGAGTGGAGTTGAGGGCCATGAATCGCAGAGAGGCGTGGCGTGTGCTCAGCGCAGGGAAGCAGGCATTTTCCTGGGCAGAAGCGCGTCGTAGTCGTCTACACATGGTCGCCATGTGCCTGAACAGCCAGTGGAGGTAGCGGTACGGGTCGATTCGACAGGCTTTGCAGGTTTCGAGCAGAGAGTAAAGATTGGCGCTCGCAGTCGCGCCATCAACCGTGTCCGAGAACAGCCAGCCGCGGCGCCCCATTACAAACGGGCGGATCGAATTCTCACAGTCGTTATGCCGACTCCCCGATTATGCCGCGTCATGTATGCGCGTGGCGGTGGGTATGGCCTTTCATGATCCCTGTGTCGGCATAAACGTATGATTTCTCAGGCTGGCTATCGGGCTGGCCAGGAGAGATCAGATGAATGCGACACGCACAGTCAGCGAGTCCGGCGGGCTGCCGGCCCATCACATCGATGCATTTCTTGATCGTCTTCGGACGGCACACTACTCCGAGATATCGCTTCGCAAGAAACGAAGAGTCCTGTGTGCGCTCTCTGGGTGGATGAAGAACAGAAACATCGACCTGATTGATCTCGATGAGTCTGTCACGGCTCGTTTTTATGAAGCGCATGATCGACGCATCACGAGACCGCGTCCAGCGTGCGCGTCCCACACTACGGCAGTTTCTCGCCTATCTGCGTGCCGAAGCCATTGTGTGCCCGCCGACGTCGGGCCGCCAATCCGCAATCGCGCACATCTATGGTCGATACCTGGACTATCTGAGGCAGGATCGTGGACTCGCGAAGAACTCTCTGCTCGTCTATGGCCCGTTCATTCGCGACTTTCTCGACAGCCACTCGGCCGGCGACGGAAGTTTATTGCCAGATGCATTCGACGCGGTAACGATCCGGAATCATCTTCTTGCCCGCAGCAAAGGCCGATCGGCGGAGTACACGCGGCTGATGGCAGTTGCGCTTCGCTCGTTCTGCCATTTCCTCTTTCTGCGTGGCGATACGGCCCGTGACCTGTATGAGTCAGTGCCCTCGGTTCGTAAGTGGCGACGGTCGACTGTGCCAACGTTCCTCACGCCTGAGCAGCAAGAAGCTCTCATTGCATCGGCAGACCAGTCGACCACGACTGGGCTTCGTGACTACGCAATCCTGCTGTTGTTGGCGCGGCTTGGCTTACGTGCCGGAGAAATCGTCGCAATCGAGCTCGACGACATTCACTGGCGTTCGGGGGAACTCGTCGTTCATGGCAAGGGGCAGATGGTCGAGCACGTCCCGCTGCCATCGGAGGTCGGAGAAGCAATCGCAACATATCTCCGCGATGGTCGCGGAGCGAGTGCATCGCGGCGCATCTTCCTTCGCAGATTGCCACCTCGGGTTGGTTTGGCGCGGCCGGCGGCGATTGGCAAGATTGTTTGTCAGGCCTTCGCACGTGCCGGTTTCCGCCCCGCGTGCCGGGGCGCCGCACATCTGTTCCGTCACGGTCTGACGACGACGATGATTCGCCACGGGGCCTCGATGGCAGAAATAGCCGAGGTCTTGCAGCACCGCTCACCGGACAGTACCGCGATCTATGCAAAGGTCGCGTTTGAGGACCTGCGCGAGGTCGCGCGCCCGTGGCCCACGGCTGGAGGTCCAATATGACTGCGATCCGCGAAAACCGCTGACGCGGTAGTGGGAGGGAAGCGGAGGTCTGTGGCTGGCGTTCGGCCAGGACGGTTGTCGGATGCCGGGCCACGACGAGCGGACGTGCAGGCGGCCAGGAGCAGCATGGGGATGCCCGACCGGGCAGCCATCCACCGTTTCCTGGAGGTCCACCATGGCACCGCTCCGCGAACGCATGCAGCACGACATGCTGATCCGCAATCTCGCAGACAACACCCAGAAGTCCTACCTGCTGCAGGTTTCCTGTTTCGCCCGGCACTTCGGCCGCTCGCCTGAACTGCTCGGCCCCGAAGAGTACGACGATGCGGCGCGTGAACCGGGGCCCAGCGGCGCGTTCGACTGCCTTCGCAGCCATCACGACGCCGACGAGAAGCTAAGGAAGGTCTGCACAACTCGTTTTCAGAGAGTTGGCCGTTTGCCACTTGCGTCGTATCAGCCATGAGAGTCTGCTGGCAGGTTGGTCGCCTGGCTTTTTGAAGCGTGACGACCACTGTTTGCCGAGATTCGCGGCCTGAATCTGCGAGCGTTTCAAGCGTTCCACAAAGCCTTGCGTGCCATCCACAGGTTGCCCAGAGCAAATAGTGTCGTGATCTGGGCGGTGTTCTTCATCAACCCCCGGTACCGGGTCTTCGTATAGCCAAACTGCTGTTTGAGGACGCGGAACGGATGTTCAACCTTGGCGCGGATGCCGGCCTTCAGGCGTTCAATCTGATCGAATATCGCGTCCAGCCGATCGGTTAGGTCCAGTTGTCTGCGCCTGCCTGGTCGCATCGCGACATGCCAGCGAACCGCGCTTACCTGGCAGCGCTTTTCGATACCCTGATATCCGGCGTCAGCGTACACATCCATTTCCTGGCCGTGCAACAGCGCTTCGGCCGCATTGATGTCATGAACGTTGGCGGCTGTGCCGATGACCGTGTGGACCAGGCCCGACTCTGCGTCCACGCCGACGTGCGCTTTCATCCCGAAGTACCATTGATTTCCCTTCTTCGTCTGGTGCATTTCCGGGTCCCGTGTACCAGAGCCGTTCTTCGTCGAAGTGGGTGCGGAAATCAAGGTAGCGTCGACCGCCGACCCCACCTTCAGCATCAAGCCTTTCTCGCTCAGGATCTCATTGACCAGCGTTAGCATCTGCGCAGCCAGGCCGTGCGTTTCGAGAAGGTGACGGAACCGGAGAATCGTGCTCTCGTCCGGCAAACGCGTCATACCCTCGTCCAGCCCAGCAAACTCACGATACAGCGGCACGTCATAAAGCGCCTCTTCCATCGCCGGGTCTGACAGACCAAACCACTGCTGCATGAAGTGGATCTGCGGCATCGTCGCAATAGGAAACGGCGGCCTTCCAGTCTTACCCCTTGGATAGTGCGGTTCGATCAACGCAATCAACCTCGACCATGGCACAACGCGCCTCATCTCATCGAGAAATTCCCGCTTGCGCGTGCGTTTAGTTGAAAGATCCAGACCAAGACCAAGCTGTGTCATCGAGGTACCCCTTAAACCTGCCTTCTCCCAGGTTAGTCCACCGAGACGTCAACGCCAGGACTTTTGCAGACCTTCCCTAGATCGCGATTCATTTTGCGTGCGTGCCAAGGAAGAAACGGTGCGCACGAAGACGGTCGTCATCGGTGTGGGCCGGGAACCGTTCGTTCCTGACTTCGCACGCCTGATTGGCGGAAAGAACGTTTTTCATAGCGGCGCATTCCTGAGTGAAAAGCGGAATTTTTCAGGTTGGAGCGTGGCGGTGGTGGGCGGCGGCCAAAGCAGCGCCGAAGTCGTCAGCGCGCTACTGCGCGGGTCACATGGAGAACCGGCATCGATTACGTGGGTGTCGCGTCGGCCAAATCTGTTTGCCCTCGAAGACAGCCCATTCGTCAATGAATGGTTCTTTCCCCAACACAGCACGTGGTTCCAACGGTGTTCACGCGAGGCGCGTGAACGATTTCTGATGGGGCAGGAACTGGCGGGCGATGGCGTCAGCGCCTCGACGCTTCGGGAAATCTATCAGCTCTTGTACGAGCGCGAAGTGGCGCATAAGGCAAGGCCGGGCGCCTGCGAGATACGGATCGATTCGTCGGTCGAGGCAATGAGTCTCGACGGGCCTGGTTATCTGTTGACAGTGCGTGACCGCGTGAACGGCAATGTGATGCACGCATATGCGGATGTCGTCATTCTCTGCACAGGGTACAGATCCTTGCTGCCGCGGTTACTCGAGCCTTTACGAAGCCGGCTGTCGTTTGTGCAAAACACATTAGGAGATACGGAGCTTGAGATACGCGATGATTTTTCCGTAGTCCTGGATGGGCCGCCCGGCTGTCGGCTCTATCTGCAAAACGGCGCACGCTCGCAGTATGGGGTCGCAGATCCCTACCTCAGTCTGCTCTCATGGCGCAGTGCGCGAATCTTGAACGCCATTCTCCGTATGGAGCGCTTCGATTGCGGTGTAATGAGCGTGTAGAGCGTCAAGCATGAAGTCCGGCCGAACGACAATTATCTTGTCCGGTCAGCGGGGGTAATTGTCGCTGTTCAAGAGGTCATAGTTGTCGCTCCTTGTGACTCGGGATCCGGTAGTTGACGCCGCCGTGCAGCCTTGTTGTCGGTGGCGTTCCGACGCCGGTAGCTCTCGACGTTCAGTTCGAAGATCGTCGAGTGATGGACCAGGCGATCGATGGCGGCCACGGTCATGGCCGGGTCGGGGAAGACGTCATTCCAGCCGGAGAACGGCTGGTTGGCTGTGATCAGAAGGCTGCGCCGCTCATATCTCTCGGCGATCAGCTCGAACAGCACGCTGGTTTCGGCCTGATCCTTACGGACGTATGAGAGGTCGTCGAGGATGATCAGATCGAAGTGATCGAGCTTCGCGAGCATCGACGGCAACTGCAGGCTCTGGCGTGCAACCTGTAGCTTCTGCACGAATTCGCTGGTGCGCGTGAACAGCACCCGGTAACCGGCGTCGATCAGAGCGTGGCCGATGGCGGAACCGAGATGTGTCTTGCCGCCGCCGGGCGGCCCGAACAACAGGATCGTGGCACCTTTCTCCAGCCACGAATCGCCGCTGGCCAGCGCCATGACGTGCGCCTTCGAGACCATTGGCACCATGCTGAAGTTGAAGGTATCGAGCGTCTTGGTCGGATCCAGATGCGATTCGACGCGGTGCCGCTCAATACGCCGTTTCACACGCTCGGCGAGTTCGTGTTCGAGCAGCGCACCAAGTAGCCGCGTGGCCTGCCAGCCTTCCTTGTCGGAACGCTGGGCAAATTCAGGCCACAGCCGGCCGATGGTCGGCAGCCGCAGTTCATTGAGCATCAACCCCAGACGGGCGGCATCGTAGGTAGCAGCGGTGTTCATACCGGCACCTCGTCATCGAGCAGCGTGTCGTAGAGTGCCGCCGATGGCGTCGCAACCACCACTTCAGGACACTGGGGCTGACGCGGTGCAAATTCGTGACGCAACTGCTCCAGGTCGGGTAACTTGCCGGCAGCGAGCAACGCATCGAGCCGTTCGGCAAGGATTGCCTCGACGCCGTGATACGCGGCCAGCTCGAGTAGCCCGACCATGAGCTTGCAGGCTTCGCGTTGTGCCAGTCTCGCCTCAAGCTGCTCCCAGGTGCGGCGATACGCTTCGCGAGGAAACAGGTCGTCGCGAAACGCCAGGCCCCTGAAGGCCTGCGGCTTACGTCTGAGTGCATCGATGAAGTGTCGGTAGTCGAGGGCGCGACCGCGGCCGTAGGGCACACGCGAGCCCCGCTGGGTGCTGTGCACCAGTGCGCCGGACAGATAGCAGTCGAGTCGGTCGTTATAGAGCCGTACCCGCAGGCGGTGGCCGATCAGGCGCGATGGTGCGCTGTAGAGGATCCCGCGCACGGTAAAGGTGCCACAGCGGGTCACGCGCGCTTCTTCCTCGACGAAGTCGGTCGTGCGACGCTCGGGCAGATCGTGCAGATGCTCGCGCTCAACGTTGAACCCAGCAGCATTGCGCCGGTTACGGCGCATGACGACTTCGCGAACGAACCCGTCATAGGCAGCACGTTCTGCAAAGTCGCGATGACCCCGCAGCATCAACGCCTGATCGATTGCCTCCTTCAGGTGACGATGCGATGACTCCACGCTGCCGTTCTCGTGGCCCCGGCCGCGGTTGTTGCGCGTGCCGACCATGCCGTAATGCTCGAGCAGCGCGGTATAGCGGACCGTGAAGTCGTCCTGTTCCTGCAGATTCCTGAACCCCGCCGACAGACTGTCGGTGCGGTGTTCCCGTGGGCATCCGCCGGCCTGCCACAATGCATTCTGCAAGCCTTGGGAGAGCGCTTCAAAGCTCTCGCCCCCATCGACGACACAGGCGTATTCCCAGTGCGAGAACGCGAGCACAAAGTGGTACAGCCGGTGGGCGAACGGCACGCCGGTGATCGTGATACCAAGGCCGCCCATATCGGTGAAGTCCGACAGCCCCTGTGCGCCAGGCAGATGCTCCTGGGGAAAGAAGACTTCCTTGCCTGGTCCCTCAAGGGCACGCCACTGGCTAACGCGTCGCTCCAGCGTACGCCGCATGCTGTCAGGAAACTCGCCCGGATGCGTCTCCTGCAGTTTGCCCAGCAGCGTGATGGCCTTCAGCCCGGGGACGCTGCGCAGCAGAGGCAGCACTTCACTCTCCCAGACCTCGGCAAATGGATCGGGGCGAGTGCGCCAATCGCGATGCGGCTTCTGCGACGGTAACCGGCCATCGCGTTCGATTCGCCGTGCCGTGCGCGAACTCATGCCCGACTTGGCAGCAGCGACTTCCTGAGTGTGATGTTTGCGCTTGCTCATATAGAGGCGGACCTGCTGGTCCGTGATTCGGGTTCCGGACATGGCTGTTCGCTTCTTCTTGAACGCGACCAGCCATCCTATGACCCCATCATCCCGGCGCCGCCGGTGGTGCGTCGTCTCCGGCGGCTACGCCGCCTTCGACTCCGCACCACCGGCCAACACAATCGTCAATCGACCGGACAAGATAATTGTCGGCGCCCAGAGCGGTGCTATCACGTGGTCAGGCGAAACCTTGGCGGCGTCGCGGAAGCCATCGCAAGAGATGACGGAGAAAATTTCATGACTCGAAAGCACGGTTTCACCACGATAGATCTCGCCGGAATGTCTCATGCGTCGTTGCCGCCGGAGCTGCAGAAGGCGCCTAACGTCGTCAATGCATTTGCTGATGACCGCTTTAGTGGCAATCCCGCGGGTGTTGTTATCTTGCGTGAATTTCCTCCGGCCGAGCAATTGCAAGCGGCTGCTCACTATGCGAAGCTGCCGACCACTGCCTTTGTGGCACCATCATCGGACCACGACGAATTCGCGTGCTTCGACATACGATGGTTTACGCCTAGTGCCGAGCTTGAGCTGTGTGGTCATGCGACGCTCGCGGCGGCGCATTGGCTCTTTACTCGAGGGAAAGTGCCGGGCCACGCGCTGACATTCAGATCAAGGAGCGGCGTGCTTGCTATTACGCGCGCTGGCGATGCGATCACCATGAGCTTCCCTCGCATTCTCAGCGTCGCCGCTGACAAGACCACGGCGCGCACCGTGTCGGACGCGCTTGGTGTGCCGCTGGTCGAATGCCGGCGTGCTTATGATGATCTGATTGCCGTGGTCGCGGAAGAGTCTATCGTCACGCGTTTTGTGCCGGATCTCGCTGCAATTCACGGCCTTGAATGTCGTGGCGTCGTGCTGACCGCACGTACCGATCCAAACGGTTCGCTCGCGGAATATGACATCGTGTCGCGGTTTTTCGCGCCAGCGATTTCCATCGACGAGGATCAGGTGTGTGTGTCCGCGCATTGCAAGCTTCAGCCGTACTGGTCCGAGCGCTTGGGCCGCTCGAATCTGCGTGCGTTGCAAGCCTCAGCTAGCGGTGGGCGGCTAGGACTGGACGCAAGGGGCGATCGTGTCTTAATCGAAGGTAGCGCGCGCTTCGGAGACATTGACGGCATTCGACATGGAACGGTTGCGTGCGGCCCAGTTACCACCTGTGCTATCGGTGTGACCATGCGTGAGTTCGATGGCTTGGCGAGTGAACATTCCAAGGCGCCTTTCCGGCTTGCGTCATTTCGCGTCGCTCCTGGTTGCGCCACCGTTGCGGAAGCGCATGACGTGGCAGAACTTTGGCATCTCTCCAGGGGACATGGTCGTGCGGTAGTCGACGGCCGGAGCATCGAGTTGAAGGCAGGCGACTCGGTTCAATTCGCCCCTCGAGAGCGTCACCAGTTGCACAACGTCGGAGATGAGGCTATAGAGGCCGTTTCGATTTGGTGGGGGGTGCCCCGGTCATGACCATGTGCTTCTGGCTCTGATGTGATGGACGACTCCCGCTAACCAGCGAGCGGTTTATGCCAAAGTGGAAAAGTCGTGACGTCCACGGCAAAGGAGCGTTCATCATGAATATAGCGACTGTTGGACTGGATCTGGCCAAGAGCGTGATGCAGGTTCACGCAGTGAATTCGCAAGGCGAAATCGTTGTGCGCAAACAGCTCAGACGCGCGAATGTACTTCGGTATTTTGCTACGCTCGAACCGTGTGTAATCGGCATGGAAGCGTGCGCCTCGTCGCACTACCGGGGCCGTGAGCTCACCAAGCTCGGACACACCGTTCGACTGATCGCCCCGCAGTTCGTCCGGCCTTACGTAAAGAGCAACAAGACCGACGCGGCCGACGCCGAAGCAATCTGCGAGGCGATAACGCGACCGAACATGCGCTTTGTACCGCTCAAGACGCAGGCGCAACAGACAGTGCGGTTCTGTCGCGATAACGATGGCAGATCAAATGAGTGGATGTACATAGGATTGCTTACATAGCCAGCAAGTAGAACTGCCCGGCAACCGTTCGGGCGACGCGATCGTCTTGCATCTGTCCCTTGCGGATCATATGCATCACTTCGATGCCAGACAGAATGATGCGGGCACAGCGAAAGTCCTTGAATCCCATCATCGGTTTGATGATGCGTTTGATCGCTCGGTGGTCCTGCTCGATGATGTTGTTCAGATACTTGTTCTGGCGGATTGATCGGCGTGTCGCGCCCGGCGTTGAGAGCCTCGAGCGCAGCCAGATTCGCACCGCTCTTGTCCACGGTAATCGTCTCGGGCTCGCCGTTCTGGTCAGTCGCCTTCTCAAAATGCAGGAACCCCCTGTTCACGACGGTCAAGCTCGAGGACTTCGTCCGGGCAGATCACCCGTTGCGACCGATCCGGTTGCTGGTGAATGACGCGTTGAAACGGCTCAACGGGCTGTTCAGCGTCATCTACGCGGACACCGGCCGTGCCTCGATTGCGCCTGAGAAGCTGATGCGGGCGCTGCTGTTGCAGGTGTTCTACTCGGTGCGCAGCGAGCGCATGCTGATGGAGCAGATGCGCTACAACCAGCTGTTCCGCTGGTTTGTAGGGCTGGCGATTGAGGACGCGGTGTGGGACCACTCGGTGTTCTCGAAGAACCGCGACCGGCTTCTGGAGCATGAAGTCGTGGAAGCGTTCTTCACCGAAGTCATGAGCCTGGCGGACAAGCGGGGCTTGCTCTCGAGAGAGCATTTCTCGGTGGACGGCACGCTGATTCAGGTGTGGGCCAGTCACAAGAGCTCCCGCCGCAAGAACGGCCCGGACGATGGTCCGCCAGCCGGCGGTGGCCGCAACGCCGACACTGACTGGAAAGGCGAGCGACGTAGCAATGCCACGCACGAGTCGACTACTGATGCGGAGGCGCGATTGTTCAAGAAGAGCCGCAAGAGCCCGGCCATCCTGTGCTACCACGGGCACATCCTGATGGAGAATCGCTCGGGGCTGGTGGTCGGCGCCGTGGTCAGTCATGCAGATGGTTTCGCCGAGCGGGCCAGCGCATTGCAATTGCTCGATTGCGTGCCAGGCGCTCATGCGAAGACAGTTGGTGCCGACAAGGCGTATGACACCCGCGACTTCGTGAACGATTGCCGCGCTCGCAACGTGACACCGCATGTCGCGCGCAACGATGAGCGTTGGGGCGGCGGCGCAATCGACGGTCGCACTTCGCGGCACGCGGGCTACCGGATTAGCCAGATCATCCGCAAACGAATGGAAGAGACGTCCTTGTAGATGCCAACGGGGTCCCGGTCAGCGTGATTCTGACCGGCTCAAACCGTAACGACGTCGCCCAGTTGCTGCCGTTGGGTCGATGCCATCCCGCCGATCCGGGGCACGCGTGGCCGACCACTGCGCAAGCCAAAAGTCATCTACGGCGATCGCGGCTACGACTCCGACGCACATCGCCAGCGCTTGCGAGATCGTGGCATCAGGCCAGTAATCGCGCGGCGTCGAACTGAAAATGGCAGTGGTCTGGGGAAATTCCGCTGGGTGGTAGAACGAACTCAATCGTGGCTCGACAATTTCCGTCGGCTTCGCATTCGCTTCGATCGCCGTAGCGACATTCCCGAAGCATTCCTCAAATTCGCTTGCTCGCTCGTGTGCTGGAATATATTCAAACGAGCGCAGTCGGCTTTTTGAACTGGCCTCTAAGCGGGCTGCCAGTCGGAGTCTTCAGCGCCGCGTTCGACGTCGTCGACAGCGTGGCGTGACAGCGCGAAAGGCACCCGCAGCTCGACGAGCGGTTTGACTTCGCGTTGGCTCGCGCGAATTCCTTCGAGCGGCGCCTCGATGCCGTTCTGATGCCCCGTGCCGACGCCTGCCAGATCGGCGCCGCCCAATCCCGTAACGTCTACGACTCGGCGGCCTGCGACTAGGCGCTTGAACGTGCGCGCGACTTCATCTTCGATCTGCGACCAGGCCGCGCTGGAAATGGGCGCCAGCTCGCGGTGGAGATTATTCATACCTTGGTGCTCCTTTAAGTGATCTGATGGCAAGCGAGCCGTCGCCGGACGGCATGTTCTGGGTTGTCTGCGCGTCCGCAGTGTCCCGGGAGGATGCGGACGCAACGGTAATGGTGTGAGCGATTCCTGGTTCGCGCTCGGCAAGCGCCTTGAGCAGAGGCTCGGACGGCACGAAGAACAGTCCGCCCGTCACGGCGCGGCTGAAGTCGAGCAGGCGGTCGTAGTTGCCAGCCGGTCGGCCGACGAACATGTTTTCCAGCATCTGTTCGATGGGCTGCGGCGAGCGTGCATAGCCGATGAAATACGTGCCAAATTCGCCAAAGCCGGGCCTGCCGAACGGCATGTTGTCACGGAGAATCTTGATCTCGTCCCCGTTGGCATCTTCGAGCGTCGTCAGGGAACTATGCGACCAGCTCGGCTTCACCGAATCGTTCAGCTCGATGTCCCGGAGCTTCGTGCGGCCGATGATGTGCTCCTGCGCTTCTACTGACAGCGCACCCCAGCGTCTCATGTCGTGGAGGTACTTCTGCACGAGCACGTAGCTGCCGCCCGCGAAGTTCGGGTCTGTGTCGCCGATCACCGTGAAATGGACGGCCTCTTCACCGACCGGATTTTCCGTGCCGTCGACGAAGCCGATCATTGCGCGCATATCGAAGTTGCGAAAGCCATGGACTTCATCCACGGTCGTCGCCGCTCCTTCGAGGCGGGCCATCAATTCTGTGGCGAGTTCGAAGCAGAGGTCCATGTGGTTGGCACGAATGTGCAGGAGCAGGTCCCCCGGTGTCGCCATCGCTACACGCCCACCGGCGCCGAATTTGCGGAACGGGTGCAGTTCAGCCGGACGAGGCGCACCGAAAAGCGCGTCCCACGCGTGCGAGCCGAACCCAACGACGCATGTGAGATTGCCTGATGGCACACGCTTGCCGATGGCGCGCGTGAGATTCGCGACATCGGCGCACCAGGCGCGCACGTTGGCCCGGCTCGCGGCGTCATCGTTGATGGTCACGACGATGAAAATTGCGTTGTGCGTGACCGGCGAGAAGACGGCTTGCGGAGACGGCGGTACTGAGGATTGGGTCATTTTCTGATGTACTGTTCAGTGGACGAAGACACCGGACGACCGGTGCGCCTGTGACTGGTTTCAGCAATTTTGCAAGAGCCCGTTAGGGTCGGCCGAAATCGCCGATGCGGACGACGGATCCCGCTTTCAACGATTTGGCTGCCTGATAGGCCTTTTGGAGATCGACGATCACATCATTGGTCATTTTTCAATCCCTCACGGTTTAGCCTGCGCTTTACCGGTTCGCGTTCGCAGGCGACGAACTTTTTGCGTACCGATGGAAAGACACTACGCGTAAGATCAGAACGCGGTGTCGGCTTTTACTCAGAAATCCATATGAAGGAGCAGGGCGTGCCGCAGCTTGCCCCCTCAAAACACTCTGCTACGAAAGAGTCCAGCGACTTTGTCGGTGATCTGGACGCCGTGCTGAGCCACAAAGGCTTTCGTTTGTCCTGCGTGCGATAACTCAGACGGGGAATCGTTGCCTTCCATTCCATCTGTGCTAACAGCCATATCATTACTCAATTCTGATAGAAGCCACGTGCTGTCCTGTCATCGAGTGAATCTGTGGGACTTGATCTTCATTGATGGGCAATACCACACCCTGTTCACTCATTCGTCTGCTCCTGGAAGTCAAAGAAAACATTGAAACATCACGACGAGCCGGAACACCCGCAGCTCCTTACATTGGCACGCGCAAAACTTCCCCCACGTCCGTCTTATGGCGCTGGAACTTGAGAGCAGAGCAACATTTCTCAAATCGAAAAACTGCATACTCGCATCCTCAACTGCCAGTGAGTTGGGCGTCTGCAACTGACGAGCAATAGTCGCGCCAGACGGAAAGCGAGGTAACACGACTAGTCGGTGGAATCGGCTGTCGCAAATGTCCCGACATTACATTGTCGTACATCGAACAATATCAAGCGACATCGAGCTGCTGTTCACCGCCTGGTGGCGAAATGAGGTTCCGTCGAGCATCTGAACCGCCCCGTATTTTGAGGAGATACCGTCTTGTCGGTCAAGCGCTCGCGAGGTACTTCGCGCAATAAGGCGGTCGTGTTTCCAAGATGCTGATACGCACTTGTACGAGCTTACGCATGGCTACGCCGCGCACCGACATGGCGGACTTCCCACGCGCCGTTAAGCGCTCGCACAAAGCCTTGATGTAAGAAGGTTATATCGCTTGGCGAGAACGGTCGCCATATAGAGTGTTGCCCGAGCCCTGGCGGGTCCGGCCTTCGACAAAGGTGATGGGCCTTGCACAGACGATAGCGACTGCCTCTGCACCGTCACGAAGCCCAAGTATGCCGCCAGTTGTTCGGCTGAATCGAAGCGTCGCACGTACATGCTGGCTAGGGAACGTCTGCACAACTCGTTTTCAGAGCGCTGTTTTTTGCCAGTGAGTCGTAACAGCCGTAAGACCCTGCTGGCAGATTGTCGTCCGGCTTTTGAAGCGTGGCTGCTTGAGCACGCGGAACGGATGTTCAACCTTGGCGCGGATGCCCGCTTTCAGGCGTTCAATCTGGTCGAATATCGCGTCCAGGCGATCGTTCAGGTCCAGTTGTCGACGCCTGCCTGGTCGCATCGCGACATGCCAGCGGACCGGGTTCGCCTGGCGTCGCTTTTCGATACCCTGATAGCCGGCGTCGGCGTACACATCCGTTTCGTGGCCGTGTAACAACGCTTCGGCCTCGTTGATGTCATGAACGTTGGCCGTTGTGCCGATGACGGTGTGCACTAGGCCTGACTCTGCATCCACGCCAACGTCGGATAGCGGTGGCGCATTGCTGCGCCGCCGCCCCCTGAGAACCGGACGTGCGAGTCGCCCCGCATCCGGCTCAAGCCATTCGCCAGCACCGACGTTGGTACCGGGCAATCAATCATCAGTCGCAGCTCGACGACGGGCAAAGTAGGACGACCACGTAGAGTCAAACGGATGGGCCTGGCCACGTATAGGCAAGGTAGTTTTCGGCGCGCGTCCTAAGTCTTCTTCCGAGTCGTAACGGTTGTTGGACAGCGACTGCGACAGAAACTTCCGCACTACGTAGGGCGTATGCTTGTCGACTCTGTAAAAGGTGCCAGCTACTGTGGCCGTACTGAAGCTGGGAACCAAACGCATCCGTCCGATGCCGTTGGTGTCAACTGTCGAGCTGCACGGAGACATTTCTTCAGAAATAGCCGTCTCCGGAGCGTGCGATATCGCGAGGTCCGGTGTCTCGCATTCCGATGTGAAAACAGGATTCTGGGTGATGCGAGGCGATACGGGATCGTAATGACTTCCGTAACGGAAAAGCACGAATACACACGTTGCAGGGTGGAGTTGCCTCTGTAACCTAGGACACGCGGACACCGTTAGATTGATGACTCCGCTGCCTGCCTGAACTCGCGCGGCGAGCGATATTTCAGTGCTTTGTGCGGGTGGCGTTCATTGTAGTGTTCAAACGCAGCGGCCAGATGCGAGAGTGCCGTCGGCGCGTCACGCTTATCCATATAGGCGACGTAATTGTGCTTCATCGTCTTCACGAACGATTCAGCCATACCATTGCTCTGCGGCGAGCGTACCGGCGTGGTCAGCGGCCGCAGGCCCAGTTCGCGCGCAAAGCTGCGCGTGCGATGGTCGATGTAGGCCGAGCCGTTGTCCGTCAACCATTCGATGGGCTGTGCGGCCTGCGTAGTGCCGAAGCGCTGTTCAACGGCAGCCAGCATCACGTCGCGCACCACGTCGCCGCTATGGCCTCCAGTTGTCGCAGCCCAGCTGATCGCCTCCCGGTCGCAGCAGTCCAGCGCGAACGTTACGCGCAGCGGCGTGCCATCGTCGCACCGGAACTCGAAGCCATCGGAGCACCAACGGGTATTGCTGCAGTCCACGGCAACGCGACCGTCATGCCGCCGCGTGTCTCGCCGTACGCCGGGACGACGCAGCAGCAACCGGTGCTCACGCATAACCCGATACACGCGCTTGTGGTTGATGCACGGCGCGCTGGTCTCTTCGCGACTGCGGCGCAGCAGTGCCCAGATGCGTCGGTAACCGTAGGTCGGCAGATGTGCTACGTGGGCCCGGATTTCTTCGACCAATTCCGCGTCATCGCTCGGCCTGGCGCTACGGCCATCTTGCCAATCGGACGAGCGAGCCTGTTTCGCTGCTACGCCAGAGCGCGCCACGCCGAGAACTTCACAGACCGTTTTCAATGGTCGTCCCCCGGCAGCAAGGGCGAGCGCGCAATCAGGTTTTTTGAGCGCCCCCAATCCACGGCTTCCTTCAGGATTTCGACTTCCATCGTCTTCTTCCCGAGTAGTCGTTGCAGCTCCTTGATTTCCTTGATGGCTGCGGCGAGCTCTGATGCCGGCACGGGTGCTCTGTCGCCAACAGAACCAGTGTCGCCGCTTCCCAATAGGCCGGCACGAGAATTTCGAAAACGCCGCGCCGCAGAGCTGTAACGTGCGTTGGGGTCGCGCCGGGCGCATGCGCTTCGCGATACCGCGGCATTGGATCATGCTGGATACCGTCGGTATAACGGCCGGCCGTGGGGGTCGCGCAATTCGAACCAGAACCCCGCCTTGCCTTCGGAGCTGCACAGCTCATGCGAGGGTGGCAGGGTCATTTCGACCAGATGCTTTGAGGCGAGCGATAGCGCGTCGCCGTCGTAGGCAAAGATCAGGCGTAGGATGCGGCGGTACGGTGGACTAGGCATCGGCGAACATTGCGATCCGGCAGTGGTGCCACTATTTTCGAGAATGCGTCGAGCTGGTCGACCAGCTCGGACGTTGCGGTGGTGCCCGGCGACCTCAATCTGCTGCTGCTCGCTTGTGCCGGCGGGTCGACTGTACACCAAGGCCGACGTCCTCAAACGTCCATCGCTGCAATATTCCCAACACGTAGCTTGGCCGCATGTACTGCTCACCGATGACTGTCGCTGGCAGCGGTAGAATCATTTCCTTCTCGCATCTTGTTGCATAACGGGGATGTCGACAGCGAAGCCTCGTCGGGCTCATTGCGGCCAGCAAAACTAAGCCACCGTTATGGCCACAACTACCCTCAGTAACGCGTGTCTGCACCCTTTACATCGACTATTTCAACGGAAAATAGCTGACTGGTCGCCGGTGCAGGAACAGCAATCGCAAGGTCGTTGTTCAGCTCAATTGCAATAGAGTGTGTGACCTTTCGAGCATGTCGCCAAAAGGCCAACATGAGAACGATCCAGCTCGTCTGCGCATCCCTCTGCTGTCGGGGAGATGATAACGGCATTCGTACGCGCGATATGACTCGATATTGTTTAAGTGCGCATAAGGAAAGTTGATGGAACCTTTGCGAGTATCTGCGCTTTTATTGCTGCGAGTATTGATTCCTGATCAATGTCAATCTGATTCAAATTCCTAAATGACAGCCGCACCATTCTGCTAGCCGGACGATAAAGAATCGATACATTTGTTGAACATAGACATGATGACGAAAACATTAAAAAAGATTCGCGTTTTAGGGGCTCTTTTGATTGCGGTCGCGCTGAATGGTTGCGGTGGCTCGGACGGCGGTTCAGTCACCGACCCGACTCACGCGTCGGTTGGTTCCAGCGCGGATGATGAACTAACGCCATACTACGTCCAGTCAATAACTTGGCATGCCTGCGGATCTGACAATTTTCAAATTGTCAACAAAGACCTGCTGGGTCCGCTATCGACTAGGGCTAGTTGTACTACGGGAAAGGTGCCGTTGGATTACGATGATGCTTCCAAAGGTAGCGTCGGCATTGGCGTACTGCGAGTGATTGCCGGTAAGCCTGCAAACCGGCTTGGTGGCATATGGATGAATCCTGGTGGGCCCGGTCGGAGAGGGCTGGCGATGCCTTTGCGCTTGTCGACGCTATGGCTGCTTGTGAATTCGGCAAATCCTGTAGGTCAAAGCTCTTGCAATTGTCGGATGCCTACGATCTGATCGGATTCGATCCACGCGGCGTCGGTTCAAGCGCCCAGTTGGTATGCAGTTCTAGCGCCCCGGCGAGAGCAATTTCTTTCACCGACAGGTCCCCCGCTGGAGTCAGGGCACAGATGATCCAAAGCCGCGACCTCGCATCAGCTTGTGGTGGCACGCCCATGACGCCCTACATTAACACCGAATACACAGCTCGTGACATGGAGGTGATACGTGCGGCGCTTGGATACGACAAATTGAACTACTATGGTACGGCTCTTGGGGCTCGCTATGCCAGCCTGTTTCCCGGTCGCACAGGTCGTCTGGTTCTCGATAGCGTCGTAGATATCACCCTTCCGTTTGCCGAGGTCGGCCCTCAGGCTCCAGCATTTCAGCGCACATTTGATGGCATCATTGCTCCTTATGTCGCCGCACAAAACGAGCTTTTCGGCCTCGGTTCGAACGCGGACGATGTCAAAGAGATTACTAGGAACGGTCCCCTTGGCTCACAAGTTGGCTTGGCCGAACCATTTGATTCACTGTATGCTCAATGGCAAATTGATGCTGTGGTAGAAAAGTTGGCAGTGGCCAAAAGAATAGAGAGGGTTTTGGCAGAAAACCCGCAGATTTCCCCTAATGACCTTCATCGCGAGGTAGTCTCGCTGCCTTTCTTTCCGAGTTGGAACAGAGCCGTGGAAAATGCCACGCAAAAGATTGCCGGAGAGGCGGTCGCAAGATATGCTGAAGTAGTTTCCGGTAGCACAAGGTCCCTGGAGGACCCAGAGGAGGCCCAAGTGTCCGTGATCTGCAATGATGGAGCCTTGATCCACTCAAGCGAGGAGTACTGGGCAGATCATGGAAATTCGCTCGCCATGTCTGCGCCGCTTGGTGGGGGGGTTATCTTCCGGTCAGCCCTGTCTTTACCGGCCGTTTAGCACGCGCAGGCTGCCGTCGGTCGACAGTGCCGCGACGCTACCTATTCTCATGCTGCAGGGTGAGGACGATGGTCCAACCCCTCTGCCTGGAGCGCGCGCCACTGCAGCCACATTGAAAAATTCAAGACTTGTAGTTCAGGAGACGACGTACGACCATGGTGCATTCTTTTCTGGCAGCGAATGCATTGGCGGCTATTTCGCAGACTATCTGCTTGAGGGCGCCTTGCCGGAGAAGGGCGCCACGTGAGCAGGAAACGCTGTAACAGAAGAGTACCGGACTGACATGTACACCGATCGCCTCGAAGCAGAAAAGGTTCTGCAGGACCTCCGAGAAATCATGAGATAGTTCGTCAATGCAGTCTTGGATGTAGAGGATTTCATCGCCATGGAGAATTAAAGACAGCTATTGGCAGCGGTTGCATGCGGCCGACTGTTATTCGGTGCGTGATGCTTTTCGCCAAATCCCTCGCACCAGCACGGAAAGTCTAAGTATCAACGGGCACTCGAAGCTGAATTGGAGACTAGGCTGCCTCGGCCGAACCCTAACATAAAAGTGCGCCGCGCAATTGATGGCGCCCCCCAGAGAATGATCGATGTGACGCGATTTGAAATGCGATCGGTGGCGCAGGCGCGCTGCCACGAAAGTCGAGTTGGACCGCGTAATGAAGTCCGCACTGTCTCGATCCGCACAATAAGATCCCCGTAGCTTTCGACTGATAGTAGAACGTACTGCGCGCCAACTTCGCCGCCTCGAGCGGCGCGGGTAGCCGGTGATGCCGCCGCAGTTGCGGCACTATTTGCGTTTTTCTCTTGCGCCGCCCGTTTCTTCGCCTGAAGACGGGTCGAGATTTTTTTAGGTACCCCACGCCCGCGCGCAGATGCTCATTTTCCTTGAGCAACTGATCACGCGTACCCTCATGCGGCGCATTTTCTTCGGTTGGCCTTTCGTGATGTGGGCGGAGCATTTAAGGGCACCCTCATGGACGGCTCCCTACCCGACGCGATGAAAGGGATCACTCGGCAGTCACAGTGAAATTTTTGGACGCAAAGCTCAGGTTCCGGCACGCCATCATATGGGGGCCCCTATCTAATTCGTCAAGCGTTAGGGGCTGACTTGGGTTTGGAGCTGACTTAGGTTCGTAAAAGGTGCCATCGCGCAGGATGGCGAACAGGACATCACAGCGTCGCCGTGCCAGCGCGATGAGTGCCTGGTTATGTCGCTTGCCGTGCTGGACCTTGCGTGCGTAATACGCTCGCGAATCGGGGGGTCTCGCGAGGCCGCGAAGGCGATAGGAACAAGGCGCGCTTGAGTACCTTGTTGCCGCGCTTGGACGGATGCTCGCCACGGATAGATGAGCCTGAGCGCCGGGTAACTGGTGCGAGGCCAGCGTAGGCCGCCAGGTGACCTGCCGAAGCGAAGGCTTGGTGCGCGACCTCGGTGAGGAGTCTGGCTGCGGTCCTGACGCCGACTCCCCGCCATGCTGGTCAGGACCGGCCAAAGAGGGTGAGCAAGCCCAGCCGCTCTACTTCGGCGGCGATTTCGTCGCGCTGCCTGCGTAAGGCAGCGAGCTGCTGAGCCAGGCCCGGCATGACGATGGTGGCGGTTTGCGTGCCGGGCACCCTCACGGCCTGTTCGCCCAGCGCTTGAACGATTTCGGCCCCAATCCCGTGCCGATGCGTGGCGCGAGCTTGGTCAGGCGGTTCGCAAGCGTCTTCTCGTCGGTCGCTGCAAGCGCGGCTGGAGACGGGTAGCGCTCGAGTAGATCGAGCACGGCGGGATGCTCGAGGCGCGGTCCGAGAACGCGCTCAAGCGCGGGATGGATCTGGGTGAGCAGGCCGCGAATCCCGTTACTGGTTTGGGTAATTTGAGCGGCGAGATCGTCGTCGAAGCCGCACAGCATGGGCAGCTCGGCGAGCGGTTCATCAGCCAACCGAAGCGAGCGCAGCGTATGCGGCATCGAACCGGCGGCCTCGGCGATGATTGCGGCGTCGCGGGCGTCTGTCTTGGCCTCACCGGCATGCAGGTCGGCAATGCGGCGCATCGCCAGTCCGGGCAGATCGGCAAGCAGAACGCCTTCATCGCGTGCGACGGCCAGCGGCAATGCGCCGATGGTGGCGGGCTGGTCGACAACGAAGAGAAGACGGCCATGGGTCTTGAATTCGAGTGGGCCTGCGACAACGGTGGCAAATCTCGGCATCCACGTTACGGACGGCCTTGGAATATCCCAGCCGAGTCCCTATTAGCGATCACCTGCCACCCACCAGGCCCGGTGACAACACCCCCCGGATCAGAAACTGCGACTGGGGGCGAGAATCATGCCGGGCCTGGCTGGCCAAAGCTTCAATTATCGAGGCGGGAAGATAGTAACTGGGGGCTGCAACCGGGGAAATGTTTGGCAGTCACATGTTACATGTGTGAGTTTGTAGACGAAAGCACGGTCCCGATCAAGGTCATTTTGTGGCGTTCGAATTTTACATAGATGCGATCATTGCAACACGCAACGTATTGGGAGGTGCTTTGGCCCACTTACGAAATTAGACGTCGTGAATTCGATATCTCCCACCGGTTCGACGAACTGCAACTTCGGGACCAGTTCCTCGAACAGGACCCGCATCTCCATGTTTGCGAGATGCTGACCAAGACATACGTGAGCACCTGCCCCAAACGCAATGTGCCGATTCGGCCTTCGGTCGATATCGAATATGAAAGGGTCGGGGAAAACTTCCTCATCGCGATTGGCCGACCCGTAGCAGAGCATCAGCCAATCGCCCTTGCGGATAGTCCTGCCTCGCAAATTCGTGTCGGCTGCCGCCGTACGCATGAAATGACGCACTGGCGATGCGTAGCGGAGGCTCTCATCGATGAATTGCGGAATGAGCGACGGGTCAGCCTTAAGCCGCGGCAGCAATTGGGGGAATTGACACAATGCCCACATCGCAACCGATATGGAAGACGAGACGGTGTCATGTCCGGCGGCGGCGATAATCACGTAGTAGCCGAGTCGGGTTGCCTCATCAATAGGCTGTCCATCGACAACCGCGTTGGCGAGCAAGGTGGCGATGTCGTTACGCGGTTTTTTGCGGCGATCTTCGGTCAGGCGATCAAAGTAACCCTTGAAGTCTACTACAACTGACAGCAGCGCCTTGCCGATCGCACTTCCGGCGTCGCCCTGGCGACCGATCTCGCGCTTGTATTCGGCATCCTCGCTTCCAAACATCTCCTGTGTGAGTCTCAACATACGGGGAGATTCTTCCTGCGGAACTCCGAGAATATCCATGATCACGTTCAGCGGATAGTGCGAGGCGAAATCGTTCGCAAAGTCAATTACGGAGCCGCTCTTTTGCAGAAGTTCCCCGATCATCAAATGTGCCAATGATCGGATGCGAGCCTCAAGCTTAACGACACTGTTCGGCATAAACCACGACTGTGTCAGTGCGCGCAAACTCTTGTGTTCGTCGCCGTCGACGTGGACGAGCGAACGGACGATGTTTGGACTACCGGTGGCCCCTATAACATGCGCGATAGATGCTTGCGGACGGCAGACGACGGAATACTCGCCGTTGCGAAACAGGGCATTGTTCCGGGAAATCATTGAGACGTCGGCGTGTTTTGTTACCACCCAGAATGGGTCATGCGCGTCCGCCATTGCTCGTCCAACTGGGTTGTTTGCACGCGCCCACGCGTATATCTCATGGAGCCCGTCGAGGTTTGTATACGACTGCGGATCAACCAGACGGTTTGCTATGTCTTTCGGTAGGTCGTAATTTGTCATGCTCACGATATTGCAGAAAAATTGACATGTGAAATCGAGGCAAGCAACGTGTATCGACGTATCCACTCATGGCTGGGATTGGGGTCGACCGACGTTTGCGGATCGCTCGCCAGTTGATGCGCACCGAAGCCGTCGCGTCGGCAAAAGAGGCGAACGGGCCGGGCGCATGCGTGCGCTCGTCGGATATTGTCCTTTCATACTATTCACGACTTTCGTCTTTCGCCTTAATGCATGTCAACTTTTCTTGATCACGTGATCATGTATTTGAGCCTCGAAGGTACCCCCAACACAGGTTTGCGAAGCTTCTCAAAGCGATGACGAAATAGGTTGAACCAGCATCCTGAAGCCTGTTTTTCGTGCCGGCTGCCACTTGTAGCAAGCCGCGATTTTGCTAAGGACGGGGTGCGCGGATCTCATCGAGGCTGCGGGCGTGCTTCGGCAACCGCCCATCTGGCAAGCCGGATACATGCATGCAGACCGTTTCGACATCAGGAAAAAGAGGCTTGCAAAAGGCGTCGGGTCCATACATACGATTCGAACGATTACCCCACAAAGGAGGAGGACGTTTATGGCGATTTCAGGAATGTCGTTGAGAAGCATGGTTCAGGACTGGCTGGCGCCCGACCCGAAGCGAGGATTCCGGGTCAGCCATTACGAAAGATCCAGTGCGGGACGTTACGTTTGGTTGTCTCAGACAACGGAGGTGGGTCAAAGGCGATGTTCTTTTTTCGTCATCCAGACGGCAAATGGTGCATTTATCCTCCCGGTCCAGAGAGGCCTGCAATGCACGGTGAAGTCTCGTGCACGCAGACGAGTGGTGCAAGCGTCTAGATGCTATGTGGGAGGGCAGTGGCAGTAAGCCCGACTGGAGTAAAACGGGATTTGCACACTCGTTTTCTCCGAAGGAGCACGCAAATGGACGCGCCTGACACAGCCCTCCGTGGGCAGAATACGACGACGGTTAGCCGCCTGTACATGGCTTTTGAACTGGGCGATAAGAGCTGGAAGCTCTCACTGGCTGATGGACGGCGCGCGCCCAGCCGCTGTGCGGTCGCTGCGGGCGATACCACAGCCGTCCTCACCGCCGTCGCGAACGCAAAGGCGCGCTGCCATCTCAGCGCCGACGCGCCAGTCTATAGCTGCTATGAGGCGGGGCGCGATGGCTTCTGGATTCATCGCTGGCTGACTGGACAGGGCATTGCCAATCTCGTGGTGGATTCGGCCAGTATCGAGGTGAACCGCCGTGCGCGTCGTGCCAAGACGGACCGGCTCGACAGCGACAAGCTGCTGTCCATGCTCATCCGCTATCACACCGGCGAGCGGCGCGTATGGGCTGTGGCACGTATCCCTACTCCCGAGCAGGAAGACGACCGGCGGTTGCACCGCGAACTTGAACGCCTGCGGCATGAACGTACCGCGCACACCAACCGGATCCGTTCCCTGCTTGTACTGCATAACCTTCGGGTCAGGTACGTCGGCGGCCGCGTCTGGACGCACTGGTGGACCCGGCAGCGCGATCTGCTCGCGCCCGGTCTGCGCGGCGAGATTGACCGTGAATGTGAGCGGCTCGCGCTGGTGCGCCAGCAGATCCGCTCGCTCGAAGTGCAACAGGAGCGGCAGGTGTGCAGCGGAGCGCACCCCGGCATGGCGTTGCTGGCACAGCTTGCGGGTATCGGTAGCGGCAGCGCGTGGACCCTGGTCAGGGAGCTGTTTGGCTGGCGACAGTTTCACAACCGCCGGGAACTGGCTGGTTGTCTGGGCCTGACGCCCACGCCGTACGCCAGCGGTACCAGCGAGGTTGAACTCGGTATCAGCAAGGCGGGTAACCGGCGATGCCGGTGGCTGATGGTGGAGCTCGCCTGGAGCTGCCTGCGCCTGCAGGCCCGACAGCAAGCTCAGCCACTGGTTCAACGAGCGCTTTGCCGGTGCCGGCAAGCGGCTGCGGCGCATCGGTATCGTGGCGCTCGCGCGGCGTCTGGCGATCGCCCTGTGGCGTTTTATCGAGCATGGCGAAATCCCCGAGGGTGCGATACTCAAGCCGGGAAAGGTGAACACCGTGAAGGCATGAACGACATGAAGTACAGCAACAACATGAAGTACAGCAACAGCATGTAAAGGTCAACGCGCCCGGAACACCTTCGGGTCACCCCTTGCGGGTGACCGAGTACCTAGATGGCGCGTCGGTAACAGGGTGGCGCCAGCGCTTCGCGCATGCGGCATGAGGTGACCGGCCCGCCGGGCCGGCACGGATAGAAGGTCGAACCCGGCACTGGCCGGGCACCAGCCCCCTGACCTGAATGACATCGACATGCCAGACTGCATACGGTATAGGTCGTAAGTGTCGCACCTCCGAATCACAGGTTGTCCGCGCCAGTCTGCGTCTGGTCGTAGCAGGCGACCACGCAAACTGGCACGGACAACGGGCAAGGAGATTTCCTTCGCATAACAGAATATTTACCTCGGGACGGACTTGACTTCTGGTTCCCCATAGAAGAGGGTGTTAGGCGCTTTTGTTAAGGGTTGCAAAGTGAACAAGCATAAGCACGGAGAAGACAACGAAGTGCAAGCCAGCCAGAGTTTCGGGCAATCGCTCGTAGTCTCTTGCGAGTCGGCGGAAGCGGTTGAGCCAGCCGAAGCTGCGCTCAACCACCCAGCGGCGCAGCGACAGCACGAAGCCTTTTTTCGCCTCCGGCAGCTTGATGACCTGAAGTCCAATCCCCTCGTCAAGCGCCGCCTGTGCGGGCCCTTCGCGGGTATATCCCTGATCCGCGAACGCCACCTTGACCGTCTGGCCCGTGGCCTGCTGAACCTGACGCGCCAGTTCTCCAACTTGCGCGCGCTCCTGCTCGTTGGCCGGCGTCACATGCACCGCGAGCAGTTGTCCCAACGTGTCCACCGCCATATGTACCTTGCTGCCTTTCTTGCGTTTGTATCCGTCGTAGCCTGCGCGTGCGCCGCTTTCGCACGTCGATTGGAGGGTACGGCCATCGAGGATGACCGCGCTGGGTTGACCGCGGCGGTCTTGCGCGACCCGGATGATCGAACGCAAATCGCTCACCATAGCCTCGAAGCAGCCCGCCTGAATCCAGCGTTGCGTCTGCTGGTAGACCAGTTCCCACGGCGGAAAGTCATTGGGCAACAAACGCCACGGGGCGCCCGCACGTACGATCCAGCGCAGCGCGTTGAACATCTCACGCAGTTCGTAGCGGCGCTGCGGAGCGTCCTTGTTCATCAAGGTCAGATACGGAGCCGCAAAGTACCACTCTTCATCCGACACATCCGTTGGGTAGGGCCTGCGTTTTTTCATTCCGCCAGGATACCAGGTCTCAATCGAAGTTCCTAACACGCTACAAGGGCTTCCCCGTTGAGCACAAGCTCAATCGAGGTTCGCTGTTGATACATGCTGCAATGCCGCGCTGGTGCGTGTGAGAAGGTGAAGGACTGCGGTTCTACAACCGGTCATGTTGGACCAATGGTCCGGACCCTGATGAAAGACGCGCGCAGAGGCCTCATTCTCTAGCCGGGAATGGATATCCCCGCCGTGTTATTCAGGTACGCTCCGCGCGGGTCCAACCCGCTTCACATCACCGCTGGCAGTGCAAAGTGATCGTTTCTATGTGCTCATGATGTCTGCGCCCGTTTCCCGTTGCAGGTTGGCCGACAGCCTCGAATCGGAGTCAGTCTGCCACTGGTTCGAGCTTGAAGTCATCACCATATTTCAGCACAGCCCACGCCAATCTCGCGTTCTTTGCGGCTATCGCGATGGCTGCCCGCCAGTAGCCCCGGCGCTCGACTAGGGTTCGGGCCCATCGGCTGAAGCGATCCTGTTTCTCGCCGAGGTTAGCAATGACAGCGCGGGCACCGTTGACCAGCAGGCCGCGCAGATAGGCGTCACCTGCTTTCGTAATGCTGCCCAGCCGCGCCTTACCGCCGCTGCTATATTGACCGGGCGTAAGTCCGATCCAGGCTGCCACCTGTCGGCCGTTTCTGAAGTCGTGCCCGGCACCAATACTGGCGAGCAGCGCACTTGCCGTGGTTGGGCCGATGCCGCGCAACTGCATCAGCCTCTTGCTACGCGCGTCCTCACGCGCGATCTCAGCGATCGCACGGTCGTATTCGAGCAGGCGATCCTCGATATGGCCGGCATGCTCAAGCAGATCGCTGATACTGCGCTTTGCCCAGCCAGGCAATGTGTCCAGATGTTCCGTGATGTACCTGCGCAATTTGTCCGGGCTCTGTGGCAGCACCACGCCGAATTCCCAGAGCAGGCCTCGCAACCGGTTGTAGGTCGCTGTCCTCTCTTCGACGAAACCTTGTCGTGTCCGATGCAGGCAAAGCGTTGCCTGCTGATGTTCGTCCTTCAGCGGCACAAAACGCATGCTCGGGCGCGTCACCGCTTCGCAGATTGCAGCAGCATCCGCCGCGTCGTTCTTGCCGCGCTTGCCCGACATGCGATAAGGCGCGACAAGATTGGGCGCCATGAGCTTGACCGTATGGCCGTGCCGCTGGAACATGCGGGCCCAGTGATGCGCGCCGGAGCACGCTTCCATGCCAATGAGGCACGCAGGCAACTGTGCGATCAACGTCGCCAGCTGATCGCGCGGAACACGCGGCTTGATCAGCATCGCCTTACCGGTCTCGTCCACACCGTGAACGGCAAATACATTCTTGGCAAGATCGATTCCGACAGTGATAATAGCCATGGACTTCCCCTCTCGCTGGTGTCGATGAACGTTCGCAACTTCATCCTGGCACATTGATGCCGACTCGCGGCTTCCGCCGCAGCCTCGGGACGGGGAAGTCCCTTTCATTCTCTAGGTCGGGAAAAGTACCGGCCGACCTGCGAAACGGCAATTGGCCTGTGGCTGTTCCAATCTGCAAGATACCGGTTACGGTTTTCGGTCATGGTTAGTTATGCAACGGATTACCCGCTGGTCTTGCCCACCAGGCGCCTGCACGGGAGGAACATCGACACCGCGCCAATACCGCACGCTGTGTCGCGTTGGCGTCCCCGTGTCAGATGCGCTATCGAAGAGCGAGGGCTAAAGTTGGATGCTCGAATGGTAGGCGACGAAGCTGTGTCGAAGCGCATATCCAACATCGCGAAGGGTCGACGCATTGTGGCGATAGGGCTAGGCGACGGAGGGATTTGGACGCACGGGGTGGACGCTCACTCCCCGATCGATGCATTTGCGTCGCGGCTAATGCTACTCTTGTTTAGGTATATAGGTGGGATTGACTGATGCTTGATAAGTCAGAGCCAATTGCGCTCGAATATCTTCGGGAACTGGAACTGTGGACGTGCGCTTGGTACGATGAAGCCGTCGCAGCGAATCACGTGCGTCCGCCGTATCATCCTGATGCAACAGTCATAGAGCGTATCAGGAGATATTTTCACGCAGGCCTGTCGCCGGCGGAAGCCGCAGATGCATGTTTTGGAATGATCCATTAATAGGTGCTGAGGCCGGTCTCGATAAGAATGGCGAACCCATTCGGCAGTGCCAAGAACGCGAGCGTCGACTCATCGATGCTTGCGATGCTTTACCGAAGATGAGGGCGGCACCTGCAGACCCAACGCCGGCTGCAGGCAAAGGCTGTTTTGAACATATGGCCCGCGGACCTGCAGTCGGTTCTAGGCGTAGCAGCGGAAAGACGGGGCAACCCAGAGTTCTCAGGCTGGATGGTCGCACTATGCAGTCAACTTGCGAACTAGGTTCGCGCGGGCTATGACGGGCATAAGCTCAAACTCGGCACGGGGGGCCATATCGCAGACGACGCGTTGGGACGTTTGTCCGACATCGCGATTGAACTGAAAGTGGTCGTCGGAGCGCGCCAACCCAGCGGATGAACTGGCTCGGGGTGTATTTAGGACATCTATGCTATTTGACATAAAAAGAATGATCGAATTTTTTTGGTGGACATGGACATGGCCATGGACATGACATGTCATGACACGACAGGCGCGACATGGCATGGCCACGTCGTTTGAACGTAGCTAGGATATTAGGGTGCATACATGATTTGTATTCCTTAATGATCAGGGAAGAATATGCTTCGAAATCTCGCGCGCGGTGCGAGTTGAGAAAGACTGTTGGCCGTCGTTTCAGATGCAAGGTGGCGGCGCAGACGTGACCTTTATCGCGGCATCCGGCCGCCGTCGATCTTTCCGAATCCCTGACGCAGAAGCGCCTCCTGTTCAGCAAATCTGTCCGCGCTCTTTTTCTTGAGCTTTTCGAGGTTTTGTAGTTTCCAGCGAATCGCAGGCAACTCGCTTAGGTAACCGTATGGCATCAGTGACCAGTCTGGCTCCAGACTAACCAGTGAGAAGAGAAACTCGCGATGTTCTGGAGTAAGCGCCGCAGGCAACTCACGGTGTAGCTTATCCTGAGTGGCCTCAAGCGTTGTCAGGTCGACGGCTTCGATGGTCAACCCGACAAATTCCTTTTCGTAGGCACCCGCCATGGAGTGCTTGGGGGCGAACAGGAGCTCGTGAATCGGTCTGTTATGCCCTGCGAGGTAGCAGACGAACGCGTCGACGATATCGCGGCGCAGCCCGAGCGTTGGCGTGGAATACATGTGCAACACGTCGAACAGGTCGCGCGGGTGCTGACGGTCGAGTGCCGCCACCATCTTGCTACCGTAAAGCTCCGCTTCATGCAGAGTCGGTACCGTAATGCTCGTGTTGAACATCTCTTCTGCCGCTTGCACGAGGGGGCGCTCCACCGGGTCGAGCAAGGTTCCCCGGAACACATAGTTCACCTCTACCTTGACCGAGGTTTGGCCCGAGATAACAGTCAGCTTCACTTCGTCGCCCTTGGCCTTGCCTGACGTGGTCGCTGTCGAAAACTTGACGGCATGGCCCTCCGCTTCGATCTGCGCGCGGGCGCGGTCGAGTTCACCACTGATCGCTGCGATGGCGTCGTCGCGGCCCAGATCCCTGCGAACCATGACCACATCGATGTCGACCGAGAGCCGAGGCATCGCCTGCAAGAACAGGTTCAACGCCGTTCCGCCTTTCATGGCGAACAGAGGGGTATCAAAGATGATGGGTGTAATACCGAGCATCAGCCGCACCGTGTCTACGTAAATGTCGTTCATCTTGGTTTGAGAGTGAGTCGCTCGCCGCTTTTGGTTTTATGCGTCCATCGTTTGCCCTGACTCAGGCGATCGATGTGCTTTTGAAGGTCCCTGGCCCAGGAGAACCCGGCATCGGCACCGAAATCGCGAACAAGAACGGCGACCTTCACGCGAGTACAGTGGTTCAGGAAGTTGTCGAGCACATGGGGCCGGATATTACGCAGGCCGACCATAAGGTTGGTCGCTTCCTCCATGGTCTGACCTTTTCCGACATCACTCGCGAGTTCAAGTAGGGCTCTCTCCGGGATCGACACCAGCACGGCGGGGTCGCCTGCCGGCAGGGGTTTAAGGCCCTCCTCGTAACGGAACTCCTCGTCAAATAGCGTGGTTGTCTGGTACGAGTAAAGCAGGTGTTCGCCTATCCAGTCAGGAAAGGCATAGGGCTTCTGTCCCCACAGAACAACGCGCTCGCGGAACGCAATGTTGTGGCGGACACCCTGCCAGGAGAGAGCGGTCTTTCCGGCGACGTGCATCCCGGGGACGCGACGACTCAGAAACGCGATCGTGCCGTCTCGCGTAGGGACATCACCGGTCACGAGGTATGCGCCTCTTGAAAGGCGTTGAAGCCAGCCCGCTTTGACGAGGTCGTGCGCAAGCGCCGCGCTGACACCCATGTCTCGCAGCATTTCGGAATCCAGTGGGTGGCCACGTTGGGACTCCTGTAGCAAGCGCTGGACGCTGGTTCGGTTACTCATTGTTAGCGCATAATTTGTTCGGAGAAAATCCGGGACCTACTTGATTATTATCTAATATTCCATGCGAGTGCAAGCAGGTACCGCGTGATACGTCCCCAAATGTCGTAAGCGCACCAGCGCATAGCTTTTTTGCTTTAAATCAAGTCGGATAACCACTTGCGCCGATGAAACTATGCGGCCGGTGTGGCCTTCGCATTTGGCCCTCCCTCAGAGGGGCGGAAAGTGGGACACCTCTCGTGCCGTAACGCCCGCTGGCCAGCCTGACACAATGCGGCCTGGCGCGCCGGTTTCAGGCAAGCTCCAACTGCTGTCCGTCTCCATCCGCGCGCACCTGATAGCCCATCGCGCGGTACCCCCGCTGGCGCTTCTCCCACATACAGAGCAGTGCCGGGTGACCTCCGTCGACATAGTCAATCACCCGTACACCGGTTTTACCCGAATGCGCGCGATGTAGCCGGCCAGCGTACTGCTGCAGCGTGCCTTTCCATGCCACGGGCATGGCGAGCACCAGCGTATCGAGCGCCGGATGGTCAAATCCCTCGCCAACGAGTCTGCCAGTGGCCAGGACGACGCGAGGGACGTCATCGGCCAGCGCGTCAAGGGCGGCAAGCTGCGCCGCACGCGCTTTTTTCGTGAGACGCCCGTGCAGCACGAAAAGCGGCCCGATTGCTTCACCCAAAGTCTTCTGCAGGCTTTCGAGATGATCCGTCCGTTCGGTGAGAACCAGCACCTTGCGTCCTTGTCCGAACTGCTCGCGAATCGCCGCAGCAATCATGTCCGTCCGAGGGGCGTTGTCACGTTAAGGTATATGAGACGCAAGAGCGCACAGGAGGTAGACTTGCTCAGAAATTGGGCGGATCTTGGGTGAGCCCAGTGAAGCGATGCCACCCGGCAAAGCGTGCGGCGAGCTGTTTGCGATAGAGTGGGGCACGCAGTAAATGTCGCTTGAGCGCGAAGTGCTGGCGAATCGGTCCGAAGCTCGATAAGAATGCTTGTGTGCGACCAGGATCGCGGAAACCACGCATCCGGCGTTCGCGCTCACGCGTAGGCTGATGGCTGTTTTCGGCACGGTTGTTCACCCGGGCACTGGCTTTGACGAAGACGTGTTTGATGTTTGCCAGTTCGGGAATTTCGGCCTTCGCGGCCGGATAGCTGCGCAATTGATCGGTGACAATCCTTCGTGGCGCGTCGGCACAGGCGGCCAGCACGCGGTTGAAGAAGCGCTTTGCTGCGGCCTTGTCGCGATGTTTCTGCAGCAGGATGTCGAGTTCGGCGCCGTGCTGGTCGACTGCCCGCCAGAGCAGATAAGGCTCACCGCGCAACGTCACGAAGACTTCGTCAAGATGCCATGTGCGCCCAGGCTTGCGGCGAGCAGCTTTGACGCGATGTGCGAAGCCCGCGCCGAATTTGTCGCACCAGCGGCGGATCGTCTCGTAACTGACAACGACACCGCGCTCGAACAGCAGTTCTTAAATATCACGCAGGCTAAGTTGGAACCGGAAATACCACCGAACCGCGAGACTAATGATTGCCGCCGGGAACCGGTGGCCATGATAAAGCGATTTTCTTTTCTTCATCGTGACATCTTACGTGACTACCTCGCCAACGTGACAGTGCCCAAGCAAGTAAATCATCATCGTATCTTTATGTTAGGAGTATCAATAAATATTGATTTATATCAATTTTTAATTCAAATTAACGTATTCTTTTTATATATATTTTTATATGATTTATTCATGTTTCAACTGGACCCTGCACGAACCTGTCTTCCAGCAGATTTATTGACTGCGGTCAATGCGCGAGAGCGGGCTTCTCAGTAGCATTTGTTCCGTGTGAGAAGATAATTATTTGCTCGCAAAGTTTTAGCGAATTTCAACCTGTCAGGGACTGCGAATCAGAAAATCCTGGCCATATCCACCACTTCCTGTCCCGTGGTCGACGTTCGGCCTGTGAGGCAGCTCAACGGCCGAATGCTGAATCAGCAGAGGAGGAGATAATGAAGCTCGTGACACTTATGTTGGCTGGTGCGGTTCTGACATGCACGTCAACGGCCTGGGCGCAGAACCAGTCGGCAGCGTCGGCACCCGTGCCTGCGAATGAAGTCGTCAGCAATGACGCGATCGCCCGGATGCGCGAGAACGAGGCGACCGAGGATCATGTTGACAGAAGGAAAGCGGAAGCGAAGAAGGAACGGGATGTGGCGATCGCTGCAGCGCGATCTGGAGCGACAGTGGAACCAATAGTCAGGAAAATAGATCGAGCTCCGCCTCTTGCGGTCAATCGTTCGAAAGCGGTGAGCCGGATGCTGTCAAAATTCAGCGCATGCAACGTCGCGACCAGATGTGTGCTGACGTCTGGTGCGAACGGTACTTTCCAAGGTACGGGAGCTCGCCAAGATGAAGGCAGACGCAGATCGTAAGCGATCCATCTTCGACGTCTGGCAGTTAGCGACCGTTGCGAGGAGTATAGGTGTCCAATTCGAGGTGGACACCTATGACTGGCAAAGACTCAGAGTTGGCAGTAGTGCGTCGTAGCAGCGATGGCCGCCGGCGCTATGACGAAAAAAGTAAGTGCGTTTTAATTGAGGCAACCTCTGGGCGCAGATGACCGGTTCGGGCGTCCCCATCCGCTGCTTTGCGGCGTGTCGCCCAGCCCTACTAATGGAATTAATGAGGTTCGGACGTGAACACTAATGGCTGGGACACCATTTCGGTTCTCGACATCAAGCAAGTCAACGCTCAATTGCAGAAACGGCTTGCCGAATTGGTGATGAAGTTCGATACGAGTTGGACGGACGCATTCGCCGGCCAGTTTGAGGCAAAGGGCAATTTCGGCCCATGGTCAATAACCGGTGGGTCCGGCGCGGACATCTACCTGACGCTTCCAATCAGGTCCGGAACGCTCAGTCAAAAAAACGTCACGGGGAAGATTATCGATATATCCGGAATGACCGTCGAGGTCGAAGTCAATCTTGAGTGGATCCCTTCGAGCGTTACGGCTGGCGTCACTAATTTGCAATTCGATCTTGGTGCAATCACGCCGGAAGGCGGCCAGCGCAAGCCGGGCGACATTTTTGTCAAAAACGTTTCCGATCCGAAGAAGACAGGCTTCGGCCTGGACGTCGGCAACGGGATCGCGAACGCGCTCCTCAGCAATCAGGACAAGATCTCCTTTATCTTCGCCCAGACCGGCATTGTGAATGCGCAAACGGCCACCTGGCTCTTGCCGAAGCGGTCGACCTACAGCTACCACACGCCACAAGGCGGCAGCGAAAGCTATCTGGCGATCCTGAGCGTCACGACGGACCGAGACATTTCGCAGCTCAACTCGAACATCGATTCGGGAATCGTAAGCAGCCAGTATCCCTTGGCTTTCGTCATTTCCGGCGACCTGTTTCTTCAGAATGCGATCTTGCCGGTGCTGCCCGGCACTTTCCCACACTCGAATGCGGGCAACTTCTCCTACGCGAACGGAAAGATCAGTCTCGTGAGGTCCTTCGACCTCGATTCGATCCGGGAAGGGGCGATCGACTATACGCCGACGATCGAATCACTCACCATCGAGATCGACGCCAACGCGCTGAACAGCTCCGCCTCGGGTAGCTGCGGGCTGCACCTGCCCCACGCTTACCTTAGCTTCTCCGCCGTCACCAACAACGTACTGGTGTACAACACGACGAACCAGACGTTCTCGTTCCAGAAGGACCCGAACCCCGTCAGCCATTCCCACAACAATGTACCGTGGTACGACTATCTGATCGGCCTCGGCCCGCTGGGCGCCGCGATCATCGCCATCGTGCTCGCGGCCGTCGAATCCGGCCTTGGCGACAGCCTCTCGGGCTCGAAGCTCGCGGGCAGTCTGTCCGCCGCGCCGGCGTCCACCGTGAAATGGGTGGGGCTGGACCAGGTCCGCATCCAGAATGGCGAACTCAACGACTGCTTGCTTTTCCACTCGGACGTCGCTTGACCGCGGCGAGCCGCGCGCCGCAGGAAAGGGCGCGACCAATCGCACACCACGCCTATCTGTGGGACGATCGACCAAAAAGAGGCCCTCACCATGGCACCGCTTTGCAAGGACAACACTACGCCGCCTTCGGCCGGCAGGGCATCCACCAACAACTGGGACACGGTTTTTGCCCTCAATTTTCTCAACGCGAACAAGGCGATCAAGAACCAGAAGTCCTCGCCGCCGGCCTTCGACGGCACCAAGCCGGGTGGCGGATTCAGCGGTCCGGCAATCAAGGTCGACGGCAAGTTCGGCGACTGGCAACTGAGCGGCGGCAGCGGTTCTATCGCGGAGTTGGGCCTGCCGGTTTCAGGCACCGCTACCGCCGAATCCACACCGCCTCAGAGCATTCAGTTCAACGGGACCGCCGTCATTCAGGTCTCGCTCGACTACTTGCCTCAGCCGGGCCAGGACGGCTCGTCCAAGTTCTCGGGCGGCAAGTCGAACGCACTGAAGGTCAAGACGACGACCCCGGACCCCAACACGCAGCCGATCGTGTCGATCATCAGCCTCACGCTGAACAAGGAGGCGAGCGATGCGCACGACGCCATCAGCGACGTGCTCGAGCAATGGCTGATCGCTAACCTCGGCAGCTTCAACCACACCTTTGCCGCGATCGACCTCGGCGCGGTGGCTGACCAGGGGCAGTTCCAGTGGCTCGTGCCTACGCATGTGGGATACGGGATAAACAATCCGGAGAATGCACCCGTCGACAACTATGTGTTCGCCGTCATGGCGATGACGGCGAACCGTCAGGGCGTCAATCTGGGCCACGAAGTCTCGCCCAACGTTATTCCCCAAGGTTGCAATGCCGGCTTCCTGATCTCCCAGGAACGCTTCATGACGAAGATCATGCTGCCTGGCATCGAGAAGATGTTCAAGAACGCCTCGGACAAGGACTTCCAGGTGACAGGCGATGGATCGACGATCAGCAACGTCAATGCGATTACGTTCCAGAACTTCGAGACATCGAACAAGGACGGCTCCGAAACGGTTGAGATCACTGGCGCGACACTCGATCCCGAGAAGTTCTCCCTGATCGCAGACGTCACGACGCTCAAGCTGAATTTCACGGATCTGCACCTTCCCTGGAAGGGCGGCCGCTACACCGTGCACATGCTGTACGACTCGGAGTGCGAACTCTACATGGATGCGAATAAGCACTTCCAGGCCTGCGTGGTCGGAACGCCATCGCTCTCCGTGGCGGTCACGGAATCCTCCGCGGAAAAGTGGACCAACATCATCGTCGGAATCGTCGAGGGAATCGGGTTTGCCGTTGCCGGTGCGGCAATCGGCGGCGCGCTCGGCCCGGCAGCCGAGGTGACGGGGGAGGGTATCGAGGGGGAGGCGACTGGTGCGGCAGAGGCTGTGGAGGGGACGACCGACACGCTCGAGTTCTCCTCGGATCTGGTGTCCGACACCGACATCGTAAATCTCGACGACGTGAATGCAGAGGACGACGCCGACGCAAGCGACGATATTGAAAACACCGAAGAGGAATCGTACTCGTCCAAGTTCAAGGGCTTCCTAAGGCGTAACTGGCGAAAGATTCTCGGCATGGCGATCGGCGGCGCCGTGGGTGCGGTCACGGCCAAGCTCCCAGACATCCTGGAAGCCTATTCCGAGCAGGATCTCGCGAAGATGCCCACGCTCGACGAATTCGCGGATTACTCCGTCTCCCCCATCGCATGGCCCGGACAGACCGGCTATACGCTCGTGAGCATCGCGCTCAACGAGTCGCTGCAGATGGGGCTTAACGTCAACATCGCGGATTGAGGAGGCGCCAATCATGAGCACCTTGTCAACGGAAAACTGGGACACCGCCTTCGGCATCAAGTACAAGGATGCCAATGCCGCCATTGCGAGCGGGGGAAGCTCCCCACCAAACTTCTCGGGCTCGCACCAGGTCGTCGGCAACACGTACAACGTGAGCGCCAGCTTCGGGACGTGGAAGATGACCGGAGGCTCGGGGTCCCTGCTTATCATGGCCCTGCCGCTGAGCAATGGGCGCGTCTCGGGCGGCGGGCAGGCCGAGGAGTCGTTCGAAGGCACGGCGCAGATCCAGGTGAGCCTCGGCTTCATACCCCAGCCGGGCTCTACCTCGTCGCGGGAACTGCGCCTCGACAATCAGCAGGCCGTCAGCGTGTTGCAGGTGACGCTTTCGTCGGGGCCGCCGTCCGCGCGGGATACGATCAAGGGCGCCTTGCAGGACTGGCTGAATACAAATGTCAGCGAGTTCAACCATGTCTTCGCCGTGGTCGATCTTAACGAGTTCGTCGACAAGAGCGACGCGTTTGCCTGGGTCAAGCCAACGCATGTTGGCTATGCGATCTATACCGAGAACATAGCGTCGGCCGATGACTATCTATTCGGGATTCTCGCCATGACGGAGAACCGGCCCGGGAGGAACCTCTCGCCTGTGATGGATCCAGGCATCGTTCCCGACGGGGCCGACGCGGGTTTCCTGATCGCCGCGTCACGGGCGGTCGACAAGATGTTCGCGCCCAGGATCGAGACGCTCTTCGCCAATGCCACCGCCGACGACTTTGGTCGCAGTGCCGATGGCATGACGATCGTCAACGTGAACACGCTGAAATTCACGAATTTCACGCTGCAGGACGGAACGGTCATCAACGACGCCCAGATTGACGCGGCGGCCTTCAACGTGTCGATTGACCCGGGGTTCGTCGAGATCGATTTCACCGGGTTAAGGTTTACGTGGAAGGGAAAATACAACGTCACCGTCAACTACCGCTCGATAAACGACCTGTCGACAGACGAGAACGGTCATCTCCGGCTCAAGCAAACCGCCGCCCCGACCGTTTCGGTGAGCGCTTCGGAAACTGAGTCGCAGAAATGGAAGGAGATCTGGGAAAGCATCGGTATTTCCGTGGCGGTGGCGGTGGCGGGGGCCGCGCTCGGCGCGGGAGCGGAGGCGGGCGTCGCCCGCCTCGCCGTGGCGCGCGCCGCGACGGCCGGGGCGGAAGCCTCGGCGGACGGCGTGGTCAATATCGAAATGGAACTCGTCCTGAATGCGATGACACCGCAGGAGCAACTCGCCAATGAGCTGGGGGCGGTGCGCGCGGCTGTGAGGGCATTGCAGCAGCCAGAAGCCCCGCAAAGCTTCGCGGGGTTCTTCCAGGCGTCCGCATGGAAACTACTCGGCATCGTGATTGGCGCGGTGATAGGTGCGGGCATCGCGGGGATTGTCACTGCGCTCCAGGCCTACGCCGAAGAGAACACCGAGAAGCTCCCGACGCTTGACGGCTTTACCGACCGCTCGACAGGGAACGTCAACTGGGCGGGAGGCACCAGCTATACGCTGAAATCCGCGCAATTGCGCGGCCCGATGCAACTGGGTCTCGTCAAGTCAAGCTGAGCCATGGCCAACTCGGATACGGGTGGCCGGGACATGGTCCTCGCCACCCGTGCGAGCGTGCTCAACAAGGCGCTCGCCGGGCGAGAGGAAAGCCTGGGCGAGACGATCCCCCAACCGCAACGGGGCGGTAACCGTAAAGGGCAGCCTGAGCATCTGCCAGATTGCGATCGGAGGATCGGGAGCGCTGGTGAAATTCCTCATCCCCTGCAGTACGCTTACGCGCAGTCAGAAAGAGCAGTCGTTCACGTTGACCGACGGTTCGTTCCTCGTGAAGGCGACACCCGCGCTTGCGCCGCCGCCGGACCCGGCTGACTCCGATGCGCGTGCACGAACCATCAAGGCAGGAAAAGCGACGCTCACCGTGCAGTCATCGAGCTTCGACGATCCGCAATTCGGGGCTTCGAGGTCATGGCCGTGACCGTGTTGCAATCTTGGCTCGATGCGCAAGCGTCTTTTCCCTACACATTGGTCGCCATCAAGCTGACCATCGTGAGCGATCGCGGCCCGGTCGCGGCGCTCGTGCCCGTGAGCGCAAGCTACGCCTATGCCGACGCGGCCGACGGCGACGGCGTGCTGGCACTGCTTTGCCGCGTTGCCGCCGGCGCCGACAACGCAGGGCAGCTTCTGCCGGAAGTGAACCCTTCTGCCCTTGGCGGCGGCGCAAGCGCGATGTTGCTGGGCAAGGGTGTCGTGCTCAGGTTGGCGGATCTGGCTTTGTCGAGAGCGAGCTGGCCGGGTGCGGGCGCGGCCAGGGGCCAGTTCACCAGTGCACTCCTGATCCCGGTCGAACTGACGGAGGGCGTATGATCGCGCAAAACGACGAAGGCCTGAAGGCCGATACCTATGGCTGGGACACGGTATTTGCCATTCGCGTCGACGACGTCAACGCGACCATCAAGCGCAAGGGAACCTCTCCGAACACTTTCGCCGCGTCCACGCAGGATCCTCACACCGCTATCGCGGTGGACGTATCCGGCACGTTCTCCGATTGGCAGATCACGCTTGGCGGCAGCGGCAAACTCATTCACATGCAGACGCCCGTGACCGCGCTGAAGGCGAGCGGCACCATTCCTGGCGCGGGACCTGTAGCGTTCACGTTCGGCGCCGGATCGTTCGAGATCGAGATCCAGCTGCAATACGTGCCCCATACCGAAACGCCCGCCACGGGCTCTGGAACGTTCCACGACCTCAAGGTCCGCCACACCGGCGCGAGCCCGCAAGAGCAGGTGGTCACGGTTCTTGACGCCTATGGCTTCGGCACGAGCACCGATCCCTCGGCCACTCCGTTCGAGAGCGTAGTGGACGACGTCAAGGCTGCCATGCAAAACTGGTTCAACGCCAACCTGATCGATTTCGAGCACGTCTTCGCCACGGTGAATCTCAACCGTACCGCGGACCAGGGGCTGTTCGCGTGGCTGTTGCCGACCTATTCCAGCTACGCGTATGTGGACGGTCCGACGCTCGACTCAAGTGTGCTCGGCATTCTCTGCATGACGGAGAACCGTTCGGCTGACGGGCTCGACCAGGAGATATCTCCCAATGCGATTCCACAAGGGGCGCGGGCCGGCTTCCTGATCGCGCCCGAGCGTTTCGTGACCGAGATATTGTGGCCGTCTATGGCGATCGTCTACAAGGGCACTCAGCCCGGCAACTTCGCGCTCAACAGCGACAAGACGGGTCTCGACCTCGCCAACGGCGAAGTCACGATCGACTCGCTGAAAGACAGCGACGGCAACAGTCACGAGACTGTGCTGCAGAATTTCGAGCTGACCACCTCCGACCAACTCCTGACGGTCGATGCGACGACACGCGTGCAAGTGTCACCCGGCATCCACGCCTTTACCCATACCGTGTCGTCCTACGGTCTCGCCCTGCACAATAACACCAGCTCGGGCAAGCAAAGCATCTACTACGTGGACAAGAGCAGCATTCCACCGGCGCACTGGACGGAGGAGAGCGAGGGCGTAGAGATCACGAAGATTCTGGAGGGCGTAGCCGCGGCGCTGTGCACCCTTGCCATCGGAGTGGCGACTGACGGGGCGGCCTTCGCCGCAGCCGCAATCGTGATGGGCATCCTGTCGGGCGTGGGATCGAAGATACCGGACCTCATCGCCGCAGCGAATACGGATGACTCGCCTTCGATCGATCTTCTCGTGTTCAATTCGGTCGGCCCGCTGCAATGGACGGATCAGGCGGACTTCAACCTTGTGAACGTATCGCTGAATTACTCGGTCCAGATGGGCGGGATCCCGAACTTCAACGGATAAGGCTACGGGTGAACCGAAGATCCCTGAAAGGCCGCGTTAGCTAGTCCATTGAACCGGATGAATTGCACCGGATGCGTCGAGTTGGATCGGAATACTTCCATTTCAATGCGACAGCCTGCTTGTAGTGGGTAGCCCCACCGTCTTGCGGCAGCAGGGCCCCCGAAGAACGCAGCATGCTGAATCGCCCCCGGTTTCCGGGAGACCGTTTTGTTTGAGTCAAGCCGCCTTGGCGACGTTCTCAAACTGCCGATAGTAAGCTTGCCCGGCTTCCGCCGGCGGGATATCGCCGATCGGGCCGAACAGCCTACGATTGTTGAACCAGTCGACCCATTCGAGCGTGGCCAGCTCGAGGGCTTGCTGGCTACGCCACGGGCCGCGCCGATGAATCAGTTCGGATTTATACAGCCCGTTGATCGTCTCAGCCAGCGCGTTGTCGTACGAATCATCCACCGTGCCGACCGACGACTCGACGCCGGCTTCGGCCAGCCGCTCCGTGTACCGGATCGAAACGTATTGGGCGGATTCAACCGGTCGTCGCAACACCCCCGAAATCGAAGGGGGTGGAATGGGGAAGAAACACGTGCGGTGCCGCCGGGGAATCCGGCCGTTGGTAGGCTCTATCGGGTGCCCTGGCGTCAATCAGAAGCAGAACCTGCAAAGGTTCTGGAAAGCAATTGCACAGGGTCTGTCAAGCGAGGAATTGCTTCATGAAATCTCCAGACTGGCAAAGCTGCATGGAGCACTGCTGATCGTCGATGAAGTCCTTTGCGGGCTCCGTTATGCTTCGGGTGGCTACTGCCAAAAACACGGTGTAAAAGCCGACCTCATTACCTTGACCAAGGGAATCGCGCAAGGCATCGGCCTTTCCGCAGTTGTCGGCACCGACGAGGCCATGACGGGGGCCGACACCGCATATCTTGGCCATACCTATCTGCGCGAGAACCGGGCCTTCGTGGCCGGCAACCTGACACAGGAAATATTTGAAGAAGCGGGCATTGTGGCCCGTCTCGCCGAAAGTGGTTCCGCACTCAAGAGGTTATTCCTGACCGCATTCGAGCGTAGCAAAATACCTGCTCGCGTTCTGGGAAGCGACAGCATGTTCGATATCGTTCTGCCGTCTGAAAAACATGGAAAAGCGTTCGCACAAAAGTGTCTGCAGCATGGCATCTATGTCGGATACCCGGCAACATACATGAGCAATGCTTCTATGAATGAGGTTTTTTTCGAGGCGTTGGAACCAGCACTGGATCTAGCACTCGCAGACTATTGCAGGTCCGAAGATATGACGACACCGTTCACCGATGCTTCGATGGTCGAATACTGCATGGAGGCATTCCGCACGACAGAAAAGGCATGTCTGTCGAACAAGCACTATTGGGCGTGATACTAGAGGGCGAAGTCCAGGAAAGACGCGACAAAAATTGCAATCACCAACTTTTTCTATTGTTTCGATTCCTACTCATATTGCCATGAACGAAATCGATCTCAACGATTACGATCACGTTGCCTTCGACCTGGACGGTGTCCTTGTGGATTCAGCGGCTGTAGTTGAAAACGCTCTCCGTCGATGGGCAGGGGAGGAACGGCTCTCTCCGGAGTGTGTGTTGCGGATGTCTGCCGCGCGCCGGGATATAGAACTAGTTGCGTCAATCTCTCCCGGCCTCTCGCCGGAACGAGAAGCGGCCCGCATCGCAGACTATGAGGTCCAGGTGATGGATCTGCTCCGACCAATCGCAGGCGCCGCCGAGTTCTATAGCTCGCTCACCGCTGGGAGGCGATCTGTCGTCACCTCTTCGTCACGGGTCTCGGCTCTTGCCCGCCTCAAGGTGGCCGGAATCTCCTGCCCAAGAATCATGATTGCCGCTGAGGACGTGAGGCAGGGAAAGCCGAATCCGGAACCCTATCAAGTGCTGTTGCGGACGTTGCAGATTGCCCCGGAACGGTGCTTGGTTTTTGAGGACTCCAGAGCCGGAATTGAAGCGGCAACCACTGCTGGTTGCGACTGCGTAGGCGTCGGACCTAATGCCAGCGGCCACCCCGACATCAGGGGCTGGATTGAGGATTTTCGCGAGATGACCTTTCTAATCTGACGCCGGCCTCCGCTTTCCGGGCCGAAAGGACGACAAGATGAAAATATCAACGGAATACCGCACACCACTGTTTGATGAGGTGTTGATACGCGGCTCTGTCCTTGAGCACTAGTTGCACAGCAGGCAGACTACGAGGGACTTGTCAATGAACTGTTGCGTTCGTCGGGCACAATGCGCGACAGGGTCGGTGATCGTTGCATCTGGCAAGTCAATTCCACTGCGTTTGGCGGTGGCGTCGCCGAAATGCTTCCACACCATATATGCCTCCTCCGGGAACTTGGTTTCGATGTTCGCTGGCTCATCTTTAAACCGAACAAGGAGCAGTTTTTCGAGTTCACCAAAGGCGTTCACAATTCTCTTCATAATACCGCAGTAGCCAGTCTCGATGACCTGTTGCCGCACTATCTCGATGTTTCGAGACAGGGTGCAGCGGAACTGGAAGCAATCATCGGACCTAATGACCTACTGGTCATCCATGACCCACAGCCACTTTGTGCTGCTTCGCAATTCCTGGATTCTCATCCGCACCCAGCCATCTGGCGATGCCACATCGGCTATCCAGAACGCACCCCGACGGTCGACAGGATATGGGCACTTCTCGGCGAATACCTCGGCCCATTCCAGCGTATTGTCCTGAGCGACAGCGAATACGTCTTCGATACACCTCAACCGATTGATATCATCCAGCCATCGATCAGTCCGTTCTCCGCCAAGAATCGCAACTATGAAGGGCCGGCAGACCAGAAGCTGGAAAATTCAGTTTCGTTTAATGGCCGCAAATCGGGACCTACGCCATCGCTTCAGGAAATCCTCGGTTGGCGGTATTTTCTGCACGTTTCCAGATGGGATAGCCTCAAAGGCATCGACCGGATCATCACCGCTTTTATCCGTTTTGTGCGTGCGGCATCCGACGAGAAAAATACGATACGCCTCGTGATAGCAGCACCCGACCCTCTGAATGTCGCTGACGATCCGGAAGGACGGACGTATTTCGAGAAGTGCCTGGCACTACGTGACCAGTTGCCAACGGAAGTACAGCAACATTTGTATCTGGCCTGCATCTCGATGAAGGACAACGACGCAAATGCAGAGATTGTCGGCCGACTTCAACAGAATGCTCATGGCATATTTCAATTGTCTCGCGAAGAGGGTTTCGGGCTGACGACGACGGAGGCTCTGTTCCGGGGTAGACCCGTCGTAGTGTCGTCCGCTTTTGGTCTGAAAAGGCAAGTCGTAAATGGGCTGAATGGAATTGTCCTAGAGGAACCGGACATCGAGGCCAAAGCCGCAGAGGTGATGCGTCGGCTTGCGACCAACTATAGTGATTACGAGGGGATGGCGAGAAGAGCGCGCGAGAACTGCCTGCACTTCGGCACGCAAATCTCGCAAATTCCAAAGTGGTATGACTCGATTCGTTCGGCCCTATCTAGTTTTGAAGAGCACACGGGGCCTCAGCGCGCAAATGCAACTGAGGCGTGAGTTGATGCCCACACGCTTACGACAACCTCACAGGGATAGAGAAAAATGCATGGCTCCCTGATGACGCAGACAGCGAACACCTCATGCTGATTGAGACCTTCATCTGTTTTGTCTCTGCCCAAGAGCATGAAAGCCACGACCGTTCCGCAGGCGAGGCGAAACGGTTCGAGCGCTTGACGAACTCGGGGTATCCGTCCTTTTCGTGCTTGTATGGCGGTTTCTCCACAGAGCCTTTATTTATATGGCTGCCGTCGGCTCTGGCTCTTGTCAGGAGGTCCCAACAGTATCTGCGATAGCATATCTGCGCACGATTACGGATCGCGCGCCGTAGTCGGGAGGCGCAGATGCCAGATCTTGGAGTTTGCTATGTGGGACAAGATCGCTTGCCCGCCCGACTGTCGGAATTCGACGTGGAGCGCTACTTCGCGTTGACTGACAGCGACGTTGCCGCGGTCAAAGAGCGTTTTCGGCGCGGTCAACGTGCCGGCGGGCGTTGTCACGTTAAGGTATATGAGACGCAAGAGCGCACAGGAGGTAGACTTGCTCAGAAATTGGGCGGATCTTGGGTGAGCCCAGTGAAGCGATGCCACCCGGCAAAGCGTGCGGCGAGCTGTTTGCGATAGAGTGGGGCACGCAGTAAATGTCGCTTGAGCGCGAAGTGCTGGCGAATCGGTCCGAAGCTCGATAAGAATGCTTGTGTGCGACCAGGATCGCGGAAACCACGCATCCGGCGTTCGCGCTCACGCGTAGGCTGATGGCTGTTTTCGGCACGGTTGTTTACCCGGGCACTGGCTTTGACGAAGACGTGTTTGATGTTTGCCAGTTCGGGAATTTCGGCCTTCGCGGCCGGATAGCTGCGCAATTGATCGGTGACAATCCTTCGTGGCGCGTCGGCACAGGCGGCCAGCACGCGGTTGAAGAAGCGCTTTGCTGCGGCCTTGTCGCGATGTTTCTGCAGCAGGATGTCGAGTTCGGCGCCGTGCTGGTCGACTGCCCGCCAGAGCAGATAAGGCTCACCGCGCAACGTCACGAAGACTTCGTCAAGATGCCATGTGCGCCCAGGCTTGCGGCGAGCAGCTTTGACGCGATGTGCGAAGCCCGCGCCGAATTTGTCGCACCAGCGGCGGATCGTCTCGTAACTGACAACGACACCGCGCTCGAACAGCAGTTCTTAAATATCACGCAGGCTAAGTTGGAACCGGAAATACCACCGAACCGCGAGACTAATGATTGCCGCCGGGAACCGGTGGCCATGATAAAGCGATTTTCTTTTCTTCATCGTGACATCTTACGTGACTACCTCGCCAAACGTGACAGTGCCGCAGGGTGACAGGAGGGCAATCGGACGCACACCGAATGGCGAAACCGGACATGACATCTCCTCTGCAGGGGTGAATTATTGAATAGATTCGGCACACGAACACGTTGAGGCTTGACACGAAACACAGAGGCGCATGCCGCTGTAAACAATTAACATTCGGTTTGCTGCGTAGATTCTCGAATCCGATTCCATCGGAAGTACTTCGACGGCAGCAGAATTCATCCCTACCGCCCTGCTCCAGCCAAACTACCGCTGAAGTATTTACATTTACTCCGGCCGGCGGCGTGACAACGCCAGCGCGATTACTTTGACAAACCTGGACAAAGTGCCTGATCCTCCAGGGAAGATCCTTCCAACTAGTTTTCAGAGCGCTGATCTTTTGCCCCTTACCTAATCCCGAAAACCCACTGTGCGCACACAAGCAAGATCCAAGCTGCAGACTCTATGGATTGCGACCATCATGCCACCGATCGCCCATCAAATTGATATAAAATGTTTTTTTGATGTCCGCGTGATTCTCTAATACCGCCGATTTTTTGAGGTTTTGAACCGGACCGGATTTGGTGGGCTCTGATGTGATGGACGACTCCCGCTACCGAGCGAGGGGTTTATGCCAAAGTGGAAAAGTCGTGACGTCCACGGCAAAGGAGCGTTCATCATGAATATAGCGACTGTTGGACTGGATCTGGCCAAGAGCGTGATGCAGGTTCACGCAGTGAATTCGCAAGGCGAAATCGTTGTGCGCAAACAGCTCAGACGCGCGAATGTACTTCGGTATTTTGCTACGCTCGAACCGTGTGTAATCGGCATGGAAGCGTGCGCCTCGTCGCACTACCGGGGCCGTGAGCTCACCAAGCTCGGACACACCGTTCGACTGATCGCCCCGCAGTTCGTCCGGCCTTACGTAAAGAGCAACAAGACCGACGCGGCCGACGCCGAAGCAATCTGCGAGGCGATAACGCGACCGAACATGCGCTTTGTACCGCTCAAGACGCAGGCGCAACAGACAGTGCTGTCGCTGCATCGCGCACGCGCCGGCCGGGTCAAATCACGCATAGCACTTGCCAACCAAATCCGCGGGCTTCTTGGCGAATTCGGCATCGTGCTGCCACAGGGTATCCAACTGCTTGGCCAACGGGCCATGGCCGCTCTTTCCACTCGTGACGATGGGCATTCTGAGCCGTTCCGGGCGTTAATCCAGATGCTCGTCGAGCACTTGCGCGAACTTGGCAGCAAGGTGGCTGAGCTCGAAGGTCGTATCCGCGCGATCCGTCGCACGGATGCGCCCGGTCGGCTTCTCGAAACAATACCCGGGATCGGGCCACTTACCGCGTCGGCCCTTGCAGCCTCGATCGGCAACGCCGGATCTTTTCGCAGCGGCCGCGAACTTGCTGCATGGCTGGGTTTGGTGCCGCGTCAGCATTCTTCGGGCGGCACGCCGCGTCTGCTGGGCATCAGCAAGCGCGGCGATACGGCATTACGAACACTTCTGATTCACGGCGCCGGCGCGGTTATTCGTATGGCAGCGAGCAAACCCGAAATGGCCGATTCCTGGGTGTTGAAACTGTTTCGTCGCCGGCACAAAAATATCGCTGCTGGCGCTCGCGGCAAAGAATGCACGGCGTGGGCCATACTGATACGAAATCAGCCCTTTCAGGCGGACCATGTGCCTACGCGATCCAGCGTGACGGATTGACAGGTCCCGCCATTAGCAGTGAAACAGCGTTCACTTCCAGAGGTTGCTTGAGCAGACTTCAATTCGATGGCAGAACGGTCGGGCCGTGGTGGGCCAAACCCGCTTTGCACCAAGGGCAACCGAGCCCGAGGCTCTGATGGGGTACCCATTCGCGGATATTCATCGTGGGCCCGCAGCGAGTGCTGCCAACTGAGCCCGGATACATGGCTGCAACCTCGACCTGATGCCAGAAAACCAAGACTGCTTGACAACAGGGAGTCGTCCATACATGGTGCAAATAGCGCGGGGGTGATCTGATCGACATGATGACGGGACGGGGTCTCGGCCATATGAACGGAATCGCGATATGGATCGAACCAGAACAAACAGTTTTACCTTGGCAGTGTCGCGCCGCACCTTTTTGCACAGCCTCGGCGCGTTGCCGCTGAGCGCATGCGGCGGGGGGCGGCAGCGTCGGCGAAGCGGCCGTGAGCCGCTCGGCCGTTGCGAGGGCGGCGAGCATCAACGCGGCGAGCCTGGTGTTCGCACGAGCGGCAACCGGCGAGGCCGCCGTTGCGACGAGCGGCGCGTTCGTGCATCCGGGGCTCCTGCACACGCAGACCGACTTCGACCGCATGGCGCAGAAGGTCACCGCGCAGGCGCAGCCCTGGTACGCCGGCTTTCAGATGCTGACCGCCAACGGCCACACGCGGCTGTCCTGGTCGCCGCGGCCGGCCGCGGTGGTCAATCGCGGGGGCACCGGGCCGCAGAACTATCCGCAGCTCTATGGCGACGTTGCCGCCGCCTACGCTTGCGCGCTGTACTGGAAGGTCACCGGCGACACGGCATACGCCGACAAGGCGGTGCAGATCATGAACGCGTGGTCCTCGACGCTGCAAAGTCTCGCCGGCGACACCAACGTCGACCTGGCCGCGGGCATCTATGGCTACGAGTTCGCGATCGTCGGCGAGATCATGCGCGGCTACTCAGGCCTGACCTCCGCCAATCTCGCGGCGTTCCAGTCGATGATGGCCAACATCTTCTACCCCATCAACATCGACTTCCTGAACCGCCACAACAACACCGACTACACGCATTACTGGGCCAACTGGGACCTGTGCAGCATGGCGTCGATCATGGCGATCGGCGTGCTTTGTGACGACCACGCGATGTTCGACGAAGCGGTCAACTACTACCTGAGCGGGCTCGGCAACGGTGCGATCGCGCAGGCGGTCTACTACCTGCACCCGGGCTACCTCGGGCAGTGGCAGGAGAGCGGGCGCGACCAGGGGCATAACAACCTCGGCATCGGGCTCTGCGGCGCCATCTGCGAGATGGCCTGGAACCAGGGCATCGATCTCTACGGCTACGACAACAACCGCTTCCTCGCCGGCGCGGAGTACGTGGCGAAGGCCAACCTCGTGCAATCCAACGGGACTTACCTCACGGTGCCGTACGAGAGCTACGCGAATGTCGACGTGGTGCAGCCCGGGTTTTCGACTGCCTCGCGAGGCGATATCCGTCCGATCTGGGCGCTCGTCTACAACCACTATGTCAATCGCAAGGGGCTGGCCGCGCCGTGGTCCGAGAAGTTCGCGCTCGCGATCCAGCCGGAAGGCGGCGGCAACTACGGGACGACGAGCGGCGGCTACGACCAGCTCGGCTACGGCACGCTCGCCTACACGCGCGATCCGGTGACGCCGGCCGCCGCGCCGAGCGGCGTGACCGCCTGGCCGGCGGCGGGACAGGTGGTGCTGTCGTGGTGGGGCGTTGTGAACGGCACGAGCTACAACGTCAAGCGAGCCGCGACATCGGGCGGCCCGTACACGACCGTCGCGAGCGGCATCACCGACGTGCTGACCTATACCGACAGCGCGCAGGCCGGCGTGTGGTACTACGTCGTCAGCGCGACGACGGCATCGGGCGAGAGCGCGAACTCGAACGAGGCCGTCGCGGTGACGGCCGTGCAGTTGCACACCTGGCTGAGCTTCGACGAGTCGAGCGGCACGACTGCGGCCGACGCGACCGGCAACGGTCATGCGGGCACGCTCGTCGGCGGCGCGTCGCGCACCGCGGGCAAATCCGGCAACGCGGTGCTGCTCGACGGCTCGAGCGGCTACGTCAGCCTGCCCAGCGACATCGTCGAAGACGTCTCGGACTTCACGATCGCGGCGTGGGTGTTCCGCAATTCAAGCAGCACGAAGCAATGGGAGCGCGTGTTCGATTTCGGCACGGGCACCGGCCGTTACATGATGCTCACCCCCGACAGCAGTGGTGGCACGGTGCGCTTTTCGATCACGCTCAACGGGTCTCACAACGAGCGTCAGGTCAATGGCAACGCGCCGCTGCCGAGCGGCCAATGGACACATGTGGCCGTGACGCTCTCGGGCACGACGCTCACGCTGTACGTCAACGGCAGCCAGACCGGCCAGACGACGGGCGTGGCGTTCGCGCCGTGGCGTCTCGGCCCGAGCGCGCAGAACTGGATCGGACGTTCGCAGTTCGCTGCGGACCCGTACTTCAACGGAGCGATCGACGAGTTCCGCATCTATCGCGGCGCGTTACCGCCGGATCAGATCGCGACGCTCGCGCGGGGTTGATCGTCAGCGTGAACTTTTTCGTTAAAAGGATGACCGTTTCAATGAAAATAAAACACAAAGCCAGCCTATTCATCGCCGCTATCTTCCTGAGCGCGGGTTCCGCCGGCGCGCAATCGCTGGCGACCGGCGATAGCCGGTCGGTCGGCGAACCGACCTATCCTGGCGTCTGCCAGACGCTGTATGCGAATTTCTCCAGCTCGCAACGCTCGTCGCCTCCGACTACCGACGACACGAGCCGCCTTCAGGATGCACTGAATCAGTGTGCGGGAACCGGCCAAAGCGTGGTGCTTGCGCCATCGGGTTCCAATGATGCGTTCTACACGGGCAGCCTGACGATCAATGGAGCGGGCCTCGCGATCAGCGCGGGCGCGACGCTGCTCGGCAACAACTACGCGAGCAATGCCAACTTGCTGCAATTCTCGGGCGCCAATGCGTCGCTGATGGGACCGGGAACCGTCGACGGGCGCGGCGACATCATCTCCGGGACGCCGAGGCTGGTGCAGGCCAGCAAGATTTCGAACTTCATCGTCTACAACGTCACGCTGGCGCAGGCCGCGCATCCGAATCTGTACGTGGAAGGCGGCAACGGTTTCACCGCTTGGGGCGTGTCCATCCGTACGCCCGCGACGCGCAAGAACGCCGACGGCATCGATATCGATAGCCTCACCAACGCATCGGTGATCAACTCCGACATCGAGGCCGGCGACGACGGCATCGCGATCAAGACCAACTCCGGCAACATCTCGAACGTCACTGTTGCCAATACCCGGCTGCATGGCACGCACGGACTTTCGGTGGGCGGTATCGACAAGAACACCGTGTCGAACATCCTGTTCCAGAACAACTACGTGTACGGGAACGATCTGAACGGCACGCCGTCGACCGACGCCAACGGCATCAACGTGAAGACCGGCCCGTGCGCGCTGACGGTGAGCCAGGTGAGCTACGTCAATACCTGCATGATCGACGTGAAGCACCTGATCGTCATGGACACCAACTACAACACCTGCACGGCAGGCGGCAGCCCGTCGCTGTCGAACATCGTCGTGAACGGCGCGTATGCGACCCAATCGCTGTCGGGCGCCTACACGAAGATCGACGGGCGCAATTCGAGCTACCCGGTCAACGCCTGGCTGGCCAACGTCAGCCTGGATGCGACCGCGCAAGCGGCGACCAGTATGCGAATGTCGGCTTGTATAACTCGAACGTCACGCCGTCCGGAACCGGCGTGACCACATCGAGCTTCACGGCGACGGGAAGCGTGCCGAACTGCGCTTTCTGAAACCGCCAATCCGCTGCGCGCCCCATGCGACGGAACCCGTGAGCGGTCCGTGCAAATGGGGGAAACGGGATATCCATGCAGATTGATAGCCACATCGAACAACGCCGTTACATGCGGCACCTGTGCATCATTGCGGTCGCGGTGGTCTGCATGAGGGTGGGCGTGCTGCGGATTCTGCAGGCCGATCCGGAGCCTGCTGTCGTGAGTCCGGCGAGCGAGGCGCGCCCGGCTGCCGCCGCATTTGGGCCGGCCGGCTCGCCCGGCTCCTCACCGAGCGTCGGGCATGACGATGCGGGGCTCGCGGTCGCGGAAAACCACGAGCTGATCGTGAATGCCGCGCTGCTCGACCTGATCAATTCCTTCCTGCTGCGGAAGACGGACGACGATCGGGCCGATCAGTTGCGGACCTATCTGAAAAGCGAACTGCCGTCGCCGGCGTACGGCGAAGCGGAGCGGATCGTCGAACGTTACCAGGCGTACATGAGAGCGCACGACGAGTTGCTCGCCGCTCAACATCTCGCCGGCGCGACGGATGCATCGGCGCTCGACATAGAACTCGTTGCGGTCTGGTGTCAGCAGCGCGACCGCTTGCGGCGAAGCATACTGGGCGATACCGTCGTGCAGGCGTGGTACCAGAACGATGACGCGCAACTCGATCAGGTACTTCAGGAGTGGAGGCAGCGCGTCGAGGATGATCAGGCGCCGGAATTGTCCGCACAGCAGCCGCGATATCCGGTTCCTCACTGGCCCAACAAGAGCGACGAAGAGCGCCATCGCCAGTACATGCTGCGTGTACTTGATCACGCAATGACGAGCTTCGAGAGTTGCAACTCGAGGCTTCGACGCTTGGCACTGGTATGCGAGTGATGCTTCCCGGGCGCGTCATTCGATGGTCGATCCGCGCGTCGTTACTCCGCGTGAGCGTGCCTGCTTCCTCGCCCCGTTTGCGATCGTATGCATGAATCGCGCCGTCGCCGAAGGTGCCGATCGCAGCTCGTTGCTGGGGTAAGCGTGTACTTTTCCGCGGGAAAAATGGTGATAAGTTCCGAAGCGATCACAAATATCAATAACTCGCCATCAGGCGGGTCGCGAGAAATCTGATGCTTATACCGCACCGTCTGGTAGGTCGGGACGCAGTTCGGCCTAAATCTGGTCGAAGCTCCGCAGGCCAGTCTCTAGCGACTCCGGCACCTCGCGCATGAACTTGTACTCGGCCACGCCCATCGGTTTGGCGATGCCGCGAACCGAGTATTCCGCCACAAGCCGGTTTTTCTCCTTGCACAACAGCAGGCCAATGGTCGGCTGATCTTCCGCCACCTTGGCCTGTGCGTCGACCGCAGACAGTAGAAGTTCAGCTGGCCTGCATACGCAGGCTTGAATGATGTCGTTTTCAATTCGACGACGCTCAGCTAGGCATCACCGGCGATGCATCGGATATCGCCAGCGCTGCGTTTTCCTCGTCAGCGACGAATCCACGTTCCGTCACTCGTGCCCCTCTCAGTGGATGGCGGGGTAACAAAGATCATGCAGCTTACAGTGCATACCTTGGTCGTTTCGGCAGATGATTAAATGATTGTCCGTCAAGTGCAATTGGCGAAACCAGTGTTATCTTGATAGCAATGGCAAGTGGCGCATGTTTACGAAAAATTGGAGCTTCTTCGACGTCCCGTCAGCCGGCGCGCGTTCAAGGCGGCATGGCGGACGGGTGACGAGATATCTAGCCGCCCGTCGTTAGCAAATTTCGCGTTTTTTGCGGGAAGAACAGCCGGCACGAAAAAACAGGCTTTCGGATGCTGATTTGATTATTTCGTAATCGCGCTGAGACGTGTCACGAACCCGTCTGGGGGTCCAATTCCAGTCTCGGATAGGTTCCCTCAACAAACGATCTGGTCGTGCGCGACCTTTGCCAGTTCCGCAGCAATGGCCGCGTGCGTGTTTAGGGATGTCCTCAATAAACGGCTTTTACGTACGCTAAGCTAGGTAAGTCGCTTCTTTCGTCGGATGGGAGAAACCCGATGCACGACGGACCATGAACTACCCCTTTGATACATCTCTGATGCAAATGTTGTCCGCATTCTCGTTCATCGGTATCGACTCTTGATATTTGCGCTGCCCTTTCTCGGTCCGATGTCGATAAGCTCGATACCGTGTTTATGTGAGCTCCACTATTGAAGGTCAAGATTTTCCTGCTATAACACTTCCAAGAATCGCAGGATATTCTTTTCGCTGATCGCATAAACCCGTATGCATTTTGAATTCTCTCGATGCTGTCCATGTTTTTTTGAAAATTTGAATCTTAATGAATTGGAAGGCAGATTGTTTTTTGAATTTGCCCTGATGAAGTGCAGTTGGTTAAGAAATCGAAATGCTTGGCTGAAGTATTTTGCTGGAGCGGCAGCGCTTTAGCGATTCGAGTGAGAGCCAGCCAACATTGGTATCCGTTCTGCCGATGCAAATTCGATCTGGAGATGTCTGATGAGGGCTTGTCCGTTCTGTCCGCACACCCGGCATTGGCGGTCGCGGTGCTTGCCAGTGTGACGAGCATGGCAGCCGGTTCCGCGCAGGCGCAAGTCACGGCGGTGAATAACTACTGGAACGGTACCTCGTCTTCCGACTGGTTCAATGCGAGTAACTGGATCGACAACGGCGGCAACCATCTGGTGCCCGATTTTCGCACCAACACTACCTTTATCAACACGCTCACGAGCAATCGAACGGTCATTGACGGGCTCGCCGCGCCGTCGCGGATCGTCCGTATCGGCGACGGCGCCAGCAGCGGGAGCAATGGTTCACTGAACATCCAGAACGGCGGCACACTCGATGTGTTGACCAACAGCGGCGGTGGCTATGTCGCGGTCGGCTATGGCACGCCGAATCCATCCATTGCGGCGCTGACAGTGACCGGAGCGGGATCGCGGTTGTCCGCAGCGGGTTACATGTACGTTGCGCTGTTCGATGCAAACCAGGGGACGATGAACGTTCAGAACGGTGCGCTGGTCGAGGCCGGCGTGAGCCTTGATGTCGCAGGGGGGCGGGCAGCACCGGGATCGTCAACGTGGTGGGGCAGAACTCGGTACTGCGGGTAGGCAACAGCTTTTTCGTCGGTGACGTCGGCGGGGGAAGGTTGACCATTTCCAATGGTGGCGCGATGAGTTCCGGAACCGGATTTCCGCCGCTCATATCGGGGGTAGTTGCGCCGACCGACTCCATCGGCTCAGCAACAGGCGCTGTCGGCGAAGTTACCGTCATTGGCTCCGGTTCATCGTTGAGCAGCAGCAACCCGCTCATCGTGGGCGGTGCGAACCCCGCGCTGATCCCCTTCTACCTTGAGAGCCTTGGTCTTGATGCCACGGTGCTCTTCATGGGCGATGGTTCACTGACCAGTGCCAACGGCGGAGCCGTTAGCTCCGGGGTTGGGCCGCATACGGTCCAAGGATTCGTCAACAACACGTTTATTGGCGGCACGCCGGGCAGTACGGGTAGGGTCACCGTCACTGATCCGGGCTCGAACTGGACCGTGGGTGGCAACCTGATGATCGGTGGCGATGGCAACGGGACGCTGACCATCGCCAATAGCGGCCGCGTCTCCGCGGTGTCCGTCGTGCTAGCGCAGACTGCGAATTCCACCGGAATGCTGAACATCATCGGCGCCGCCGCCGGCGCAGCGGCCGTCGCGCCAGGCGTACTCAACACCGGCAGAGTGGCGTTCGGTGGCGGTACGGGCGATATCGTGTTCACCCACACGGACGCCAGTGGCAATTACCTGTTCCCTGCGGCCATGGTCGGCTCGGGCGCCGTCAATGTTTATAGCGGTAAAACCGTCATGACGGGGGCCAGCACGTATGTCGGTCCGACCACGGTGCATGGGGGCACCATCGCTGCTGGCGAAAACAATGTCTTCAGCCCGAATTTGGACTATGCGGTCCAGCCTGCTGGCACATTGGATTTACGCGGCTTCGACCAGCGCGCTGCCGGCGTCGTCAATGCGGGTCTCGTGCGCATCGCTAGCGATCCGGGGACTGTGCTGACCACGACCCACTATGTCGGTCACAACGGCACGATCGCCCTGAACACCTACCTCGGTGGCGACAATTCGCCTTCGGACCGGCTTGCCATCGACGGCGGGTCGGCCACGGGCACCTCGGCGCTCGCGATCACCAACGCCGGCGCCCCCGGTGCGCTGACGACGGCCAGCAGCATCTCGCTCGTGGTTACGACTAACGGTGGCACTACCGACGCCGGCGATTTCGCGCTCGGCACCGAAGTGCGCGGTGGCGCCTTCGACTACCGTCTGTATCAGGGCGCCGTCGGCGGCGCATTTCCGCACGACTGGTTCCTACGTTCGGATTTCGTCGTCGGACCAGGGGCGGAGGAGCCGGGCATCCCGCCCGGTGACGAGCTGCCCGAAGAACCGCCGCCGCCCGAGCTGCCCCCGGGCGAGTACCCGATCATAGGCCCCGAACTTGCCACTTACTCGGTGATGCAGCCGCTCGCAAGACAGCTGGGCCTGACCATGCTCGGCACGATGCACGAGCGTATCGGCGACACGCTCACACAGGACCCGGGCCGTGCCGGCAGCGAAGGCCTGGCCCGTTCTGCGTGGGCGCGGGTGTTCGGGCAGCAGATCGACAACCGCTACGAGACCTACACCGATGCGCGCGCGAAGGGGCAACAGATTGGCGTGCAGGCCGGTGTCGACCTCTGGCGCGGCAGCTTCATGCCAGGCCATCACTAGACAGTGCTCGAGCAACGCTTACGGATGAGTGCCTCTGCACCATCAATAAAATTATTGTTTTTCGTCGTTATTGACATCATTTTCGGGTGCGTCAGCAGGCTGTCGCCAGCATTCTAGTTCAGCGGCAATGCGCTCGCGACTATTGCCCCAAAGTAGTTCACGCACGTCGTCGGGCCATGCTTCGACGTGGCACCCGTGATGATGCAGCAGCGCAAGCGCGAGCCGCTCCATTCCGAATGCGATGCAGGCCGAGTGCGCGACGGCGCCATTCGCGCAACGCAGTTTCCATATCCGACCGAAGTGGTCCATGTGATAGTTGAACGATAGGCAGGCGGTTTTGCGGTGCCGATCCGTTACCGGGATCAGCAGTTCGAATTTCAACTGCTGCGCGCGCTGACTGTCCGCGACGATCTTGCCGCCGCGGCCGAAAAATGGGTCGTTCGCGACGTCGAGTTCAGCGGGCAGGCGTAACATTTCTGTAAGTGCATGGCCGCGTTCGATCCATGTCGCACGAAAAGCCTGAACATCTTCTGGCGAGCCAATCCGCACGTACTCGCGCATTCTGAACATTTGCATGCGCGTCGGATCCAGGGAAGGCTCGTGACGGAAGCAGTACGACAGCACGTCAATTGTGAGCCCATTTTCTGGTAGCGGGCCGCGTCGCGCGATGACCGGGTAGACCGGATAGCACGCAGCGGGTGTGAGCACAGCGCGCGTTGGCTTTTGCTGGGCCAGCCACGCGTCGCTTCGCTCGTCGCCGGGATCGGATACCACGTCGTCGAGCGCCCGCAGCAGGCGCCGGTGGTCGCGCTCGTCGCCGCAGAACGCGTGAATCGTGCCGGCGAGGTGCGGAAAGTTGTTCAGGTATTCGCTGTCCTCGAAGTCCTTGCGTGGCACCGCCGGGGGGAAGCGCAGAACTTCCGGATGCTGGTCCGCAGCCATGCACGATATCAGCCAGGTCAGGCGTTCAACGATGCCTTCGTAGATATGGTTGTGCCCATACAGGCCGTTTTCGCCGGTGTCGACGAGCAGGCCGGCTGCGATCAACCGGTCGCGCAACGGCCGCTGCGCATCGGATATGGGGGCATCACCGTGTGCATAGTTAGGGAGGGAAGATGTGACACGTACGCTCATTTCATGCCTCTTCTATTAATAGTGACGGGCGCTGCGCAAGTAGCAGACTGGCCGTGTTCTGGTCAATCCGGTCGTTGTTAATCATTAGGGGGGCAGAGTAAAGGTCGCGCAGATGCCGGCCGATGCTATAGCGGCCGCCATTCCGGTACCCGCTGATCCCGCAGATCATCATCGCCTCGTGCGCGACCTTCAGTGCGGCCGACGAGATGCTGGTTTTCAGGCTATTCATATCCGCCATGAAGCGGAGTTGAACGGTCAGCGGCAATTCTGTTGCGCATTTGCCGTACTCGGCCGCATGCACAGTCTGCGCTGCGGCAAGTGCCGTACTCAAGCGTGCTTTCATCATCTGCAACTGCTCGGTCGCACGAACAAGCCGCCCTCTGGCAAGCAACATGCCATCCGGCAACCCGCGCGATTGAGCGCGACAGTACGCGTTTGCGCGCCGCAGCGCATCCGCCGCGATGCCGGTCCATACGGCTGCCCACAGCGCATGCGACACCGGTTGCATTGTACGGTTGGCGATGTCGCTGAACGGTGGGATCAGAATCTGCGCATCATCCACGTTCGCGACGAGACGAAATCCCGAGCTACAGGTACCTCGCATACCAAGCGCGTCCCAGTTGCCTTGCGGTTCTAGTGCGATCTGGGTGCGCAACGCCACAATTAGCACCTGATCGGAGGGCGGCGCGTCATCCGCACGGCGCGCAGTAATGAGAATGGCGTCAGCGTAAGCGCCATACGAGATAGTGGGCGCGTCTTTCTCGATGCGGAACCGCTGGCCGTCATGCTGTACTGCGCACATGCTGGCGCGCAGACTTCCGCTGGTAGTTGCCTCGGAGGTCGCAGATCCGAGCAGCAACTGCTCACGGGCCATCCGCTCGACGAAAGCGAGCTGCCAAGGCCGGCCGCAGCAATGGGAGATCACGCACGCCGCCTGGGTCAAATGCATTGCGTAGATCATCGCAGTGGACGCGCAGCCTTGCGCGATGACTTCGCAGAACGACGCGACGTCGGTCAGCGTTAGACCGGCGCCGCCGAAACTGGCCGGAACCAATGCGGGCAGGAGATGCTCTTTTCGCAGTGCGTCGATAGCTTCGGCCGGGAAGCGCGCATCGCGATCGACTGAGTACGCATGCTTGGCGGCTACCCGAGCGACCCGCAGTGCCGCCTCGTGCGCAAGCTGTGCGTTCATGACGTCACCTTTTGTTTTTGGAGTCGTGAGATCGCGTCGGCCATCGAATTGATACTCGAGAACAACTGTCGGCCGAGCATCTCATCCGGAATCGCGACTTCAAAGGTTTCCTCGATAGCCAGCATCAGATGGACGGTCGCTATGGATTCGAGTCCGGCGGCGTACAAGTCGGTTTCATCGTTAAGCGTGTCAGGTGATCCGCGCAGGTGAACCGATTCGCAAATAATGCGACGCAGAATTTCTTTCATTTGGATACCTTATTATGCGAAGAAAAGAGGCGGGCGAAACGCATGGAACGGGCTACGGCTCGACAGTCGGCGTGGGTGGCGTCTTCACGTGCGGCGGGTAGGGCGTGTCCGATGAGGTATCTGGCAGGCTGCAGAACCGTTCCAGCAACCACCGCTGCGCATCGCTCATGGCCGCCTCGCGCGCGGCGCGCATAAACAGCGAGTGATCGACTATTGGCAACATCGCGACCCGTACGTGCGGAAATCGCCTCAGGCCACGTAGATTCGCGCCGAACTGCAGCTTTAATTCGTCGATACCGTGATCGAACTCACCGTATAACAACCGCACTTCGGCATGTTTTTCGTGGAGAAGTTCGAGGAGTCGGCGAGCCTTGTTCGGAGAGAACGACCAACCGATGGTGGCGTCCATCAAATCGGCGACGCGACGCTCGAAACGGCGTGTCGCCCGCGCCACGAGTCCACGTACCATGCCAGCGAGCGACGCCTTGTCGCTCCATACGCGCTTCCATTTGTCTGTGCTAAGCGCGGCTCGCCGCAGCGTCCGGTTCGACGCGATAGCGCTGCTGTTTCGCACCCGCTCCTCGTCTTGCCACACGAACTGCTGAAGATTCACGCCGAACGCGCCGACGATTTGCGGGTGTGCCGCGCACGCATGCAGACCAACGAAAGCACCGCTACAGATACCGAATGTAACGACTGCCGTGTAGCCCTGTTCGAGCAGCCAGTTCGCGCCGGCGATCACATCGGCGCATGCCTCTTGCGAATGGAGCGACTCGGCTGTAATAGTGCATTCTTCGGGGGCGCTGTCGCCGAGACCGGCCAGATCCATTCGCAGCGACGCGATGCCTATCGCGGCGAGACGGCGGGCGAATAGCACGAAGCAGCGGCCGTCGCCGATGTTGTGGTTTGCGGCCGTGTTTGGGAACAGCACCGTAGGGGCATTCTCGAGTGCGTCGCGCGGGCGGCAGTACACGCCGAAGCATGCGCCGACAGAAACCGGCTGCTCCATGAAATTGGGTCCGGCCAATGTGGGAGCGACCGGTATGGCGCGTGATGCGGAGTGATTCAGTGTGCGCAGAGAAGCGGGCGAAGCGTCGATATTGCCATTTCCGTCGGCGTCGCCTGCGAGCCATGCCGATACTGTCGCGAACGCACGAGCCGGAAGCTTGCTGAAGCGTGCCTCGACGAGAAAGTGATCAAGTTCATCGAACGGCGCACGCTCGACGGCGGCACCATATGCTTCATATCGCGCGCCCAATGCGTTCCCGCTGTTGCGGTCGTTCGCCTCGAGCAAGAGCACGCGTCGCGCGGGTGCTGTCGTGTCGTTGCGCAGATCGATCCCCCCGATCCTGTCGATGTCGTCGCCATGAAGCCCGAAGCCGAACGCGCCGACCGTGCGCATGCTCTCTGGCGCCTTGCACATGCTCATATGGGCGCGCGCGCTGAGCCAGCGGTGATGATGCGCATGCAGTTCACGCAGATATTTTTTCCCGGACAGCACCGGGGCGAGCAGCACGAGTCCATCAATGCCCGACAACCGCTCAGCGGCAAGCGCGGCGAGCATCGCACCGAGCCTGAACCCGCATAGCGAGACGCGTTGTACGCCGGATACAGTGCGCAGGTATGCTAGCGCATCGGCGATGCTGCCGATCCATGCGTCGACGCGGTCCGGATCCTCCTCAACATGTAGCGAATTGCCGGTTCCAGGATAATCGAAACGCAGCGTGGGCATTTGCTGCACAGCCAGTCGTTCGGCCAATTGCAACCATGCACGATGCGTGCATAGTTCGTCGTAGCCGAAAGCATTGCACAACACGACACCGTGCTGTCCTGGTGCGGGATGCAGCCACCCAGCACAGTCACCGAAGACGACAGCTTGCATAAGAGGCCAGTTCAAAAAACCCATGTCTGGGATGTTTAATTTCGGAGTGCGGTATTAACTCGGCTTTCCGAAAGACGGAAACCGAGAAGATGCACGCACGATCGCAACGAATCTCGGGCTTTGATAGAGCCCGATACTGCGCAAGGCCTGCGCGTCTAAACAACGAACTTAGCGCCCAACTTTTCGTGTGCCAAACCTCTCTCAGCGCTCAAGGCGCTTCGGTGTAATCCCCCAAGACGGGATGAAAACATCCACCCACCGCACGGAATGGAACTCAGGCGAGACCGCGTTTGAAGGAGCGCATTCTCGTAGACGCCAACAAAGTGCTTGTCAATGTCACACGGACCTTGATCGCCGTTTAAGAACCACTCACACGTCGACAGCTGCGAATGACGAACGGCCACCGGCGTATGACCCATGCTCCGCTCGACGGCAAGATAGATCTGAGTCGGTAGGTAAGCTAACTAATTTTCGGTCCGCAATAATTCGCGAAAAATAAAAAAATAAAATGTTGTACCTGAAAATGTTTTCGAATAGTCTCGGAAGAAAAATCGGGCCGCCGGAACCACAGCAAAAAAACAGATGGTGCTACCAATTGTCACTCTCTGCACGCGATTGCCAAGCGTTGATCTCAGGAAATTTCGCAGAAAATCTCAAAGAAATGCATCAGGAACTGCTGACAACGATCGATCTGGGTGGGTGGGCGGTGTAAACCGTCTTTCAGGTTGGATGATGGGGGTTAGCGCGCCCATTGTCATCAAGGGGATCACGGCTCCGATGGTAAAAGGGGTAATCCGAAAGCGATATTTGAGCGGACAACGCCAGTTGCGTTCAGGCGGTTCATGCAAATTTGCGTTCATGGAATGGATAGTGGGTGGCTGTACTGTGCATTGCGGGACGCACTATGCGGCATTTCCGTGTCGACTACAAAATCGATTGTTTGGATAACACTGATCCACGTAACGGATGCATGCGAGAAATATGCGCAATGATGGTTTTGCCAAATCGGCTTTCCGACACTAGCTTCAGCAATGTCACGTTGCTGACGGGGCCTGGGGGCATCCCGCGATGCAAACTTCCGGATCGCTTTTATCACGGCCATCGCTTTCCCGTGATCGTCATCAGTTGTGCCGTGCGCTAATGCTATCAGTTTCAGTTGAGGTTGCGCGACATCGACGAGCGGTTGTTCGAACGCGGCGTTGTCGTTAGTCACGAGACAATTCGACGCTGGGGCGAATCGAGTGCCAAGGCCTTGCGGGATTCTGTCGCGATAAGGAAGACAGCCGAGCATGTTCCAAGAAATATTGGATTGCTTATAGCATCAGCGAATAGAAGGAGTGGCTGCCGTTCGGTCATCGCCGTCGTTTTTCATTTTTCCCTTGTGAATCGTATGCATCACCTCGATACCAGAGAGAATTACGCGTGCACACCGAAAATCCTTGAAGCACATCATCGATTTGATGATACGTTCGATCGGTCGATGGTTCTGCTCCACGACGTTGTTCCGGTGTTTGTTCTTCCGGCTTCTGATCGGGGTTTCCCGTTCTGCGTTGATGGCTTCAAGTGCGGCCAGCTTCGCGCCGCTCTTATCTACGGTGAACGTCTCGGGGCTCGCCGTTCCGGTCAATGGCCTTCTGAAAGTAACGGCGCGCCGCAGCTTTGTCACGACGAGCGCGCAGAAGAAAATCAACCGTGTTGTTTTGCTTGTCGACGGCGCGATACAGATATTTCCATTGTCCTTTGACCTTGAGGGAGGTTCGTCCATCCTTCAACTCCTGCCCACCGGTTGCTTGTGCTGACGAAGCGCCTTCTCAAAGGGCGGCACCCAGCGTCACCAAAAGCGGCGATCCTCGTGCGCTGCTGCACATGTCTCTCGTCACTGCCCCTCGCAGAGAAAAGAGCCTTCGTCGAGTTTTTCTGCCGGCTGCAGGGCATCGTGTCTCAGGAGGACACATGCATGGCGCTTCGTGAGGCACGATGAGCGGATTTTTGGGCATTGCCAAATCGGTTGCGTGGATCCCTGCCGTTCTTCTAGCGTTGCTGCGCGAGCACCTCTTATAACGCTACTATCCGCTTACGCACGTTCCCGGAAAACAACCAGAGAGACCTCGTCGACTACTTGCACGCCCCAGAGGCGCGGCCGGGCACCGTTCCAGTTCGCGACTTCATGCTGCGATGGCGTTCTCGATCCTGTCGTTCAAGTATTTTAATGCGGCCGACCGTTTCAGACTGCTCTACGTGTCGCGCCTGCGCCAGCAGATTCCTTGTTGCAGTGCGACGATTTCTAGTGAACTATAGGAGATGGTATGGACGCCTCCCTCCCGAGTCGAGTTGGAGAGGCCGCAGAAACGGCGGAGCCCTTGCTATACCCGACGGCATCGGAGTGCCAAAGTGGAAGTGTCGCAACGACCACTGAGGGTAAGGAGGGCTCGAAATGAAGACTAGAACATTTGGACTGGACCTGGCAAAACGGGTTTTTCAGGTGCATTCGGTGGACATGGAGACGGGTGAAATCGAGCAGCGACAGCTGAAACGGGAATCACTGGCGAGGTTCTTCGCAAAGCAGGCGCCAGCCGTGATTGGCATGGAAGCATGCGGCCGCGCCCATTACTGGGCGCGCCGTTTCACGAACCTGGGCCATCAGGTGATGGCTGATTGCGCCGTCATTTGTCCAACCGTTTGTGAAGAGCAACAAGACGGACGCGGCCGATGCCCAGGCGATCTGGGAAGCCGTGCAACGGCCCGGGATGCGGTTTGTCGCCGTCAAGAGCGAAGCGCAACAGGCGGTACTGACTGCACCGCGTGCGTGAGCAACTGGTCAGGATGCGCCGGATGCAGATCAACCAGATGCATGGGCTGCTGTTCGAATTTGGTGCGGCGCTACAGGGCGGAGCCCACAGCATGGACGATGCCGCGCGCGTATTGAGCGAACTGGCCGAAGCATTGCCAGCCATGGTCATCGATACGCTGTGCGAGCAGTTGGGGCGCATCGAGGCGCTCTCGCACGACATTGCGGAGATCGAGCATCGGCTCGCCGCACGGCGACGCGAGGACGAGGCGGCCAGGCGGCTGATGGCGATCCCCGGTGTCGGGCCGCTGAGCGTCACAGCGGCGATCGCGACGATCGGCGATGCCCATACGTTCCGCTCGGGCCGTGAGTTTGCCGCGTTCCTGGGACTGGTGCCCCGGCAAAGCGGTACAGGCGGACGCATCCGGCTACTGGGCATCAGTAAAAGGGGCGATGTGTATTTGCGCACCCTGCTGATTCACGGCGCGCGTGCGGTGCTCGCGCACCACAAGCCGCTGGCTGAGCCGTTGCAACGCCTGCTGCCGCGACGACCATTCAATGTCGTGGTGGTCGCGCTGGCCAACAAGATGGCACGCACGATCTGGGCGTTGCTGGCCCATGGTCGAACGTATCAAACCGGTTACGCGGGGCACCCCGCGTAGAACATCAACTTACCAAGGAGACTGGTCGTCGATAGGTTGCGCAGGATGACGTGCGCGTGATGGCAAAGCGGTCGGACCGCGGGGAAGCAAACCTGAATCGTGTCTTGTCCTTCGAGGACTCGTTGGAGCTGAGGCCTTCCCCAGGCGAATTCCATCAGGGCCAGCGGACCGTGTCCGTCACAAGGCCGGATATAGTGGAATGGCCTCGTCCCACCTCCGGCGGATGTATGCAAACGATCGGCGCTAGAGGACATGGCAGTATGGGCAATCCCTGGTCCACGACTGAACGGAGGCCGTCATGAATGTCGCTTTGCTGAGCATCGATCTCGCCAAAAACACCTTCCAGCTGTACGGCGTCGACGAACGCGGCCATCCGGTGTTGAGCCGGCGAGTCAGCCGCAGCAAGCTCCTCGAGACGGTCGTCTGTCTGCCCTGCTGCCGCATCGTGATGGAAGCCTGTGGCGGAGCGCATTACTGGGCTCGTCGGTTCTCGGCGATGGGCCATCATGTGCAGATCATTGCGCCGCGATTCGTCAAACCGTTCGTCAAATCCCAGAAGAATGATCGCAACGATGCGGAGGCGATCGTCGAAGCGGCGTCCCGTCCGACGATGCGCTACGTCGCCGTCAACAGCGTTGAACAGCAGGACATCCAGTCCATGCATCGCATCCGCAGCCTGCTGATGCGGGACCGCATCGCACAGATCAATCAGATTCGAGGCCTGCTGGCTGAATACGGTGTGGTTATTGCCCAAACACGTCTGAATGTAAGGACGCACTCCCCGCGATAATCGATGACGAGCGCAATGAGCTGACAGGACTTATCCGAGCAATGATGCGCGACATGTACGACCGACTTGCACTGCTCGACAAGCAGATCGCCCGATATGACGGTCTTATCAAGCAAGTGCACAAGGCATCGCCCACAAGCCAGCGCCTGGAGAAGATCCGTGGGGTCGGACCGATGATCGCAACCGGCGTCATCGCGGCGGCCGCAAGCGCCTCGGAGTTCTCAAACGGTCGGCAATTTGCGGCGTGGCTTGGCTTGACGCCACGTCAGCACTCCTCAGGCGGCAAAGATCGTCTCTGTTCGGTATTACGAAGCGCGGTAACGGGTATCTGCGAATGCTGCTGGTGCACGGCGCCCGATCGGTCGTCCAGCAAGCCGTAAGGCATACGGACAACCTATCCCGATGGATACTCGAGGTTCAGGCGCGACGCGGAACAACCGTGGCCGTCGTAGCACTTGCGAATAAGATAGCCAGAACGATATGGGTGTTGCTCGCACGCGGTCAAGAGTATGCGCCGCTGGTATGAACGGACGCCCGGCCGCATCATGGGCGCAGCTTCACCTCTTCTTTGGTTGCACAAGTGATCTGATTCAATGGCAAAACAGGTTGGACCGTCGACGACAAAACCTGCGCAGACTTAGGGCTCTCGAAGCCGTGGATATATGAAGGAGTCGTCGGGCGAAATCCATTGGGGCCAGGCACAGCGGTGCCATCAACAGGCCGAATCTATATATGCAATCCAGCACCTGCTCGCTGTAGATCGGATCATTTGGCAAACGGTACGAGGCCATGTATAAGTCTGTAGCCCGATCAGTTACGCTGACCACGCAAACATCACCTGGCAAACCGGGAGGCGTCCATATAAGAACACGATGGATCGTATCAGCGGGCATACCTTTTTCAAGCGGTTTTTGCAGCGAGATAGTACTGTTATCGATCTAGGCGCGAACAGCGGTACGTTTTGCCGGCTGATGTCGCAGAAATGCGAATGCATCTGTTACGAGGTCGAGCGGAATCCCGACCGTTTTGCGCGGCTCGACGGCATGGCGCGCGTGAAGCCCTCCAATCTCGCGATTGCCGATCGTGCAGGGACGATGAGCTTCTTCGTGGCGGCGAATCGGGAGGCATCGTCGTTCGTTCGTACCAGCGAGAGCAATCACGAGATCCAGGTGGCCGCTGTGCGGCTCGACGTGTTCACGCAGCAGTAGGGAATCCCGCAAATCGACTTGGTGAAGGTCGACATCCAAGGCGCCGAGGTGCCGCTGCTTGATTGACTGCCGGACACGTTTCTCCCTAACATTGGCCAGATCGCGATCGAATTCCATGATTTTTGCGGCCTGTGGAAAAGAGGGATGTCGTCCGGCTTGAGCAGCGGCTTGAATCGCAGCGATGCCGGTTGATCAATTTTTCGAAGGAATCGCACGGGCACGAAGATCATCTGTTCCTCAACCGGAGGAGGTGTCCGCTCGGCTACGTCGAGTATGCGACCACGAAGTATGTGACGAAGTACCTGTTGGGCGTGGGCCGCATCATCGACCGCTGGAGGCGCGGTGGCAGTAAGCGCCAGTGATTTGCACAGCTCTGATGTGATGGACGACTTCCGCAGTTCGGGGCCCGGTATATTCCAAAATGGAGAATTGTCAAAGCGAGATCCGAATGTCGGGGTGCGGGCCATTTACCAGATGTCGGGGGTGAGGTTGGTTTTGTTAGGCTGGGGTAGGTGGTGAGGGCGGTTTTGGCTCGCTCATTTGTCTCTCTGAGGGAGGTTTTTAGCACCGAGCCTGTCCGCGCTCCGGTGTGTCCCCGTCAACACTGCGTTCACGTCATCCTGCGTGAATTCCCGTGCTTCCTGGTGCTCAGCAGCCGACTCCTTGGCGTGTACCGCAGTACCCTGAATGGTGCGTGACGGCGAGCTCGACGCCCGTCGGTCATCGCGTTGCGCCTGCAAGGCCTGAGCGACCTGCAGCGCGTGACCGAGCCGCTTATGCTCGACGACGACGCCCTGGTCGATTTGAGCGAACCGGTCAGAGGGAACATAGAGCAGCGACGTGCCGTGCGCCCGGATTTCAATGCGTCCGGCCGGAGCGCGCTGGCATCAACTAGCCACATTCGGCTCGGCACGGGGGGGCCGAGAGGGACGTTGTCCGTCGGACACCCCCCCACCTTCATGGCGGCCGTCGACGACATAGTCAAGGACGCCATCAAGGTGTTCAACAGCACCGGACACAAGACGGTGGAAGGGGCGCTTTTTTGTTATCCGCTGAAGTGGCTGGATGAGTTGCTCGCAGGTTTTTTAACGCATCAAAAGCAAGAGCTTGACGTGGGGGTCGTCGGGGATGACGCGATCTCGCGCGCCGCCGACTAGGCAAGAAAGGTGATCCGGCTGCATGAGCGACCGTGTTATGCTCATTCGGAATGCTTGGCGCATGAAACGCAGCGCGACTGGGAATTTGCTCAGGCTGCCGCGCGAGAAGCAGCGACTCAGCTGCGGCCCGCTTCGCGGGCTGGTCCGGCTGGGCAGTTGGAGTGAGCAGCCACAGGCGTTCGTGAAGTAGATCCGGCCACGGCTGGGTAGAAATTATTGGGCGCTCCATTAGTGCGGTGGCACGTTAACTCCCTTCCAGCGGTCCTGTCCACGCGATAAGATACCCATTCCTGAATGAAACTGCTCAAGCCCCTTACCTATTTGCATCAGAGCCGTCGAGAGAAACTTCAGGAACGCCACGGACATTTAATTTCTGAAGCGCAGTGTCTGATTCAACTGCCTGGATATCGTCGGGTGTGCCCCCTTAATGCACGTCAACTAGAAAGAGAACTCCCAATTCTCAGTGATACACCTCGGTGACCCTCAAGCACTATTCGCAGCTTACCTAGTTCGTCGAGGTGACCGATAACCGAATCGGCGAGCATGTCGATGACGGGTCCTGGCGCGGTGCAGCGTAGAGTAATAGTCTCATCGACGGTGCTTGCACCAAAGTTCAGAGCTGTAATCTGAGTCTCTTTCCCTGCGGAAAGTTCGTGAATCATTACTAGGAGGCCTGGCGCGACAACGTCGGGAATCCCTATTTGCCTACTTAAGGCAAGGCCATACGAGTCTCGCACAGCGAGGAGACGCTTGAGTTGTGAGGCGAAAGAGGTGGGGTCGGCGAGCTGCTCCGGCAACGTACCGTACAAGGCCACTGCGCGCGGTATGCCTTCTTCGGATGCATATGCATGCCCGTTTTCGCCTGTGAGATCATAAGCACCGCGTTGTACCCAGCGCGTGTCTCCGTCAGTCGTTCTCTCCTCGACGGCCTCAACGGGTAAGGGTAGTGCACCCACAAGGTCCCATCCCGATATCGCAAAAATGCCGGGCTGAAAAGCATTGAACATCGCAAGAAGAAGATGAATTTGTCGGATATTGTCCCTGTCCCTAGGCGTTATGGCGTCCAAGTCCCGAATATTGAGTGCCGCAGTGATGACGCTGACTGTCGTGCAAGACACACCGTTTGTCACAAAAGGAACATTGTAGCGCGCATGCTCGCCGCACAAGCGCTCGTACATCTTCTCCCGGATATGCTCTCGAAGGGAGTTGCCGTTCCATGTCTGCCCTTGGAAGGTAAAGGTTGCGTTAGCGTGTAGCGACCAGAAATGTACGAGCTCCAGCGTCAGTTCATCGTGGTTCTGAAGCGCGTGAATGAGAGACGCCGGGTCGATGCCGTACTGATGGGCCTTGCGTAGCATCAGCCGCAAGAACTCTGTGTCTCCCGTCAGAAGTGCATGCTGATACGCTGGACGTGTGACAAAGTCGTAAGACAGGTCCGCGCCATTTTTGGACATCGCCGCCATGTCGTCGAGCGTGAGATTGAGTTCCTGAAAGCTGAACCCACCGGCCTTACGAATCGCCCCGGCAAGAAGCTGGTTGGCCGCGACCGCGAGTGGATGGCTCTGCGACCACGCATTGCCGTGTGGTCTTCGCTCGATGCCGAGAAAGCCGTTGGCATCCAGGCGAAGTCCGCGTGCGCCGAGGACATCTAGGGAGTGCAGAGCATCACCGATACTGATTTGTTGGGCTGCAAATGTTGGGTCGAGCCAGTTCAGTGACGGTTGACCTTCCTTAAAGTAGTGAAGGTATACCCACCGGCGCATTATGCCGTCTACGCCGAGTACAGGAGCGGTTGCACTCCAGTCTGTTTCCTTGACGCCCGGCGCAAAAAACATTACCCGCTGAAGTTGGCCAACGATGTAGCGCCTACCTTTTAGGGTGTCGACGACGTCAGCCGGCAGATTGATGGAATCTTTGCCTTCAGGTACGTCTGGTAAAAGGTTCCAGTCGCTAGGCATGATCTCGATCATGTGGTAGAGGCCCGGATAGTCCCCGTAATTCATCTCAGCGAGCCGGAAGTCGGGGCCTTTGCCAGTATGCAAAGGAATGATATCGTCAATGACAACAGCGTTGTGCGCTGCCGCCATGCGACTCATTGCTATGAAGTCTTCTTTACTGCCGAATCTGGAATCGATCTCTAGGCCGATGCGATCAAAGTTGCCGTCCACCGAATGGGTAAAGCGCTTGCCATTGAGACCACCGGCGACTTTGGTTGGACCCGGGTGCATGGCCCTAATGCCCAACGAGGACAGCGAACGCCACAGTGTCTCGCTTCCCAATGCCTGGAGTACCGATTGTCCCGGCGCGGCTATAACCGCGCCCGGGTACGCGGTGAACCAGACAGACGACTTTGCGCAGACCTCACGCGGGCGTGCCTCGGCATAGGGGTGAAGCCAAAGCTTGGCTTGGCCCGCATAACTGCGGGCCCGTGCCCGAACCTGGTGGAGCATTGATTGACTCACGAGCCACTGGATATGCTCTGAAGCCGGAAAATTCATGTCGGAGCTCCTGGAGATATTTCTTGAGGCGATATCAGGGCTTGGGCGCGTTCAACCAGCGCCTCGGATACTCCGAGGCCAATGAGTCTTCACTTGAGTACGCGTGCACGTCACCGCCCGTGCCGGGTCCCGCCTGATCGTCATAGCCGACGATAGCCTTTACTTCGAGAAACGCCTCCAGACCCCACTCGCCATATTCACGGCCGTTGCCGGATTGCTTATATCCGCCGAACGGCGATCCCGCGTCCCACGCTGGATAGTTCAAATACACGCTGCCCGCGCGCAGCCGAAGCGCCACCCGCTGGGCGCGCGCCCGATCTGCGGATTGAACGTATGCAGCAAGTCCGAACGGTGTATCGTTGGCAATCGCGATCGCGTCTTCCTCGTCGCGGTACGGCATGATGGCGAGCACTGGGCCAAAAATCTCTTCTCGTGCGATCGTCATCGACTGGTCGACGTTTGCGAAGACCGTGGGCCGCGCGTAGTAACCGCGCAACAGGCCGTCGGGACGTCCCGGCCCGCCGGCTGCGAGCAGTGCGCCTTCCTCGATGCCCTTTTTAATTAGCCGTTGCACGCGAGTGTATTGCACGTCGCTCACCAGAGGGCCCATCGTGGTGCGGTCGTCGTTCGCGGGACCCACACAGTGAGAGGCCGCCGCATGCTGTGCAATGCGCACGGCCTCGTCGTGCAGCGCTGCGGGCACCAGCATACGTGTCGGCGCGTTGCACGACTGGCCGCTGTTGCCAAAGCACTCGTAGACACCCGAAGTGACGGCAGATTCCAGGTCCACATCGTCGAGAAGAATGTTTGCGGACTTACCGCCGAGTTCCTGGTGCACACGCTTGACGGTCGGCGCCGCGAGCTTCGCGATTTCCACGCCCGCTCGTGTCGATCCGGTGAACGACACCATGTCGACATCTGGATGACTGCAGAGCGCCGCGCCCACCGTCGGGCCGTCGCCGTTCACAAGATTGAACACACCCGGCGGCACGCCTGCTGCATCGAGAATCTCGGCGAACAGCACGGCGTTCAGCGGCGAGATCTCGCTTGGCTTGAGCACCATCGTGCAGCCGGCGGCAATCGCGGGGGCGACCTTGCAGACAATCTGGTTGATCGGCCAGTTCCACGGCGTGATGAGCGCGGCCACGCCGACGGGCTCGTAATTGACAAGGGTCGTGCCCTTCTTGCGCTGCCAGGCGAAGCGTTCGCAGGTACGTAAGAGTTCTTCGAGGTGACGTCTGCCGAGCGCGGCCTGCCATGTATGCGAAAGCGTTTTCGGCGCGCCGATCTCGCGCGAAATCACATCGGCCATCTCGTCGTAACGCGCCGCATAAGCGTCGAGTATGCGGCGAATCAGTGCGACGCGCTCAGTCAGCGGCGTCAGCGAAAACGACGCGAATGCGCGCTTTGCAGCGGTCACAGCGCGCTCCACGTCGTCGGCATTGCCGAGCGCGATCTGCGCGAACGCCTCTTCTGTGCACGGATCGACAACGGCGAGGCGCGCGTCGCCCGACGGCGCGACCCAGACGCCGTCGATGTAAAACTTTTGTGCATTCGACATCCGCTTCCTACTCAGAGGGTGTTCCAAGAAGAACTGCCTGGATTGTTAATCCCGAGCCAAACCCGTTAGCTTCGACGGCAACCTCTCCAGCGCAAGCTGGATAGCTGGGCGTACTGACGCATGGTTCCCCGCCGGTCGTCGTCTGCGCATAAGCTTTAAAAGACACGTCGACATTTACAAGCAGCAGCTGACGACTGGATGCCACCGAGTTTGCAGGTGAAAATCTCCAATGTTCCGAACAGTCTCTTGAAACGTCCTCCATCGCATGCAAGATATTCGGAAGGAGGCGTGTAACAATCAAACCAAACAGCGGCCCCGCGTTGCCTAGTGCAATATAGCGAAAACATTTCTTTGTGCCTTTGATCGCCATCAATGCATGAATGTCTTCTACTGAATACATCGTCGGCGCTTGTCCTCCCGGTGCGGCTCCGGTGCAAATAGGCGGTCTATACGAGATTGTTGTTAGATAGAGGGTAACTCATGACGCAGACAGGACGCCCTTTCAAGCTGCGGGCGCAGTGACCTCTTTGCGGCCGAGCTTCGCGAGATTGAACGGCCTTGGCGGATATGGCTTCCAGAGCCTTCATGTGCTGCCGCATCGTCTCCAGATCGTGACGCAACTAGATACTGAGGATGCCTTGGGGCGAGACGAACAGGGTATGCCATTTGAGGACTTCGTTGGCAATACGAATCTGACCGTAGGCGGGTAATTCGAGGGCCAATTCGACAACGGCAGCATCGACATGGGGATCTACGCGGTTCGTGAGCAGGGGCCGATGGCGAGAATCTGCTGCAGCGGCGCTTCACTGCCCCGATCGTAAGTTCCTTAAATCGGTAGAAGCCGCGCGAGTAAAGGTTTGGCGAGTCTAGGTTCCACCTGGCTCGTCATCTCACTCGATTGCTGTGCAACTTTTCTACGTGCCGGCAAAAACGACTTCAGTCGCTGAGGGCTTGCCGCAAAATCCTCCTTGACTGCAGTCCACACCCGCGCCAGATCCGGGAAGGCTTCGTCTTCAACACCGGGCAAATACACGGCAGTCAGGTCGCCTGCGCGAGCCGGGTTTTCTGGGAATCAGCGATGGCGCAAAGACCATCCTCTCAAAGCCGCGCTGCGTCAGTTGCCGATGTAGTCAATAGCAGCCTGGATCCGCCTCTTGCACACACGCGTGAAGCCTTCGACTGCAGCCGCTTGCACAGCCGATCAATCTCCGTTTGAATTGTGCCGATCTTGCCACGCGATATGACCTCGCATGCGTCGATCGCGTAGGCCACCCTGATCGACTCCTTATGCACGTCCAACCCAACGTACACCGTGCTTTCGTTCTTCATGCTGGCTTCCGTGGTGGAAATCGCCGGGTGTGGTCCTGTCCACACCGTGCGGCTCTGGCAGCGATGCTAACCCGGTTTTGATTCGCGGCGCTAGGCCAGGCGCCTGCCTCACGGAAATGGAATGGACGCCTCCCGCACGCGAGCGGTGACCCCGCTCGTACACGAGGAGCTTCAACGTGTTCGAAACCGAGGATTATTAAGGTCTTCAGAACGAACCGGAGGTGAACAGCCATGAACCCCATCCCCGTAGGTGTCGACATTGCCAAAAGCGTCATTCAGGTCCACTGGGTAGACCCGAAGAGTGGTGAAGTCATCAACAAAGCAATCAGGCGGGACCGGTTTCTCGAATACTTCGCAAACCGCCCCACTTGCCTGATCGGAATGGGAGCATGTGGCGGTGCGCACCATTGGGCGCGGCAACTGATGAAGTTGGGGCATCAGGTGAAGTTGATGCCCCCGAAGTTCGTCAAGGCCTTCAACATCGGCAACAAGAGTGATCCGGCCGATGCGCGCGCCATCTGGATGGCCACGCAGATTCCCAGCAAGGCGGTGGCCATCAAATCGGAGGCACAACAGGCAGTCCTCGCACTCCACCGCATGCGGCAGCAGTTGGTCAAGTTCCGCACGATGCAGATTAACAGCCTGCGTGGTCTGCTTGCCGAGTACGGTGAAGTCATGGGCCGCAGTCGGGAAGTGCTTGACAAGGCGATACCCGGCGTTCTTGCGAAACTATCGGCACGTCTGCCTGCCATGCTGATCGATACATTGCGTGCGCAGTGGAACAGCCTGACGGTGCTCGACAGGCAGATTGCTGAGATCGAGCAACGCCTGCGCATCTGGATAAGAGAGGATCAGGCCTGCAAGACGATCGCCGCCGTGCCTGGCGTTGGCTTGTTGACCGCTACCGCGGCGGTCGCCACGATGGGCGATGCGACAGCCTTTCGCTCCGGCCGAGAATTTGCAGCCTGAATCGGCGTGGTACCGAAACAGACCGGTTCCGGCGGAAAGGTGCAGTTGCTCGGGATCAGCCGGCGAGGTGATACCTATTTACGCACGCTACTCATCCACGGCGCGCGCAGTGTTCTGCGACATCCAGAAAAGGCTGGCGCATGGATAGAGCAGCTCGCTAAACGCCGCCCGTTCAACGTGGTAATCGTGGCTCTCGCCAACAAACTGGCCAGGACCATCTGGGCGCTTCTCGCCCACAACAGGCAATATCAGAGGGAACACGTCAGTTCCAAACCCGCGTAAGGGAGCACAAATCAGAGGAAACGATTCACAAGGCCGGTAGGTCAAAAGGTTGCGCTGGCAATCGCATGTGATGACGAGATAGGTTGGACCGGGACCCACCAAACCTGAGTATGACGGAGAGCCTCGAGCTCGACACGGAAATGAGGTGTGGGTCAGCGGATTTCATCGGGGCCTGCAGCATCGAAGCTGCATCAAGGGCCGGATATAAAGGCGCAGCCGCCTCATCCGTCACAGCGGCGAAAGCCTTCGCAAAATGGGAGGCGTCCATATAAAGTCATACTGCGTTATCCCGCTGTCCGATTTTGCGCGGCCATCTCTGCCAGACCATCCAGACAGAGCGACTCGGACGGCCGCTAGAATCATGACGTTTGTCTGCGCAAATTGATCACAAAGCGAACGATTTGTCGGAAAACTAACGTCCAGACAGCCGGCGTGATATCCGCACGTAGAGGGGTCCCGTCTACGGCTTTCACATGCAGTCCTCGAGATGGTGCGTAGAAACCTTTCCGCGGCTCATGCTGGCACGCCGCATGCCTCTTCTGGAATTGGATCTGGACAGATTCGTCGCTGCTTTGCAGCCACTCATCAAACCTTTGTTCTGCTCCGATGTGCTCAACGCCATCGGCAATGCGGTTGCAGGAAGGCTTTCCTGCCTTTGTTTACGCAGGTCAAAAAAAGGGGGGGTGCCAACGCTGTTTTCCAACCCAAATATCATTGTTCGAAGGCCCACTACGCCATGAAGCACTGTCGGAAATCGCGCTCGCAGCCACGGCGACGCTGTGTCGAAAGTGGGTGGTTTTCTGGTCGCGATCATGATTCGTATTCGCAAATTGTTTTAGGGTGATTCGGAATGTATCGTAAAGATATGCATCCGGCGGCGGCGGCCATATTTATATCATTTGATGCCGTCGCCGTGTCAGGCATCACAGTTGAAGCGTCAAAAATGGCGAAAATTCTTGCGCGCAATCAGATTAAATCCTATCTTGACCTCGGCTACGATATAAAGATCGATAAAGGAAAATTCGGCAAACCCTACGATAAGGAACATGAGATTTACAGCGATATATTCGACTTGGTTCGTATTGACGATATCGACTCTATTCCCCACTACAATGTCGATTTCCTGGCGCATTCGCACAATGTTCTGATGGGTCGAGTTCCGCCGGTCTCTTCCAAAGGGCAGGAAGAACTCTTGCTCGCAATCAGCGAATCTTCTCTGCGACTAGCACATCGAATCGTTCAGCTATGGGATAAGCTAAGTATCAGTTATGTGATTGTTGAGAATGGTACGCTGCCGGAAAATATTATATATACCAAAGCGCTTTACACGGCGATCAAAATTTACGGCGAATGTCATTGCCTAGGGAATTTCGTCGTCTGGCGCGACCACGATCTAATGTGGAGCAGTGAAAAAAACGTGATGAAATATGGCCCAGCGCCTTATCCTCATGCCATCAAGCCCGTTAGATCCAAGCATATAACATACGTTACACTCAATAATCACCTGAAAAAAAAGCTGGAAGAGTGGTGCGATTACGGTGTGGAAGTAATGGTTAAAAAAAATACCTACGATTTCACTGAGCATGGTGGATTTAATAGTATCAGGCCAAAATTCTTTATCCGTGATAGCGACATCGTGATCGCCCGCACCACTCGCATTATTCCGCAAAAGCGTTTGGATCGGGATATTTATTTGCTTAATCGGCTAAATCAACTTTTCAGTCAAAATGATATCGATCGAAAAGTTTTTTTGTTTGTGGCGGGCGATCCTGATGAAAATCATCTTTACTCTCAAGAGCTGAATACACTGGCCAAAAAGTTAAACGTTGAGTCATTTATAAAGTTTGTCGGTCCACTTTCGCACAAAACCATACTTTCAGTGGGCGATTCGACTACAATTGAGGATTTATATTACTCCTGCGATCTTGTTTCTTTTCTTACTTCGTGGGATTACGACAGCTATGGGAATCCAGTTGGCGAGGCGATCAGCAACAAACGGTGCTACATTACTACCAGCTACGAATATTATTGGGAGGTTTATGGTCAGTACGGCTTTGAAGCGCCTGTTCTGAAGATATCGGAAGAGAATGATTGCTTGCCTGATGAAGCATTTATTAAAGACTTGTATCTGCTCATCAATAATAGGCAATTGATGAATGACATTGCTCGGAGGAATTTTCTTATTGGCAGGCGGCTGCTTTCTGATAATTTAGCCAATATTCCTGGACTTGACTTGCCATGAAGAAAGAATGCGCGATACAGTTGTTGTATCAGTTGTGGTGCCAGTTTACAACGAAACCGATCGTATCCGAGAGGTGTTGCTCTCCCTATTGAACCAAAAAACGCATGACGGCCTGATTACTCATGATGGCTACGAGCTGATTTTTGTGGATAATAATTCCACGGACGACTCCGTTGACAAAATTAACACTTTCAAATTTCAAAACCCATCCCTGGATATTTTTCTTACTCACGAGTCCGTTAAAGGCGTCTCGTCTGCAAGAAAACGCGGTATGGATTACGCGTCGATGCGTTCAAAAGCCCGTGACAGCCGCCTAGCAGGTTGCTGAAGTACCGCTGAAACACGTCATCGCGCAGAGTTCGTGAAGCGTTGATAGATGAACCACCACTTGCCCACTGGAGATCATGCGCGGCGCCGACACGTTCACCGAGAGTTTGTTTTCCGTACGCAAGCTCGACGACTTCGTGCCCAAGTCGCATCCGTTGCGTTCGATCCGCGTGATGGCGAACGAAGCGCTGGCGAAGATGGATCGACTGTTCGCGGGGATGTACGAAGCTGACATAAAGGGTGGACGGCCGAGCATCGCGCCAGAGAAGTTGCTGCGAGCCATGCTGATCCAGATCCTTTACAGCATCCGCTCGGAGCGCCAACTCATGGAGCAGGTGCAGTACAACCTGCTGTTTCGCTGGTTCATCGGCCTGGCCATGGATGACGAGGTGTGGGTGCCCACGGTCTTCACGAAGAACCGGGAGCGTCTGATCAAGCACGATGCCGTGATCGAATTCTTCAACGCCGTAGTGGCCATCGCCGAGAAGAAGTGCCTGCTCTCGGGGGAGCATTTCAGCGTGGACGGCACGTTGATCCAGGCGTGGGCCGGACACAAGAGCTTCGTACGCAAGAACGGTGACGATCAGGACAACGATGGTAGCGGCGCGGGCGACTTCAAGGGCGAGAAACGCAGCAACGAGACACATCAGTCGAGGACCGATCCAGATGCGCAGCTCTATCGCAAAGGCAAAACGGCCAGCGAATTGCGGTACAGGGGCCATACGCTGACCGATAACCGGCACGGCCTGGTGGTCAATGCGCGCGTGACACGCGCCGACGGGCATGCAGAGCGTGAAGCCGCCAAGATCATGATCCACGACGCGCGGCAAGCGGCAGAGGATCCGAACGTAGAAATTACGTTGGGTGCAGACAAGGGTTACAACGCTCAGGAATTCATCGAGGCGTGCCAACAGATGAAGGTCACACCGCACGTTGCGCAAAACGCCTCGGGGCGACGTTCGGCAGTGCCCGATACGATTGCCTCGAGCGCGGGCTACGCCATTTCGCAGCAAAAGCGGAAGTTGATCGAACAAGGTTTCGGCTGGGCCAAGACCGTAGGGCGCATGCGCCAGGTGATGGTGCGCGGCTTGAAGAAGGTGGACCAGATGTTCGTGTTGAACATGACGGCCTATAACCTCGTGCGCATGCGATCCCTGGCACAAATCCGCCCATAGTGGCTAGAAAAGGCGGCAATGAGGCCAGAAGCCGGCCTCACAGTGCTTTAAAAAGGTTGATGCGCGTTGAAATTGCACAATGCGAAAGATTTAGCGACGGTGGGCGCTCAAATCGTGGAAGGCCGATTCCGGGCGGGGGTATTTCCGCATCCTGCTAGGGACTCGGAAAAAACACTACATTGTTTCCGCCGATGCTGACTGCACCGTAGACCCTTACTGGCTGCATGCGCTGATTGAAAAGATGGTAGAGGAAAACGGGATATTGGCACCTGCAACTACTACTACAACGAAGAAGCATTCCGCAATCGTCCCAACCTTTTCCGGGAAATCCAAAAAACCCTGCGCTGCCGGGAGGTGTCGTTTTCGCTCTTCGGCGGTTTTCCCGACGGGAAGGGTTTTGCCGTTGAGCGGACTCTGTACGACAAAGTGGGAGGTATCGAAATTTTCTATCAGCTGAGCAACGGCCGCTTTGTAGAACACCTCTCCGACGACTGGGACTTTGGAATCCGGGTAATCGCCGAGGGCGGCAAGCCGGTTTACGCACGGGATTCCCGTGTGGAAATTAACAGTCGTCGCGTCGATACGATGCTAGACGAAGTAATCAGCGGTACTGCCTATGGGCAGGATGGCATCATCATCATGAAAGATGTACGTCCCGGAGAGGAAAAGCAATGGTCAACGCTGTACGACACTACTCCCGCACAGTCGCAGCAGGTCTGGTGCTACTCCATTAAAGACTACGTTCCCAAAAACATTGTGTTACCGGCGCTGCTCAATCCACAGATTTTGCTGGATGACATCACCGTGCGTCATTTTTTTACGGGGCCAGTGGCTGACCGTCTGTATCAGCGTATCCATGAAATTATGCGCGATTCAGGAATCGTCGACTTCAAACCGATCCACGCCTACAAAACCCCAGCCTATCGGCTCTATCTCGAGTTCCGTGATGAAATTTTCAGTGCCATGCGCCGCGCCGTTGGTGACGATATCGGTTTCCCGCCGCCGTTGCCGGAGTGTTTTGATGTGGTCAAACCCGAAAATTTCGAGCGCTTTGTCTACTATTTTTGTGAAGACCGTGAGTCCGGCGAAGCGCACAACTACTTCGCTAACGGCGGGGTATTCTGATGACTAACGAAATTCTGAACTCACTAAATGCTATCGATACGAATTATCCTGTGCCGCAAGTACACGATTTTCTCTCCCGTCCAGAAAACACCACATTTCTGGAGTATGTTTTTAAAGATCCGTTCGGCTGCCACGTTTTCCCTGGTGATATCTGTAGTTATCCACTCGGCGCTTTTTTTGATGACATGGACCGCGATATCAAACAGGCAAAACAGATTCATCTTTGGGCATATATCCCAACTTGTCGCTACCGCTGCCATTTCTGTCAGTACCCGACGATCACTCTAAGTCCACAGGCCATTTCGTCACAGGCAGTGTTCCGGGATTTGGTGGCTTACAACATCAAAGAGGCCACTATGTGGCTTCAGAACGTTCCGTGTCTCGCACATGCAGAAGTCGGCGAATTCAACATCTTCGGCGGCACGCCATCGCTGCTTCCTGAACCCGAGTTGCGGTGCCTGATGGATTTTTATCAAGGCCATTTTAACTTTTCTGTTGCTACCATGCGCTTTGAAGGCGAGCCGGGTACCCTGACCAAGCAATACCTCCAACTGTTAAAAGAATTGGGCTTTACCAAAATCAGTTTTGGTGCGCAAGCCTTCGACGACCGTATTATCTCGGCGTGCGGGCGCATGCATTCCGCCAAACAGTGCTTGGATGCAATTTTTAACGCGCGCGAAATCGGCTTCGACTGGATCAGCGTCGACCTTATCTACGGTATGCTCGGCCAGAGCGTTGACGATGTGAAATACGACATCGAGAAAATTCTCGAGCTGGATCTTTCCCACGTGGTATGCACCAAGCTACACATGGAAACGCTTCTGAAAAAGCGTACCGGTGTTTCCGGGGAGCGAGAAAGTCTGTGGCAAAAAAAGGGGGCTTATTAACATTCGTAAGATGAACTTCCCCGGGCTGGGTAAGCAATATCAGATGCGCGAGCTAATCGAGAAGCACCTCTCGTCCGGATATCTCGAACATCCGACTACATACTTTCACCGGAACCATCAGCATCCGGAGAAGTGGAAAGGGCTAGTGACCGACCTCGATAAGCAGTACCCCGAAGTGGCGATCGGTCTTGGGGGCAGCTCGAAATGTGCCCGGGCCGAGGCCATCAACATCACCAGCTACAGAAAATACAAGGAAGCTCTGGATGAAAACTATCAGCCCATTGAGGAAAGCCGGGGAGTCTCACCATATCAGCGCGAGGTGAACGCTTTTAAAAATGGCCCTCTCCACACTGGTTCCGGTAGTTGACAATGTGTTCAGACAGCGTTTTGAAGGCAAAAGCTTCTTCGACAACCCTATTATTCGCCCCACGCTCAGAACGGGAGCGCTGTCGTGAACACCTCGTGAAGGCAGCTGCGCGGCACGGCCTGAAACTGCGTCAGAACTACAACCGCGAAGCACCACGCCTGGCCACCCAGATCAGCCGCTACGCGCACGCGAAGCAGTACCGGCGGATGAGCAAGGCAGTGCGCACCCTGCGCTCGCGTGTCGGCCGCGTCATGCGCGATGTCCAACGGCAACTCGACACGGTGGTTGATAACAGGCGAGCTGAGCTGCAGGAACTGATTGCCCGCACGAAGCGAATCCTGACGCAGAAGACGAAGGACAAAAATAAGCTGTATGCGCTGCACGCGCCGGAAGTCGAGTGCCTGGCCAAGGGTAAGGCGCGCACGCCATACGAGTTTGGCGTCAAGGTGTCGATCACGACGACACACCGGGAAGGGCTGGTGGTGGGTGCCCGCTCGATGCCGGGCAATCCGTACGATGGACATACGCTGGAAGAAGCGCTGGAGCAGGCAGCGATTCTCAGCGATGTCAAACCTGAAATCGCGATCGTCGACCGTGGTTACCGGGGCGCTGAGCCAGACGGGGTGAAGGTCTACCATCCCGGCCTGCGACGCGGCATCACGCGCACGTTGCGCGCCATGATCCGGCGGCGCAGCGCGATTGAACCAGCGATCGGTCATATGAAGGCCGACGGCAAACTCGACCGGAACTGGCTCAAGGGCGCGCTCGGGGATGCGATCAACGCAGTGCTATGTGGTGCCGGCCACAACCTGCGCATGATCCTCAGAAAGCTGCGGCGTTTTTACGTCCTTGTACTTGTCGCATTGCTCAACCGCTCCGCGGCTTCCGCTTCGACACCATGAACGGCGTCGTCGCCGAAAACGAATTATTCAGACCCGACTCATTAGTAAGCAGGCGTAAAGCGCTTTTGTTGCGATACGGATAGAAATCGTCGAAATTGTCTGCTTTGTGTGTTGGTTCCATCGTTGAAGTTCTTTAAGCGCCTTTCAAGGTTTGGTGTTGACTTGTTGGTATAGATTTCGCGTAAAGGTAGCCGACCGAATTACTCCCATCGGAGTGGCGGTCGTGAAACTTGACATTTGCCACACAACTCAGCGCCCGCGATCCCGCCTGAACACGGCGGTGCCGCCGTCGTCTACATGGTCTCTTCGCCGAATTTGCCGGCGTGGGCAATCGTGAATATCTGAACCTTCAGATATTCACGAATCTAGGCCGCCAGCCCCCTCGGGGGTCTTTTTGAACTGAACTCTTATTGTGAATTCAAGGCAGGGTCAAAATCGCAGAGACTCCGAACCAGCCTCTAACGAACGAGCCGGCCTTCGGCATCGAGCACGTGCACCTTACCTAGACCGAGCTCGCGCACCGGCTGCTCGATCTTTTTCAGATCGCCCACGATCACCCAGGTCAGTGCTCGTGGTTTGACAATTTCGTCGATCGCCGCCTGCGCGCTTGATACACTCACCGCCTTGATGCGCTGCTCGAGCGTCTGTACGTAGTCGTCCGGACGGCCGTACTTCACGATATTGTCGACGGCGCCGATCACCGACCCGGTGGTCTCGAAACTGCCCGGCAGACCGCGCAATATGGACGACCTAACCTTGTCCACTTCCTGTGCAGTCAGCGGCTTGGCACCGACGATGGCCACCGCCTCCTTTTCCATCTCGAGCGCGGATTCGGTAGTCTTGTCGGCCTGAACGGACGCGTACATCTGAAACGGCCGCTGGCCCAGCGCGCCAACAAGGCCGCTGCCGGCACCGTAGCTCCAGCGCTTTTCCTCGCGCAGGTTCATGTTCAGGCGCGACGTAAAGGTGCCGCCGAACGCGCGGTTGGCGATATCGATGTCTATGGCGTTGATCGCCTTGCTCGACGGCGCGAGCAGACCGGCGAGGATCAGCGACTGTGGCGCTTTGGGCCGGTCGATCAGAAACACCCGTGGCTTGGCTTGGTCGGCGACCTTGGCGATGTTCTTTTTCGGCAACGGCGCGGACGGCGCCCTCCAGTCGCCGAACACGGCGTCGAGTTGTGGAGTGATCTCCTTCAGCGTGGTGTCGCCGGCGACCAGGATCTTCACGTTGTCGGGCCGCAGCCAGTCGCGCCGGAACGCCTCTAGGTCGTCTGCCGTAAGTGATTTGATCGACGCCTCGGAGCCGGTGCCAGTGAACGGAATCCTGTAAGCATGGTCGTGGCCGTACAGCAGAGGCGGCAACATGCGCTCGGCGAGGGACGCCGGGTCGACCTTTTCTTGTGCGATGTGGGCTAGTCGCTGAGCACGCACACGTTCGATGTCGTCGGCCGTGAAGGCCGGGTTGCGCACGATGTCCGCGAACAGCGCGAGCGAAGGCTTGAGTTGGTCATTGAGTGTGTTAAGCAACGCGCTACAGGTATCCAGCCCGCAGCTAACACCCATGATGGCGCCCAAGCGCTGCGTGCGCTTGGCTACCTCCAGCGCGTCAAGCGACTTGGTGCTCTCGCCCATCAGGGAGGCGGCGAAGCTGGCGGTACCAAGCTTGCGTCCTTCGTCGGCGGCGTAGCCGCCATCGAACTGCAGGTAGATCTGGGTGACTGGGACAGTGTAGTGTTGCGCCAGCACCACCTCGATGCCGTTCTTCAGTTTGCCGCGCTCGAGCTTCGGAAAACGTAGTTCGGGGAAGTGAGTGACCTGCGGCACGCCTTTGGCACGGTCGACCTCGCTCTCGCTCACGACGTATTGCTGTGCAGCCGGCAGTTTGGGCTCGGGTCGACCCTGCGCGTCGGGCAGCGGCACGACCTTCGCGTCCTCCGCCTGCGGGTCAAAGTCGTTGCTGCCCGGCAGCACGGTGAGCAGGTAGTCTCCCTTGGTGAGCCACCTGTCCGCCGAGGCTTTTACACTGCCAACGGTGGCGGCGTCGACGCGCTGTTGGTCCTTCTTGTAGGCACCTGGATCGCCGAGATACAGTTGCCCCGAGGCCAGCATCTGGGCCTTGTCGCCGACTTTCTCCAGGCGACGCACGAGAGAAGCGCGATAAACGACCTTGGCACGATCCAGCTCATCCTGAGTTGGGCCTTCGATGAGGAATTTATTCAGTTCGTCGGCGATGACCGACTCGACCTTGGCCGCATCCACGCCCTTGCGCACGTTAGCATTAATCTGGAACTGACCGGTCAAAGCGAGCGGTGACACGCCCGCGGACACATTGTCGGCTAACTTGTCCTGATAGACTAGGCGCTGGTAGAGCCGCGAGGTCCTGCCCCCACCGAGCACGGTAGCGGCAAGGCGCAGCGAAATCAGGTCATCCGTGCCCAACTGCGGCACAACCCAGGTGCGGTAGATGCGTGTCTGCGACACGTGGTCGTGCTGTACGCCGCGCGTGGACTTCGCCAGCGGGGTGATCCACGGCTGCTGGCGCGGCACCGGCGGACCGGCCGGGATGTCACCGAAGTACTTGACGACTTTCTCCTTGGCTTGCGCGGTTGTGATATCGCCGGCCAGCACGATCACCGCGTTGGCAGCACCATAGCGATCGCGGAACCACTGCTTCACGTCAGCCAGCGAGGCGCCGTTTAGATCTTGCATGGAGCCGATGATGTCATGCTGGTATGGATGGTTTGCCGGATAGATGTTGGACAGGATGTTCTGGTATACGCGGCCGTAGGGAGCGTTCTCTCCTTGGCGCTTCTCGTTTTGAACCACGCCGCGCTGCGTATCGAGCTCTTTCTGGCCGATTGCACCGAGCAGGTGGCCCATGCGGTCCGACTCCATCCATAAAGCCATGTCGAGCGCGGTGGTCGGCACCGTCTCGAAATAGTTGGTTCTGTCAAACCCAGTGGTGCCATTCATGCCGGTCGCGCCGGCCAGTTCGAACGGAGCAAAAAAGGAGCCCTTATGGTGCTCCGAGCCGGAGAACATCAAGTGCTCGAACAGGTGCGCCAAGCCGCTCTTGCCCTTGGGCTCGTCGCCAGAGCCGACGTGATACCAAACGCTCACCGCCACCACTGGGGCCTTGTGGTCCTCGTGCACCACGAGGGTGAGGCCGTTGGGGAGCATCGTTCGAGTGTAGGCGATCTCCGGCACTACCATGGTGGTTTCGGTAGATGCGGCTCTAACTCCGCTCGCCGCGATGATCCCGAGCGCGCATATCACCAATCGTTTTTTTAGATTTCGAGCCATAAAACACCTTATTGATTAGACTGAGCTTTAGACACTCGAACGCTGTCGCCGTCCGTTGGCGATCAGACGGCGAACGAGACTGAGATTGCGATGAAGCGAGCAGTCGAGGCCGCAGAAGCGGCATCGACTGGTAACTCAAGGGGCGTGACCCGCTTCGGGCCTCTGGGGTTTTCCAGACTTCCGCTGCATGGGAGTGTGGGAGGCAAGTCCGGTAAATTCCCGACGCAGCCATTGGGCGACCAAGCCAGCGGTGACGGGCTGACCGATTCTCAACGGCGCAATTTCGTGCATGGGGAAGTCCTCGGCAATCGCCCGGCTGAGCGACAGCGTGAGAGTCCATGCGCACGAACGAATCTGCATCCAGAGTTCGAGTAGGGTGCGCGTCTGCTGCCAGAGATTGTTGAATCCCCACCAACGCCTGAGATTGTGAAACAGCGGTTCTATGCCCCCAGCGGCGCGCGTAAAGCTGAACGATGGTTTGTGCCTCCAGATCCACTTCGGAGGCCAGTATCAGACGTCGCTTTGTCCATTCCTGCCGCTTGTCGTTGTAGAACTGGCACCAGACAGCGCGCACGGGCGTACCCTTCAGGAAGCGGGCCACGGCGACGGTCGAACGCAGGCGCTGTTCCTTGCCATAGAGCTTCATCGTCAATCCGGTTGCGCACAGCGCTTCGATGGCATCGGCACTCAGGCGCTTGCCATAGATGCGCGGCCGTCCAGGCCGGGGCCCACCGGACCGAACGGCCGGCCGAAACAGCACGGTATCGATACCCGCGTGGCCGATGACATGCATGTTCCGACGCAGCAATGGCAGGACCAGACGCGCGCGCATGAACCACGAGTCGAACAGCACACGTATGGGCCGCTCGATCACACCCGAGACTGCACGCACAAGCGCCAGCGCAATCCAGAGCTTGTTGATGTTGCCCGTTTCCGGAACCAGTCGCGAGAGGATCGGCAACACCATGCCGATGCCCTCGTTGCCCAGCACCCTCACACCCAGAGTCACGATGCATTGCGCCCAGACGTGTTTGGGCCCGGCTGGTCTTGCCGCTGTGCTCGCGTCGCCACCCGACGCCCGGTGCCTTCTTCGAACACCGCATGATCAGCGTATCGTCCAGGACCATGGTGAGCCTGCCGATGGGCAAGACAGCAAGCACCAGTCTGAGCAGCGCTCGCGCGAGTGGCCCCGTATGCTAGGTGCCACGCTCCAGAAGCTTGCAATACGCCGTCCAGTGGCGCGTACACCCAATGGCCGAAATTGCGCGGCTCACCCATCCTTCGGGCGAAACCATGCACCCGCTGAGCAGCTCGAGGAAGCTGGTTTGCGAGCGAAGCGGCACGGTGATAAACGGAACATTGATCCATTCACGCAGGCAAAAAATCAGTGCGTTTCGACAAGGACATGGGCCATCGCAAGAGAACCGAAAACGATTCCCATTGGCCGCCGCGTTGCTTGAGCTAAAACCTCGCAGGCTGTGCGGCGGCCTCACGATTGACTTTCCATATCAAGTTTTTCGAATTGCGAACCATTTTTCAGGACCCTTCATCGGGGGGCTCAATTTCTAAAATCGAAACATGATTCTTTCCTTTTAAATTCGGCTGCTGATAAGCTGTTGAAGATGATCGCAGACGAAGCTAGAGAAAATCGTGCCAACAGCCAAGGTATCGGTCGAATCGAAATCCTTTGTCGAACAACAACGGACGGGACTTACAATGCAAACACTGATTGTCGCGAATGCAACAGTCTTGGCGCAAAAAGCACTGGGCAATGCGCTTTGGGTGTCTAGCTAGAGCAGCATCGGTGTTGCTCTGTCGGGCCTTGATCGGCGTGGGCCCCCGGCGTCAGAATAGTTGTCGTGTCGTTTGATTCTTAGAGAGGTCCGGGGGCGGTAGGATCGGCATGAATGAAAGCCTGCTCAGCAGAACGAAAAGAAGCCGTGGTGCGTCGTATGATGCCGCCGGAAGATGTGCCGGTGTCGGCGCTGGCGAGAGAAACACGAATCACGGAACAGACGTTGTACGTGTGGCGCCGCGAGGCGAAAGGAAAGGGATTGGCCGTTCCGGGCGACGGGAAGAACGCCGAAGGATGGTCTTCGGAAGACAAGTTTGCCGTTGTATTGCAAACTGCCCGCTCAACGCAGCGGAGTTGGCCGAGTATTGCCGGCGCAAAGGGCTGTATCTCGAGCAAGTCGCGGCGTGGCGGGCCTCATGTGTGGCCGCCAACGCGAATGCTGCCGAACAGGCGCGCGAGCAACGTCAGCAGGCCAAAGAAGACAAGCAGCGCATCAAGCAACTGGAAAAGGAGTTGCAGCGCAAAGAGAAGACACTGGCGGAAGCTGCGGCGCTGCTCGTACTTCGAAAAAAAGCCCAGGCGACCTGGGGAGAACAAGAGGACGACTGACCAACGTCCCTGATCGCCTGTTATGGATATCGTTGATCCGAGAGGCGGTGGGCTCGGGCTACCTGCCGTTCACGAAGGAGATCGTGCCTGCATTCGCCAGAATCTCCGAGCGTCTGCCAGCCATTCTCGTCGACAGCTTGCGTGAACAGTGGGCCCGTGTACAGGCGATCAGCGAAGAAATTGGGGTCTGGAGCGGCGCCTCTCGAACGAGCTCAGACTTAGCGTCGAATGCCGATGCATTGCGGGGATTCCCGGCCTGGGATTGCTGACTGCAACCGCTACAGTAGCCGCGATCGGCGACCCCGCCACGTTCCGCTCTGACCGGGAATTTGCCGCATGGCTCGGCCTAGTTCCACGACAAACCGGAACGGGCGGTCGCATCCGACAGCTTAGCCTGAGTAAAAGAGGTAACACCTACCTCCGAACGCTACTGATGCATGGTGCAAGATCGGCGGTACTCCGCGGCGCCAGAACGCCGTGGCTCGACGACTTGCTGGCACGACGCCCCTTCACTGTCGTTGTTGCCGCAGTGGCAAACAAACTCGCCCGGACCATCTGGGCGGTCCAATCACGACAAACACGATACGAGGCACCCTTCCAAGCGTAGCAACTAATCCGCGGCTGCAATCGCCAGTTGTAGTTTCCACCACCAAGGAGCGCAAGCAACGAATTGCATGATGGCTTACAGGTTGGACCGGGACGAGGCAAGTCTGGTAAGAGTCGTGAACCTTCGAGTTCGAGTGTTAGCTGAGACCCTCGTCAGCGAATTCCATATGGGCCAGCAGGCCGACCAGCCTGCATCAACGGGCCGGACATAAGCGTGCTGCCTGGACCTGTAGATCAAAGTGCAAACCCTGCTTGCTATCCGGGAGGCGTCCACATAAGCCGCTCTAAGAACACCAACAGGCTGATCGAATAAGAAAGCGATCAGCTACATGTCTGGAACCCGCATTACCGACCAACAGGTTCGCCTCTACATGTCCAAACCAAACATCACTCGCAGGAGATCGCCGCCGCCAAGGCCGGCACGAGTGTCCGCAGCGCCAGGTGCATAGAACGGGACACCGTACTGCCATGACAGAAACCGCGTCGTTACTGGCGTTCCCGTCCCGATCCCTTCGCCGACGTCTGGGATACTGAAGTCGTTCCGATGCTCGCGAATGCGCCGCAACTTCAGGCGGTCACGATCCTGCCCAAGCTGCAGGACGATCATCCCGGGGAGTATCGCGACAGCACACGCCGCACACTCGAGCGACGCGTGCGGCACTGGCGGGCGACGTCCGGCTCACCCAAGGAAGTCTTCTTCCCGCAGTTGCATGAGCCCGGCGCACGCGGCCTGTCCGACTTCACCGACATGGCTGAACTGCGAGTGACGATCGCTGGCGTGCCATTCGAACACCGGCTGTACCACTTCGTGCTCGCGTTCTCGCGCTGGGAATACGCAATGTTGTTGAAGGTGGCGAGAGCTTCGAAGCATGTCCAAGGGACTGCAAAACGCACTCTGGCAGGCTGGGGGATGTCTGCGCGAGCATCGACCGACAGTCTGTCGGCGGCGTTCAGAAACCTCGCGGACGAAGACGACTTCACGGTGCGCTATGCGGCGCTGCTCGAGCACTATGGCATGACCGGGACCCGCAACAATCGCGGCCTGGGTCACGAGAACGGTAGCGTTGAGTCATCGCATCGCTATCTGAAGGAAGCCATCGACCAGGCGTTGATGTTGCGCGGTCACCGGGACTTCGTCGATCGTGCTGCCTATGATGAATTTCTGCGCGAGGTCGTCATGCGTCGCAACCGGCGTAACGCAGCCGCGTTCCGCCTTGAGCGGGAACAACTCATGGATCTGCCGTTAAGGCGCACCAGAGACTTCGTCGAGGAAGAAGCCCGCGTCACACGCTGCAGCACCTTCACGGTACGCGGCATTCTTTACAGCGCACCATCGCGCCTGATCGGTCATCGCCTGAAGGTGCGCGTGTACGGTGACCGGCTCGACTGGTATCTGTCGGGTGCGCTGGTGCATATCACCTCGCGAGGCTCGCGTGGCGGCGACAACCGCCACGCACTGAATTACCGACACTTCATTGAGAGTCTCAAACGCAAGCTGCAAAGTCATCGTTGGATTTCGGCTCACGAAAGCCGCGCGTGCGCCGCTCGCGTTCACGCGTCGGTTGATGGCTGTACTCGGCGCGGTTGTTTACCCGGTCCGTCGCTTTAACGAACACGTGCTCTAGGCTCGCCAGCTCCGGGATTTCACGCAAATGGTCGGTAACGATCTGCGGGGTATCGGCTTTGAGCGCAGCACCCGCTTGAAAAGCGCCCACCGTTTGTCCGCAACCCAACATTTCCTACAACCGTCGGCCCGATTGGAGGAAATGCGTCACTGAACACGGAGATGGCCAGCCCCCGTTGACTAAGTCGTGCTCGTATGCAGCGCCAGCGACCTTGAGCCGTACGTCTACCTCGTGCACAGGCTCACTGAATGGCCACCGCGCAACCTGCTGCGATTTGTCCGAACGCGTACCGCTCCGCATCTCAAAACTCGCACCATCGCGGGCATTGAATTCGACTGCGGCCCAACGGGGTAGTTGTCGTTCGCATGAAGCTTCCCTGCCAGTACGGCCCCACGCCGTGCAGGCCCGCGAGCTCAAGCAGGCTGACCATCGTCTTGCATGCGTCGCGTTGTGACAGACGGGCATCGCGTTGCTCCCACGTTCTGCGGTAAGCCTCACGCGGGAACAGTGCGTCACGAAACGCGAGCCCCTTGAATGCCTGGGATTTGCGCTTCAGGGCGTCAATGAAGTGGCGGTAATCGAGCGCGTGCCGGTTGTCGTGCGCACGTGAGCCCCGAGCGGTGCTGTGGACCAGCACGCCGGACAGGTACGATCGCCGTAGATGCGCACGCCTATTCCTGTCGTCTCGGCCGCGAGTTCCTGCGGATGGTGCTTGCGCTTGTTTATGTAGAGGCGAACCTGTTGGTCGGTGATGCGGGTTCCAGACATGTGCTGACCGCTTCTTCTTTAAGAATCGATCAGCCATCCTATTGCCCCACCGACGCGGCGCCGCCGGTGGGCCGTCTTTTCTGGCGGCTACGCCGCCTCCGACTCCTCACCACCGGCCGAAACAAACGTCAACGACCGGCCAAAGTGGCGCCCCCCAGTGGTGCTGGCTCGACTTTTGCTCTTTGCTTCTCGTGAGTCATTAGGAGTGGATTGAATGAGGATTGAACACAAAATCAGATCTCACGGTGCTGCAGTCACAACCAGCGTTTTTGCGCACGCCCTACACGGTCAGGAAGGCGCGCGTCACGGGGGCGGCGCCCGCCGGCGGGACGTCATGGAACCGCGAGGCAGTTCTGGGCGGCAATGGGCGTACTTGCATGGATTCGACCACGGCTGAGCCGTGCGAGGGCGTGCGCGTCGCGTTCTATCGGGCAACACCTACGGAGGCAGCATGACCTGCATTGTGGCGCTGACAGATGGCAAGAAGGTTTACATGGGTGCGGATTCGGCAGGAGCGGGGGGGGGGGCCATCACCGTGCGCGCCGACCCCAAGATTTATCGGGTGGGACCGTTCCTGATCGGCTTCACCACATCCTTCAGGATGGGGCAGCTTCTGGGCCATAGTCTGACCGTCGCGCCGCGCCCTGAGGGCACCGATGTGTTCGCCTTCATGTGCACGACGTTCATTGAGGCGGTACGCGCGTGCTTTACCCGCGGTGGGTTCGCGCGCAAGGACGGCGAACGCGAATGGGCTGGCACTTTTCTGGTTGGGTACATGGGGCGCATCTTCCAGATTGGCGACGATTATCAGGTTGGTGAATGCGCCGTGAACTTCGATGCCTGTGGTAGCGGCGAACAGGCGGCGCTGGGCTCACTGCATACCACCGTCGGTATGCCGATGCGGCCAGACGTCAGACTCGAATGCGCCTTGGCCGCGGCGGCCGAATTTTCAATGGGAGTCCGTGGCCCGTTCCGGATAGAAGTGCTGGACGGCCAGATCGCTCAACGATCGAACGAAGAAGAGGTAAGCGACGTTTGATCTACCAGTCGCCCACTTACCACGAAATGGGTGATGGTTGAGCCGCTCTTCGTGCAATGCCAGTTCCAACAGCTCGCACTGGGCGAGTCGGTCTTCAAACGCGCGCCGACCATCACGCTCGACGGCTATGCCGCCTCGCACCGCGCGGTGCGCGAAATGAAGACCGATGGTCTGCTGCCTGAAGACACGAAGGTGCGGTCCTCAAAATATCTGAACAACGTGATCGGGCAAGACCATCGCCACATCAAGTCCAGAACGAACGTGATGCCTGGGTCAAGCGATTCTGGAGCGCTGCGACCACGATTTCAGGAATCGAGTTGACGCATCGCATTCGCAAGGGGCAGTTCGATCTCGCAAAGCTCGGCCTCAAGCAGGCCGCTGCGCCCGCCGTATGGAATGCGGTCCTGTTTGATCGATAAGCCTTCCCACCTATATGAACTTTCTCAACCCGCTTACCTATTTGCACCAGAACCCGGGCCACCGTTCGACACCATACCGGGGATGGAATTTCGTCTCAAAAACCGAACCGTCCAAAAGTTCAATCGCCACTTACGGCACCCTCCGGAGCAACCAGATCCATGCGAAGCATTTCCAAACACACCGCCGCGCTCCTTATCGCGGGCTACGCGACACTCGCTCACGCCGGTTTCCCGGAGGAGCCGGTCAAGCGTTTCGCAGCCGCTCAGGGTGCCAAGATCCAGCCGCCGATCCCTGGGTTCTTGTCCGTCGTCAAGGGCAGTGAAGTCTTTTTTGTGCGTGACGACTTCTCTGTCCTGAACACTGGCAACGTCATCAATCTGTGGACGAAGCAGAATCTGACGCAGGCGCTCGAGCGGGCGAACCGCCCCACGATCGATGTTGCACAACTCAACCTGAAGGATGCAATCCGGTTCGGTAACGGTTCGCGAAAGCTCTACGTCTTCTCGGACCCCGACTGTCCTTATTGCCGACGCCTCGATGGCGAACTCACCGAGCTGAAGGACGTCACGATCTATATCTTCCCGTTCCCGCTCGCCCAGTTGCGTCCGAACGCGCACGGCGTGTCGGAGGCAGTCTGGTGCCAGTCGGATCGGGCGGCAGCATGGACCAAATATCAAGACCTTGCACGTGATGGTTTTTCGGGCCCGCCGCTCGATGCGGACCCGGAAGCGGACTATAAAAAGCGCTCAGCGCGCCTGATCTCTTCATGGCACGACTACCTCCACTCACGCCATCAGCCGGATCAGCCCACCTGCGATAACCCGATCGCCCACAACCTCAGTTTCGGCGAGAAGTGGAATATCAGCGGCGTTCCGGCCCTGGTCTTCGAGGACGGAACCCTTGTCCCTGGTCTGATGCCCACTGCCCGCATCGAGGCGCAGCTGACCCAGTCCCACGCAAACCTGGCAGCATCCAAATGAGCACGCTCAAATTTCGCCTTCTTAGCGCCGTTGCGGCGCCCGGTCGCCATACGGCGCTGCACGCTAGCCTCGTCACGCTGGTCGCCACGGCTGTCTTCATGATGCTAACAGCTGGTGACCTCGGTCCCTTGGCGCCGCTGATCATCGCCGCATCGTTCTATGTGATTTTCGCGGCGGTAGTAATCGAACTGGTTCTCGGGGGTTCCGGTGCAAATAGGTAAGCGGGTTGAGAAAGGCCATATTGGTGGGAAGGCTTATCGATCAAACAGGACCGCATTCCATACGGCGGGCGCAGCGGCCTGCTTGAGGCCGAGCTTTGCGAGATCGAACTGCCCCTTGCGAATGCGATGCGTCAACTCGATTCCTGAAATCGTGGTCGCGGCGCTCCAGAATCGCTTGACCCAGGCATCACGTTCGTTCTGGACTTGATGTGGCGATGGTCTTGCCCGATCACGTTGTTCAGATATTTTGAGGACCGCACCTTCGTGTCTTCAGGCAGCAGACCATCGGTCTTCATTTCGCGCACCGCGCGGTGCGAGGCGGCATAGCCGTCGAGCGTGATGGTCTCCGGCGGCTGGCCCTGACGCTTGATGGCCTTGCTGAAAAAAGCTTTGGCCGCAGCCACGTCGCGTCGGGCTCTGAGCACGAAGTCCACCGTCTGGCCAGCCCGATCCACTGCCCGGTACAGGTAGACCCACCTGCCGCGAATCTTCAGGTAGGGGTGAGTAGACCCGGGGAATTGCGCCCCGAGTCTCTCGCAGAACCGTGCGTAAACCTCTCGATTTACACGGCTCCCGTTATCCAACCTGTTTCCCCTGATACTGCCAGTGCGCGAACTCTCGCGGGTACGCCTGCCTCATCTTGCGTAGCCACTCCTCACTGCACCGTTTGTGCCGTCGCAGTGTTTTGTACTTGCTGCTGAACCCAGCGCACGAGCTTTCGGTCGAGATACCGACTCAACTCATGCATGGCTGTCCGATGGAAAGCCCCGTAGTAGTTCCACCAGCCACATATCGTGGGATTACATCGCTCAGCGAGTTCGAACAGTGATTTCGACGTTTGGCGCTGCAACCGCCACCCCCGCACCGTCTGTCTCATCCGTTTCAGGGCGTCAGGACTGACTCCAGGTACAAAGCTGGTCGAGACCTGCCCGTGCCTGGTCAACACCCTTCGCGGACGAAACTGAAAGCCCAGAAATGTGAAGGTCACATTCGGGTAGGTTTGGGTGCGACTTCTGTCCTTGCAATACACGATCTTTGACTTTTCAGGATGCATCGTCAACCCACATTCCGCCAGCCGCGAGGCAATGGCGTGCATAACCTCTTGTGCCTGCTCCTGGCTACGGCAATGGACCACCGCATCATCGGCATAGCGCGCAAAGGGACACTGCGGGAAGTGACGCTGTATCCAGACGTCAAACGCATAGTGCATGAACAGATTCATCAGGATCGGACTGACCACTCCCCCCTGCGGGGTACCGCGGTCCCGCGGCAAGCGGGTACCCTGTGCAGTTTCGAATGGCGCAGTCAGCCACCTCTCGATGTACATCAGGATCCAGTCCTCTTTGATGTGTTTGCGTACCGCTTTTAGCAAGAGGCCATGATCGATTTGATCAAAGGCCGCCTTGATATCAAACTCCACCAGCCAGTCGAACTTCCAGCACCTTTGTCGGGTGATGGCGACCGCCTGCCTGGCCGATTTCCCGGGCCGGTAACCATACGAATCCGCATGGAATAGTGGATCGAGAATCGGCTCAATGAGGAGCTTGACCGCAGTCTGCGCCACACGGTCACTCACCGTGGGCACGCCCAACTTGCGAATACCGCCCGTTGCCTTTGGAATCTCAACTTGCTTGACCGGTGGCGGGAAGTACGACCCCGACGACATCCGATTCCACAGCTTGAACAGATTCTTCGGCAGGTCCTGCTCGAACATCTCGATAGTTTCATCATCGATGCCGGCAGCACCCCGGTTGGCCTTCACTCGCTGGTACGCCTCCCAGATCGTTCGCTTGGCAATGTCATAAGTTTTCGTTGATGTCATGTCACTCCTCCCCGACAAGCAGGTTGGTGACCTTCGTCAACCGGATAACGCTGCCCCTTCGCTCCACCCTCATTACAAGGGCTTCAACACTACTACGGGCAGCTCCGCCCCTCGTTGCGGCATCGGTATTCTTCCTCATGGTGTTAGCCATTTGTCATTTCCCTTTCCATCCGCAACAAGGTTCTCACGTTCCATACCGAAGCCTGTATTGAGCTCATGCCGCCTCTACGCCGGCTGCCGCCAGGTCCGTAAACAGGTCTCGTCCTGACTGATCCTGGAGCGACGAAATGACCCCAGTTTTGACAGCACCTTAACGAATTAACGACGCATCATCGAACGGTTTGCTTTCGCTCATCTTCTCAACACATACCTGCCATCCTTATGGATGACTTTTCCACGGTCGCTCACCACCACGCCTTTTGAGCGCAGCAGCACCGGGCGGTTTGAAGCCTGCTCCTGCAAGCCGGCTTCGGGAGGCCTACTCCCATCTTCAGTACAGCACCACAAGCTTTCGCTTGTGTTCGTGACACACTCTCATCGACTCGCCACGAGCGACCCGCAGGTGTAGCAAAGCGGTTCCAGCGTTTGACGAAATCGGATGTATAACGCCTCACTCAGCGCAGAATCGTCGTGTGAGCCAGCGACAATCGCCGTTCGGCCATCATCCCGACCAGATCGCGAAAGCAGAGCTTGTAGCGCAGGTACCAGCGAACGCACAGGATGATCTGCCGAACAAAATGGCGTCCGCCGAACAACCTCTCCGGACTCTTCAGCTTGCTCATCGCGGCTCGTCGGTTCGTTTTGTTCCGACAACTCGGACCCATTCGCCGGCCATATTTGCACCAGAGCTCAAATAGGTAGCGTGGTCGAAATAATCTTTATAGATCTGAATACCGTCACCTTTTCTCATTGGACAGAAAACGATAGACGCGGAGTGTCGCACCTACGACCTTCCGCGTCTTCATTGTCGACTTTGTTCGTCGCTTACAAACGAGGAATATCGATCCGCGCGCTTATCTGGCTGTTGGCACGATCATCGCTGTTCGATCCCGGGATCTTAGAGGCCCAGTTCCACACCTTCTGCATTCCAGAAGATGGGAGAACAGCACCGTCACGATCCGTGCATGACCAGCACACACTGCATTCACCTATGGCGTGGATAACACACGTACAGGTAATAGTGCATTTTCTTTTACATGTTTGGACAGTCCGAAAGGAAGGCACATGATGAGCGTTAGACGTGCGGCATCCCATTTTCTAACGACAGCCATCTTCGCGACCGCACTAACGATGGCGGGGCCAGTTCATGCGGCTGGAAAAAGTGGCGAAGCATTCGTCGTACTGAAATACATCAGTAGCGTGCTCCGAAATGGTTCTCCAGATCCCAGCATGGAACACAGGGCGTTCTGCGCCAAGAAACTGAGCGAACCGGCCACTCACTATCACGACATGAAGGTCGCGACCAAGTACGACGTAGTCGGCGACGAGCAATCGGCGAAGTCGAACTTCCCTTCGCCTGTGAGCACCCAGCCGCTGGAGCTGACTGTCGATTTACATCCACTTGGGATTGAAGGGAAATATGCATTCGGAGCCTTCAGACCTTCGCCTGTTCCGGATGACTACGTCCTCTTTTCCATGTCGCTGGAGTTCAAGGACCCAACGAGCACCTTCCTGATCATCAATGAGAACAAGCCCTTTAATTGCGTGATCTCAAGCGCCTCAGACCCCTTCACGCGGATCGAAAGCGGCAAGTTCGCTGTCGACTCGAAGTGAGAGGTATTCTCGGCTCTGGTTTAGAGCGTTTGCGGGGCTGGCAATTCAGACCCGACTGCCGGAATGGCATCGAGCGTGGGCTCGAATGCCATCGCGTCGTGTCGGTTGGCGCCCGTGACCGTGATGGCCAGTGGAATGCCGCGCGCGTCCACAACGATGTGCCGTTTGGACCCGAGCTTTCCCCGGTCTGTCGGGTTGGGGCCGGTTTCCTGGCCCCCGGGGGCTGGCAACACTGGCAGCATCGAGGCTCGCCCGTTCCCGATCAATCTGGTCGTGCTCACGCAACCGGCGAAGCATTGCCAGATGCAGTTGCTCCCACACGCCTGCGGCCTGCCAGTCTCGTAGCCGTCGCCAGCATGTCATGCCGCTGCCGAAACCCAGTTCCTGCGGCAGGTCTTCCCATGGGATGCCCGTTTGCAGGACATACAGGATGCCGTTCAGTGCTGCGCGGTCGTCAACTGTGCGCCGACGGTCGCCTTTGCGGTGACGGCGTAAATGCCGGAATCGACAGTTCCAGGGCCGCCCACAGTTCGTTCCTGATTTTTCTTCTGGACATGCGCCCAGGATACGAAACCTATGGCTTGATGTCCAGGTTGTGTTAGCCGCTATAAACGATGCCGGCGTGTCGGCGCCGCGCTGGAAGAGGAGGGAATGGCTTGATCCAACAGCTGACTATTGAGAGGCACATCACACTCCGCTCGAGACGATCCCAGTGGACTTGCCCCTGCATGACCGGACACACGGTCACGCTTAGGTTGGAGAATTTGCTTGCTGGCGAAACTCGCGTGGCGAGCGGTATTTCAGGGCGCTGTGCGGATGTGACTCGTTGTAGTGGTCGAACGCAATGGCCAAGTTCTGCAACGCCGTTCTGGCGTCGGGCTTGGGCATCCACGAAACGTAGTCACGCTTCATCGTTTTGACGAAACTCTCGGCCATTCCGTTGCTCTGCGGCCTTCGCACAGGTGTCGTGACGGGCTTCAAACCGATTTTCTGCGAGAACGTCAGCGTCTCGTCGGCAATGTAGCAGGAACCGTTGTCGCTCAGCCACTCGATTTCGCTCTCAGCCTTCAACGCACCGGCGAAACGGTTCTCGACAGCCTGAAGCATCACGTCGCGCACCATGTCGCCGGTGTAGCCGCCCGTCGTCGCAGCCCAGCTCATGGTTTCCCGGTCGCAGCAGTCCAGTGCAAACATGACGCGTAAGGGGGCACCGTCGTCGCAGCGGAATTCGAAACCGTCCGAACACCAGCGGGCGTTGCTGCTGTCTACCGCGACCTTGCCGTCGTGCCGACGCGTAGACGGGGCATGACGCGGTCGGCGTTCGAGCAGCAGGCCGTGGCTACGCATGACGCGATACACCCGCTTTACATTGACACGCGGTTGGCCCAGCGCATTCCGGTTTCGCCTCAGCAGCGCCCATGCGCGCCGGTAGCCATAGGTGGGCAGGTCGGCGACCAGCTCTTGAAGTTCGGTGACGAGCGGCACGTCATCCAGAACGGGCGTCTTGCGCCGGTCGACCCATTCAGCGGGGCGCTTCGATTTGACCGCGAGATTCGAGCGCGACACACCCAGGACTTCACAGACCGTCTTCATCGGTCGTCCCCCCGCGGCAATGGTGAGCGCGCAATCAATTTTTTTGCTCGACCGTACTCCACTGCTTCACGGAGAATTTCCACTTCCATTGTTTTCTTGCCCAGCAGCCGCTGAAGTTCGCGAATCTGCTTCATCGCCTCGGCCAGGTCCGAGGCCGGCACCACCTGTTCACCGGCGCTGACAGCCGACAGGCTTCCGTCCTGATAGAGCTTGCGCCAGGCAAAGACCTGATTGGCATTCACTTGGTGGCGACGGACAACTCCCGAAACCGTGGCTCCGGGCTCAAAAGTCTCGCGCACTATCGCGAGCTTCTCTTCGACAGAACGCCGGCGGCGCTGCTCCGGCTGGGTTCGACAGGTTCCACGTTGTGACTGGGCTTAAACATAGGCAGAAGACTACCTCATAATTTAAGCGTTACCTCGTGTCCGGTTTTCGCAGGGGGCGGCCCACCCAGGATCTGCTTTACGCAATGCGGGCAACTTCGCTACCGATCTTCGATCGAAAAATCGTTGTTGCGAGGACTGCAGGTATCGTTATTCCCTCAAGACGCGCTAGCCGAATTAGGTGTGCACATTAGCGCATCTGTAAGCAACTTTAGCGGGAACATGTGAGCTGCAACATATTCTTGGTGGAATCGAGACCATGCATATGATCCGCAAAGCTCAGGTGAACGATGGAGATATGGCACACTTTCTCCCGTCCAGCAACTCTACTCGCTCTTTGCATAAATAGTCCTATTTTGTTCGTCTACCCATGGCGCGAGAAGATGGTGACCAAGGCGTCAAGCCGACGTTGTGTTAGCGACTCCTCGCGGAAATGAAGCGATTTTGTTGCGGTAACGACAAATATTGTCCGGTTTGTCTGCCTTGTCTGTTGGCGCCATCGGTGAATGGCTTTAAGCGTGTTTGATGGTCTCTGGTTTTCTACTGGCACTGGCTTATTGGTATGGATTTCGCGTACAAGCAAAGGACTTAAAGTACTTTTTCAGAAATATGTTAATTGCGTGAAAATCAGACGGTAAATTCGGCTGCACGCGGAGTGCTCAATGATACCTAGCAGCACGGCCCAGCGGAATTTACCGAAACCACCGCCATGTCCAGTTCGACGCCAGGCAATCACCGGGCTAATTAGGATCCCGCAAGCGCTAGTGATGTGTGTCGGAGTCTAGTCGTGATCGCAGTAATAATGACCTCGGGCTAGGGCATATTAATGTTCAGCGGGGACGTCGCCAACCCGTACGCCATGCGCCTGTCCTTGATAACCATGACGAAAATCTGGCGATTTCTGTGTCACCGCCTCGTTTTTGCGAAAAAGCACGAGGCTCAACCACTCAGGAGATTACCGTGTCATCTATCAACTGGAAAAATGGGCAACTCATTACCCTTGATCCTGGCGATACCGCGACGTGCCAGACCCTCACCGGCGGTCAACTCTACGGGCTCATCTTTTACAACGCAGCGGCAAATGACGCTGGCGCGAACATCTCCGTCGTGTGGAGCCAGTCGCAACCTCCCGTAACCGTAAGCGTGCCAGGCACGACGGCAAATCAGGGCCTTGCTTCAGTGCTGTTCGTAAATGGCTCTGACACCACTACCGTGTCGGCTGCGATGCTTGAGGGTCAATTGGGCGCACGGGTCGAGGCCTATATCGCCAGCGTCTCAATGCCCGAGGACACGACCGGCATCATTAACAAGCCTCTGCCGGCAGATGGCAAGAACCATTTTTTCGAGAAGTTCAGCCGTTACTACACGGTTCCGGCCTCGCACTGGTATCAGGCGCAGATTCATAGCAATATCAACCAGTTCATTTCGATTCAGTTCGCCGAGGAGTCTGCCGTGGTGAACGTCGTGAATTCGGAGGCCGATCCGGCTGCGCGAATCCTGGCGGTGGGCCGCGCCAAGAGCCAGTACAATACGAACGTCAGTCAATATCAGACAATCTCGTGGTCTCTCCAGGGCAACGGGCAGCAGCTGGTCTTCGTCAATGCTGATAGCGTGCAGGACTCGCAAGGCACAAGTATCTCTCTCCAATCGCTGAGCGCTCAATACGCCTGATTCTAGGCATGCGGACTGCGTGAACGCTGGCATACGCAGTCCGAAATCATGTGGTTGTGCCATCACTGAGCGCAATGGACTTCCACTTGTTTAAAATCCCAAGGTACTGTCGCAATATGGAAGCTGGCCCGCGAGAGCACGAAAAATAGAAGACTACTTATGCAACGAGCGAATAGAGTTGCTGGAGGGGGCCATATGCATTGGTCTCGATTCCCCCAGAATGATGCGCGCGGCGAAAATTCTCGATTCCCATCATTGGGCGGAGTCGACGTTTGACGGTCCGGCGATCTTGTTCGGCATTGGTTCAGATACTTCTTCTGGCGGATCCGGATTGGCACATCCGCTTGGCGTTGATCGCTTGTCAGGCAGCCAGATTCGATCCGTTCTGATCGATCGTCGACGGCCGGTCCCCAGCGCGGTGCGGGTAATTATGGGCAGCTCATGTAGGCACGTCACTCAGCAACGGTGTGCCCCGAGGGCATCGTGACGAAGCCTACGGATTTAACCGGTGGGTGCAACACAATGAGCGCTGCATGAGCGGTGGGAGTGTTGCAAATGAAAGAGCGACGCCGGATTTACTATAGCGAGAAGCAGAAAACGCTGACATGGGAACGCTGGCGGGAGGGTGAGTCCCTCCAGCGTGTCGCCCAGCTTTTCGATCCGCCCGCACTCGTCTGTGCAGGGATTATCGGCGAAACCGGTGGAGTCCGGCCGGTACAGCGTCATTGTTCGCTGCTGGCGGTACCATTCCCCGAGCGGGAGGAGATATCGAGAGCGCTTGTTGCGGGCGATTCGCTTCCCTTGAAATCGGTGGGCCACTAGAGCGTGTTAGGAACTTCGATTGAGACCTGGTATCCTGGCGGGATGAAAACAACTGACCGCAAAGGGTATCCGACTGATGTGTCGGATGAGGAATGGAGTTTCGCGGCGCCGTATCTGACGCTGATGGACGTTGACGCGCCCCAGCGCAAATACGAACTGCGCGACATGTTTGATGCATTGCGCTGGATGGCTCGTGCCGGCGCGCCGTGGAGGATGCTGCCCAATGATTTCCCGCCGTGGGAGCTGGTGTATCAGCAGACTCAACGCTGGTTGCAGGCTGGCTGCTTTGAGAGCATGGTGAGTGACCTGCGCTCGGTGATACGCGTGGCACAGGGCCGTCGGGGACAGCCCAGCGCGGTCATCCTCGATGGCCGCACGATACAGTCGACCTGCGAGAGCGGCCCGCGTGCGGGTTATGACGGTTATAAGCGCAAGCGCGGTAGTAAGGTACATATTGCAGCAGACACGCTGGGACAGTTGCTGGCGGTGCACGTGACCCCAGCCAATGAACAGGAGCGCGCACAGGTAGCGGAGCTTGCGCGGCAGGTCCAGCAGGTAACGGGACGAACGGTCAAGGTGGCATTTGCCGATCAGGGATACACGGGCAAAGAGCCAGCGCAGGCTGCGTTCGACGAGGGCATTGACCTTCAGGTGATCAAACTCGAAGAAACGAAAAAGGGTTTCGTTCTGCTCCCCCGCCGGTGGGTGGTCGCGCGCAGCTTTGGCTGGCTCAACCGTTTCCGGCGTCTCGCACGTGACTATGAACGGCTCCCCGAAACTCTCGCTGGGCTTCATTTCGTCTTCGCAATGCTCATGCTTGTCCACGCCGTGTCAGTACTTCAAAGTTCCTAACACGCTCTAGCCACACCGGCCAGTTGCATCCTGCAGATCACCCGCACGATTTGACATAAACTAATTTATCAACACAGCTAGTAGTTGTAGTGTGGTTGTAGGTCCCAAATAGGGGTTGTAAGTCGGAACCGCAGAAATTTTGGAATGGAAGTCCTTTGATTTCAGGTGGTTAGAGAAGGTCGAGACCCGCAAGCATGGCCGCGATGTCGATCGGATTCTCGTTGCGAAACGTCTAATGCCCGAGGAAGTGGATGTGCCGCCACGCCACCGGAGAAATCTTCTTCAGCATCGCGAGCGCCTTCTCATTTCCCTCCCGTTGGTAGCGTTCAGTTGTGAGAGCAGTACCGAGTTGAAGGCGGTCATGGCCGCGAAATTCATCTTGTTGATGCTGTGCATGTCTCCGGTGATAATCGTCGACGCGATATCGGTCGTGTTGTGATAACAGAGGTCGAAGACGTAATGGCTTTCGTGCTCGTGCGCACCGATGAGGTTGGTGAGTGTGGCAACGTGATTGGTGAGGGAGGTAAAGGCGACGACTCCCCGTTCGCGACCGAAATATTTGCGCGAGTGCCTCGCCTTTGCGGTCGGAGTGGCGGCAGCGAACTTCTGTCCGTCGATGGCACCGAAAAGTGCGCCAAGATCGGACGAGTAGTACTCGAAGATCGGTAATTGTGCGATGAAGTTGGCAACCCGGTCGTTGGCAGCCCGCAGTGTGGCCAGACGGCAGTACTGGCGATATGTTTCGTCGAGTGTGTGATACGGGATATCGCAGGTCTGGACATGGCGAGATTGCCGAGATTGGTGGCCTGCGCAATAATCACCGCCATCAAGCTGTCCGCGTCGGCGATCTTCTTCGCGTAACGGGGTTGCAGGGGCGTCATCGTCAACAAGAAGCCGCAACGCTCATTCACAAACCGGATGATGTCGGCAATGTCGCGTAGCGCGCAGCTTCGCGTAGAAGCTTTCCTGCTGTGTGGCGTTTTTGTCGGTTCTGTCGCGATAAGGAATTAAGGGCGATGAGGGTGGCGAGAGCGCCGCGGTCATATGGCCAAGGAATAGAACTGCTCGGCGGCCGACGGACTGCTCCCCTTGGGGATAACCATCTGCCCTTTGCGGATCATCCGCATGGTCTCGATGCCACCGAGGACGATGCGAGCGCAGCGAAAATTCTGGAACCCCTACATCGGCCTGACCCGGCGTTTGATGCCACGGTGGTCCTGCTCAACGAGGTTATTCAGATACTTGTTCTGCCTGATCTTGATCGGCGTTTCCCGCTCAGCATTGATCGCCTGCATGGCCGCGAGGTTCGCGCCACTCTTGTCCACCGTGACGGTCTTTGGCGCACCGTTCTGGGCGATGGCCTTTTCGAAGAAGCGCCGGGCAGCGGCAGTGTCTCGGCGCGCGCGCAACAGGAAGTCAATGGTCTTGCCGGGCTTGTCCACGGCCCGGTAGAGATACTTCCACTGGCCCTTGACGAGGAGCGGAGTAAGAGACAGGGCGTAGTCGAACTATTTCCCTGCCTCTCCTCCCCGAACCGGACGTGCGCCTCTCAGCGCATCCGGCTCTCCGCTGAAGTGTCGTTTCGAAAAGTCGACACCGTTCCACCGTGCCGCCAGTTTGCTTTGTATTTCACTGATTATCGAAGGTCTTCACCTCGCTACAGTCAGTTAATTCAACCAGGCAAACCACTTCAACTTCCCCCTTCGCCATGTAGCCGGCTTTCCCGGCCTCGGACTACTACGGAGACTCCGCCAGCTTGCACATCATTGGGAGGCACACTCCCTTAACATCTGTGCAAGCCTTCCCCAGTTCACATGCTGGACTCAAGCGCACGGGCGAGACTGCCTGTCGCAGTCTTTATCCTTGCTTGCCGCAAGTCGTCGCGAATACCACGGCCTAGCTGCGCGCTCTCCATGGCTCCGTGCTGATGGGCCTACATGGCCAGTCAGCATTCGCGTTGCCGGGCCGTACATATGATCGGCAACAATTCGCGTCCTGCCTATTAAGCGGTGTAGGCAGGGGTGACGATTCAACCCTCAGATGCGTTCAAACAGGTTCGTGTTCCTCAACCGTCCCATGCTCAGCCTAGAGGCTCATCTTGGCGTAACCGCTTCGCCGCAAGCCCCGTTTCCCACGGACTTCGTCACCGTGCCAGTGTCGGCAAGTCACCGCCGCTTCGGCTCACTTCCTCTCGCAGCAGAAGAAGGGCATACCCGGTACTACAACAGCAACTTCTCCGGGTTTTGCATTCCAACTATGCTCAAGCAACTTCACCCCCATACAGGCGGGCTACGTTGGCTGGGCGTACTGTAGGGGTGAGTAGACCCGGGGAATTGCGCCCCGAGTCTCTCGCAGAACCGTGCGTAAACCTCTCGATTTACACGGCTCCCGTTATCCAACCTGTTTCCCCTGATACTGCCAGTGCGCGAACTCTCGCGGGTACGCCTGCCTCATCTTGCGTAGCCACTCCTCACTGCACCGTTTGTGCCGTCGCAGTGTTTTGTACTTGCTGCTGAACCCAGCGCACGAGCTTTCGGTCGAGATACCGACTCAACTCATGCATGGCTGTCCGATGGAAAGCCCCGTAGTAGTTCCACCAGCCACATATCGTGGGATTACATCGCTCAGCGAGTTCGAACAGTGATTTCGACGTTTGGCGCTGCAACCGCCACCCCCGCACCGTCTGTCTCATCCGTTTCAGGGCGTCAGGACTGACTCCAGGTACAAAGCTGGTCGAGACCTGCCCGTGCCTGGTCAACACCCTTCGCGGACGAAACTGAAAGCCCAGAAATGTGAAGGTCACATTCGGGTAGGTTTGGGTGCGACTTCTGTCCTTGCAATACACGATCTTTGACTTTTCAGGATGCATCGTCAACCCACATTCCGCCAGCCGCGAGGCAATGGCGTGCATAACCTCTTGTGCCTGCTCCTGGCTACGGCAATGGACCACCGCATCATCGGCATAGCGCGCAAAGGGACACTGCGGGAAGTGACGCTGTATCCAGACGTCAAACGCATAGTGCATGAACAGATTCATCAGGATCGGACTGACCACTCCCCCCTGCGGGGTACCGCGGTCCCGCGGCAAGCGGGTACCCTGTGCAGTTTCGAATGGCGCAGTCAGCCACCTCTCGATGTACATCAGGATCCAGTCCTCTTTGATGTGTTTGCGTACCGCTTTTAGCAAGAGGCCATGATCGATTTGATCAAAGGCCGCCTTGATATCAAACTCCACCAGCCAGTCGAACTTCCAGCACCTTTGTCGGGTGATGGCGACCGCCTGCCTGGCCGATTTCCCGGGCCGGTAACCATACGAATCCGCATGGAATAGTGGATCGAGAATCGGCTCAATGAGGAGCTTGACCGCAGTCTGCGCCACACGGTCACTCACCGTGGGCACGCCCAACTTGCGAATACCGCCCGTTGCCTTTGGAATCTCAACTTGCTTGACCGGTGGCGGGAAGTACGACCCCGACGACATCCGATTCCACAGCTTGAACAGATTCTTCGGCAGGTCCTGCTCGAACATCTCGATAGTTTCATCATCGATGCCGGCAGCACCCCGGTTGGCCTTCACTCGCTGGTACGCCTCCCAGATCGTTCGCTTGGCAATGTCATAAGTTTTCGTTGATGTCATGTCACTCCTCCCCGACAAGCAGGTTGGTGACCTTCGTCAACCGGATAACGCTGCCCCTTCGCTCCACCCTCATTACAAGGGCTTCAACACTACTACGGGCAGCTCCGCCCCTCGTTGCGGCATCGGTATTCTTCCTCATGGTGTTAGCCATTTGTCATTTCCCTTTCCATCCGCAACAAGGTTCTCACGTTCCATACCGAAGCCTGTATTGAGCTCATGCCGCCTCTACGCCGGCTGCCGCCAGGTCCGTAAACAGGTCTCGTCCTGACTGATCCTGGAGCGACGAAATGACCCCAGTTTTGACAGCACCTTAACGAATTAACGACGCATCATCGAACGGTTTGCTTTCGCTCATCTTCTCAACACATACCTGCCATCCTTATGGATGACTTTTCCACGGTCGCTCACCACCACGCCTTTTGAGCGCAGCAGCACCGGGCGGTTTGAAGCCTGCTCCTGCAAGCCGGCTTCGGGAGGCCTACTCCCATCTTCAGTACAGCACCACAAGCTTTCGCTTGTGTTCGTGACACACTCTCGTCCATGCGCCAGCTGTTGCCTACCGGGCGCTGGAGCCGAGGAAAGGCCTTCTCGAGCACCGGCAGCAGCTTGATCACCCAGCGATGCACCGTGGAATGATCCACCTCGATGCCGCGCTCGGCCATCATCTCTTCCAGATCCCGCAAGCTCAGCGAGTACGCCGCGTACCAGCGCACGCACAGCAGAATCACGTCCACCGGATGGTACAGGCGCTTGAGGACATTGGCAGCAATGCCGTCTGGCAGGCTCCTGCGCGGCGTCTTCGCTGGCTTATTCATCTGCCGACTTGCAGTTTCCAAAACCGGCCATTCTACTTCCCGTTATCGCGACAGAACCTCACCGGTCGCCTCGCTTGCGCTCAGCGGACACTGATCATACCCACTCGCATTCACTGATGGCATAAAAATTGCTCCAAGGTAGGCCGACGACGTAACCTACATACTCAAGGCCAAACATCCATGCAAAAAATTGTCACCATCTTTCTGCTTCTAATTTCCTACTGCACGTTGCTATCGGCTGCTGACAACCAAGGGAACGGAACCATACACCCCCCCTTTGCTCTTACCCCCTCAGACTTTCAGCGGGCTCTCACAGTTCGCTATCAATACTCGGATAAAATTGTCAATTTTGTCGATACCCCCCCTTTCTGGCTTTCGCCCGAGACCCTTGCCTACCGACGGACGACACATGGTGAGCGCCAGTTCATTAAATTCAATATCAAAACCGGGAAGAAGCAACAGGCTTTCGATCATAGCCGCCTTGCCGAAGCATTAAATAAGGCGGCCTCCTCGAATTTCCGAGGCAATTCGCTGCCCTTTGACCGCTTCGAAATCGGACAAGACGGCCACCAGTTGCTGTTCTCCATTGATTCCGTTCAGTGGAGTTGCGATCTTTCAAGCTACATCTGCACTAGGATCTCTGAGGGCGAAATCTCGTCATTTCATAACGACTTCACGCCAACGGCTGAAAGCGATAATCGAATAATAAGCGATTCACCGGACGGCAAGTGGAAAGCATATATCAAAAACTACAACGTCTTTCTAATGAGTAAGGACGGGTCAGTAAATGTACCGTTAAGTTCGGACGGGACAGAAGCGAACAATTACGTCTTCTCATCCCTAAAGTGGTCCCCTGACTCGAATCACCTCGCAGGTTACCGTGTCGCCGTCGGCCAACCGCGTCAAATTATGCTTGTCAATTCCTCAGCAACAAACCATCAAGCCAGGTATGAGCAATTAGCGTATCCCAAAGCGGGAGATATTCTTCCGCGACCGCAACCGGTACTATTCGACATAGTCAACAAGCGCATGGTCAATATCGACAATACTTTGTTCCCGAATCCTTTTGACCTTTCCGAAATTAATTGGTGGAAGAATGGGGAAGCCTTTACATTTGAGTACAACCAACGCGGCCATCAGCTCTACCGAGTAATCGAGGTGGAGGCAGCCACCGGCCGTACGCGCTCTTTGATCGATGAGGTCAGCTCCACGTTCGTCGATTATACAGATTTAAGAAATAACCAAAGAAGTGCCGGAAAACACTTTCGCTACAATGTTAATGATGGAGAGGAAATTATCTGGGCATCCGAGCGCGATGGATTTGAACATCTGTACCTCTTTAATGGCCGTACCGGTGTTTTAGAAAACCAAATCACCAAAGGTGACTGGGTTGTCCGCGCGGTGGACCACATCGATCCGGTCAGAAGGGAAATCTGGTTTGAAGCAAGCGGAATGAATTTCGGTGAGGACCCTTATTTCGTTCATGCCTACCGAATTGGCTTCGACGGAAAGGGGCTGACATCACTTACGCCAGAACCGGCCAATCATCACATCGAGTTTTCTCCGGACGGTAGATTCTACGTCGACCTCTGGTCGCGTATCGACCTTCCCCCACGCATGGCGCTTTTCCGGTCTAGAGACAACGCTAAACTGATGCAGATCGAGAGCACCGACATCTCCCAACTCGAATCTAATGGATGGAGAGCACCAATCAATTTTGTTGCCAAAGGGCGCGATGGTAAGACCGATATTTGGGGAATCATTCATCTACCAGATAGATTCGATCCACATCTGAAGTATCCTGTGGTGGAGGATATATATGCCGGCCCGCAAGGCTCTCACGTCCCAAAGTCATTCACAACCACAACAGAGCCCCTTACCCAGTTGGGTTTTATCGTTGTGCAAATCGACGGAATGGGCACTAACAACCGTTCACGCCTTTTCCATGACGTCGCGTGGAAGAATCTGAAAGATGCAGGCCTTCCCGATCGCATTCTGTGGCATAAGGCGGCTGCCTCTCTATATCCCTGGTACGACATCTCGAATTTGGGAATCTTCGGTACATCAGCTGGCGGCCAGAACGCCGTTGATGCACTGCTATTCCATTCGGACTTCTATAAGGTTGCGGTAGCCAACAGTGGTTGCTATGACAACCGTATGGACAAGATATGGTGGAACGAACAGTGGATGGGCTGGCCCGTCGGCATTGAATACTCACAGTCCTCCGCCATCGACAATGCCGACAATCTGCACGGCAAACTTATGCTTGTTGTGGGCGAAATGGACCACAATGTCGATCCGGCCTCCACCTTTGCGCTCGCCGACAGTCTCATTAAGGCGGGAAAGGAATTCGAAATGGTCTATGTGCCTGGTGCTGATCATGGAGCCCCCGGTATCTTCACCGAGCGTAAGCTCATGGATTTCTTCGTTCGCAATGTTTTCGGGCAAGATCCGCCTAATTGGAATGCCACATCGACGCATTTTCCGTCGAGTTGATGACCCTTTATACTGATCGCTGTGACATTGAGTTCGTAGGATTTTTCTATAGTCACATTCAATCGTTTACGTTGGGCTCAGGACTGCTATTGTTTGCCTTCGTTGAATGCAAGCCCGCAAGATTCGTGTGGGAGACCGGCGCAGTGTCATCGCCGGTCGCTGAGCGTCGCCGTCGTTCAGGCGCTACGCCGAAAGCAGTGGGGTCAATGCCTTTGCGCGTTGGCGATCGTACTCGCTCTGGCGCTTGAAAAATTTCTCGCCTCAGCGGTCTTGGACCTGAGGATTGAAAGTGGCACGGCCATTGGGATGCCAACGAGATCATTCGCTTGTAGGGGTTATAAGCTGGAACCGCCGATTTTTCCGAAATCCTTCGAATTCAATAGGTTAGCGGCTATTTTCGGGCGGCAAAGGCCTGATCCATATCCCTCGCACGCTGGATTTCGTCGCCGTGCAGGTACATCGATGTCGTCGCGATCGATGCATGGCGCAGGTTGTCGCGCACGCTGGTCAGTTTGGCCCCGCTAGCGAGTCGGGTCTGAATAATTCGTTTTCGGCGACGACGCCGTTCATGGTGTCGAAGCGGAAGCCGCGGAGCGGTTGAGCAATGCGACAAGTACAAGGACGTAAAAACGCCGCAGCTTTCTGAGGATCATGCACAGGTTGTGGCCGGCACCACATAGCACTGCGTTGATCGCATCCCCGAGCGCGCCCTTGAGCCAGTTCCGGTCGAGTTTGCCGTCGGCCTTCATATGACCGATCGCTGGTTCAATCGCGCTGCGCCGCCGGATCATGGCGCGCAACGTGCGCGTGATGCCGCGTCGCAGGCCGGGATGGTAGACCTTCACCCCGTCTGGCTCAGCGCCCCGGTAACCACGGTCGACGATCGCGATTTCAGGTTTGACATCGCTGAGAATCGCTGCCTGCTCCAGCGCTTCTTCCAGCGTATGTCCATCGTACGGATTGCCCGGCATCGAGCGGGCACCCACCAACAGCCCTTCCCGGTGTGTCGTCGTGATCGACACCTTGACGCCAAACTCGTATGGCGTGCGCGCCTTACCCTTGGCCAGGCACTCGACTTCCGGCGCGTGCAGCGCATACAGCTTATTTTTGTCCTTCGTCTTCTGCGTCAGGATTCGCTTCGTGCGGGCAATCAGTTCCTGCAGCTCAGCTCGCCTGTTATCAACCACCGTGTCGAGTTGCCGTTCGACATCGCGCATGACGCGGCCGACACGCGAGCGCAGGGTGCGCACTGCCTTTCTCATCCGTATGCGGTCCGTGAACGACGCCCCTCAGAGTGATGCAGTTGACGGCGCGGGGTACTGGGAATTGGTACGGATCAGCGGAGATCGACGGGCATGCGCCAAGGCAGCAACGCTTCGTAGTCATCTGCCGTCTTCGCTAGAGGCAGACGCTGGAACAGCCACGTGAGGTAGCGGTAGGGATCGATACCGTTGGCCTTTGCCGTTTCGACCAAGGTATAAAGATTGGCACTTGCGTTCGCGCCATCAACAGTGTCGCTGAACAGCCAAGAGCGGCGTCCCACGCAGAATGGGCGAATCGCATTTTCACAAGCATTGTTGCTAACGGGCCAATCGCCGTTCTCGATGTAACGGATCAGCTTTGGCCACTGCGCACGTAGGTAAGTCAGTCCTTTGCCAAGAAGGCTTTTCGGTACGACACCGTGCGACTGCTCGAGCATCAGCGCGTGGATCGCGTCGAGCACACGTGCGCTGTATCGCCGTCGCAACCGCTGCCGTCGCTGTGCAGACCACGTCTCGCTACGCACTTCGGCGGCAAACAGCCTGCCGATCAATTTGATGAAGCGCGTCGCAAGAAGGTCGTGGGTTCGTGCCGCCTTGGGCACGCTGTCTTCTGCCTTGACGAAGTACCGTCTCACGTGAACCCAACACCCAAGGTGCACGAGCTCGTAGCGCCTGGCGATATCGTTGTAGGGTTCGTAGCCGTCGGTCATCATGACCGCGCCTGACCGGATTCCAGTGAACAGCCTGTCGGCCAGTTTTGTACCGCGCCCGGGTGTATAAGTGAAGCAACGGATCGGCACACCCGAACCCGTCATTTGCGCCCACAGGTAGCTCGTCGTTTTTGGCCGGCGGCCTTCTTCTTTCAGCACCTGCAGCGTCGTCTCGTCGCAATAGATCAGCCCGGCGTCAAGCAGCGCGTCGCGCAGCAGGTTGATCACGGGCTGCGACGCGAGACCGACGCGGACCATGCTGGCCGCGATCGTGTTCGACGAGATGTCGCCGCCGAATCGACGCAGCAAGCCAGCCTGGCGATACAGAGGCATGCCGAACTGATACTTGCCGGTGGCGATCCACGCGAGCGCCGATTCGCCCAACAGCCCACGAGGGATGATGCGTGCCGGCGCCGGCGTGACCTTGATACCGAGATCGCAGCACGGGCAGGCATACTTGACGCGCTGGTGCTGGATCACGCGAAGCTGCTCCGGAATGACGTCGAGCTGTTCGCTGATCTCCACGCCGAACTCGACGAGCGCATGTCCGTCGTTCATGCAGAAGCGCTCGGCTTCGGGCAATTCGTGCCGCACAACGTCGCGCGGCAGGTTGGGATCGAGCGGCTTGCGATGGCCGCGTTTCTTGCGCGTGTGTGCTGAGACCGTCGACTCCGGCGAGTCTTCCTGGGCGGGCATGCGCCCGGCACCGAGCACTTCTGCTTCATTGAACAAGCCGAGCTGATCGGAACCTCGGGCTTCGCTCTTTACGCCGAACAACTCCTGACGGTAAGCCCGCAGGCGCTCTTCGGCAAGGTCGCGTTCCGCTGTCACGAGTCGTAGGGCACCGCGTAACGCTTCCTGCTCCTCCCGCAATGCCCGAGCCGCATCGCGCTCGGCGAGTAGCGCTATCAGTTCCTCGGCGGTGATCGTGACGTTGACCGGCATGCTGGATTAGACCATGTATGCCGGCGGGTTGTTCAGCTCACACGCCGATATTGCTGCCTCGGATGTCGACGGACCGTCGTGATGTCATCGCCGTCGAGCAGGGCATGCAACACGCTGGTCGTCATCGTCACGACCTCGGCCTTGTTGTCGGGCCAGATAAAATGGCTTGCCTCAAGGCGTTTCGTCATAAGCCAGAAGCCGCTACCATCCCAGCAAAGAATCTTGATTCTGTCTCGACGCCGGTTCCCGAAGATGTAAAGCGAGGAGTCCATTGGATTCAGGTGCATCGCCTGTTCAACGAGAATCGACAGGCTGTTCATGCCGTACCGGAAGTCAACCGGATCGCGATGTAAATATACGCTCAGTTTTTCGTCGAACCGGAACACGGCATCCTCCCCAGGATCTGAATCAGCGTCGTCAGCTCGTCGATCGTCGCGATGGCCTTTCCGAACTGGAGCTCGACACCGTTGGACAGGCGCACATGCACTGCGAGTGTCATTGACCCGGCTGACGCTGAGGCCGGTGGCGCCGTCGCCGCATGGACAACCGGGACGAAGGCGGCAGCATTCGCCACATGTGGCAGCACTTCATTGCCAGCGGCTGGAACATCAATCAGCACGCCCTCCAGGCTCGGTGAAGGCTGTTTGGTGTCGGCGTGCCTCTGCTGATATTGGGTCACCCAGGTACGCAGCAGATTCGGGTTGATGTCGTATTCGATTGCCGTGCGAGCTATCGATACGCCTGGCATCAAGCATAGACGGACAAGCTCATCGCGTGCCTCATTATCGTATTCGCGTCGGCCATCGCGTTTCTGGCCAATCACCAGACGGCTTCTCAAGTCTTTTTTCTCTGTCATCGGTGCAAGTGTCTACGTGTCCACGTGGACACGTAGCATCAGAGTGCAGCGATTTTCAGACAAGGGCGTCCTTGGTGGACCGCATACTCTCATCCGCCGGTACTGCTTCGCGTGCGCGTAGCGGCTGATCTGGGTGGCCAGGCGTGGTGCTTCGCGGTTGTAGTTCTGACGCAGTTTCAGGCCGTGCCGCGCAGCTGCCTTCACGAGGTGTTCACGACAGCGCTCCAGCAGTCGCGAGTCAGTCGGATGTGCGATCGCCTTGGGCATCACGGTCGTATCAACGATTACGCGTTTCGCGCTCGACGCCTTGATCACTCCGGCACGCTTCGCCGCGTCGATCGTCTCGGCGAGCAACTCCTCGACACCGGCTTCTCCCAACCGTTTGCGCCATCGCGTGAGGCTGGACGGATCGATCGGCGGTTCGGCCTGCAAGTACGTCTCGCCCGTAAAAACCTGCCAGTACGGGTTCTAAACCCATTGCCACACAACATCCTCGTCCGAGAGGTCGAAGGCGTGCTGCAGATACAGCAGACCAGCGATCAGTCGAGGCGAACTCGCAGGTCTGCCTTTACCCGAAACGAAACTCGCGCTCATCGATGCACTGAGCCGCTCCCAATTGATCAGCTCGGCCAGCCGTACCAGTGGATGCTTGAGATTGATCTGTTCGCGCAGTGGATGCCGGAACAAATCCTTCTCCGTTACAGGCGCCTTCGGACCCATCTAAACCTCGTCAGAATTTGCAGGCTATACCCAGCAATATGCCAGGTCTCTGCAATTCCAACAACACGATTTCCGCCGGAAACCCCCAACGCTTAAGGCTCTACGGTTTGTTCAGGCTGGACTAGCGAGGGCGTGGCTCGCGTGACTGTGGCGCATCCAGTGCGGACTCGCGATACCCGCGTCGCCGTCTTCGCCCAGACTCGCGACCAGTGATGTCTTCGGGTTCCAGCGTTGTGGCGTGACAGGCAGGCGTCGCTGTGCAAGGTACTGATCGAGCGCAGTACGCGCGACCGGCGGCAGTGCCACCTTGCCGGGCTTGCTGCCCTTGCCGACCAGATGCAGCCAGTGATCACCGTGCCCGTCCACGCGGATGCTGCCGACCCCGGCGCCGACCAGTTCGCTCGCGCGCAGACCCGTCGCGTAGCCGAAGTCAAGCAGGAAGCGCAGCCGCTGCGCCGCTGGCTCCGACCAGCCATAGGACCCTCCGAGGCCGTCGGCAATCGCGCGGACCAGCAGCCACTCACCCTCGGTGAAACCGCGCGTCGTGTCCAGCGCTGGCTGCGAGGCGTGGCCTCGGACCTTGACGCCGGAAAACGGATTGGCGAGCACGTAACGCTGCTCGATCAGCCAGCGAAACAGCGCCGAGAGCACCGTCAGTGCGTAGGCTGCTGAGCGCGCTGACAGGCCGCTCGTAAAGGGGCGCCATTTGACGGAATCGCGCGGCCGCGGTGGCCCGACCCAGCGCTCGCGCGGCGCCGGACGTCTCACGAACGCCCGGTAGGCGATCGCGTCGTCGGTTGTCAGTGACGACAGCGCCCGCCCGCGTTCGACGATCGCCCACAGGATCAGCCGCTTGGCCTCCTTGCGATAGGCGCGCTGCGTCGTCGCTGTTTCGTGCAGCGCAAGCCACGCCTGTACCGCCTCGTAATCGTTCGTCGCGTTCAGCGTGCAGGCATTACGCGGCGCCCGGAAACTGCCCTGCAAGCCATCGACCTCGTGCGGCAGGCGCAACTCTTCCCACGGCACGATGCTGCGTGGCTGGGTGACCGCGACCAGTGCGCGGGCGCGCTCGGTCAACAGCGGATGCCCGGCGAAGAAGGCTTCGACTTGCCGAGCCCCCATCGCGCCGAGCCCCTCGATCGTTCGCCACCATCCGCGCCGTCGCGGGATGCGTACGGTCAGTTCCGAGAGCGTATGGATGCCGTGTGCACGCAGGGCATTCGCGGTCCGGGGTGCGAGCCACCGTTCAATGTCGTCGCTGATCTGGGGCTGTGGCGCATTCACCGAGGGCAACGTCCTGAGCGCGTGTTCAACTGCCTTGGCTCGCCCCTGCCGCTCTTGGGGCGTGTGCTGGAATACCGCCGCCAGATCCAGTCGATGGCGGCTTTCGGCGAACGCGATGAGCTGCCGGCGGATGCGGCCGAGCATGCCACGTGCGGACTGGCCCGACGCCTTGAGGCCAGGCAGGTAGCGCAGGACGGTTGCACGTGAACTGAGGCCTGCATACCAGCCACGCAGCGCGGCCAGCGCATCGGCATCCGGGAACCCGGGTTCGGCAGGCGTCGCGGCCGGGGGCGCCGGGGCAGACGCGTCTTCATCGGTTGAGGTTACGTACGTAAAATTAAGATGGTAGCCCGATAATATCAATTATTGGTCTGTCACGCTTTAAACTGGCGCCCTTTCAGTTTCTTCCGCCTCTGGATGCGCGCCCACAACGACCATCTCGCCCTGCTGCCCGAAGCAGAACGGCAAGCGCTCTATGACCGCCCCGAATTCGATGATTTCCAGCGCGCGGGGTACTTTGCCTTCACCGCCGACGAACTGGCGCTAGCGGAACGGCGCCGCGGCCTGAACGAACAAATACTCTGTCTGCTGCAAACCGGCTATTTCAAGGCCACGCGGGCGTTTTTTACGTTTACGGAACCTTCCGCTGGAGGATGCGGGATACCTGCGCGAACGCTATTTCCCTCAACAGGCGCTTTCGCCAAGACTCATCCGGTCTGCGGAAATCTACGCGCAGCGACGCGAAATCCTTTCACTGTTCCGCTTTCGCCTCTGGTCGAAGCACGACAGCCCGTCACTCACGCAACGCACCGCACAACTGGTACGGCGCGATGTGACACCCGCATACGTGGTCACCGAACTCATCATCTGGCTGAACCAGCAACATATCGTACGGCCGGGTCATACCACCTTCCAGACGATCATCAGTACCGCGCTGCGTGAAGAACGGCAACGACTGGCCGCGCTGATCGAGGCGCAAATCACCGATGACGTCAAGGCCTCGCTACAAGGCCTGCTCGTACGCGACGAGTCGCTGTCCGAACTCGCTGCTATCAAGCAGGATGCGAAATATTTCGGACCTCACATGATGGGACGCGAGCGCCGCAAGCGCGCCACGCTCGAACCCGTCTACAACGCCGCCCGACCCATCCTGCCCCAACTCGGTATCTCACAGCAGAATATCGCGTATTACGCGAGCTTGGCACATTTCTATACCATCTATGACCTACGTCAGCCGCAACCCGGGCAGTCATTCCTGTACCTGCTGTGCTACGCCTGGCAGCGCTACCGGCAGCTGAACGACAATCTCGTCGATGCCCTGCGCCATCACACGAAGAAGTTCGAAGACGACAGCAAGGCCAGTGCCGATCACGCTTTCATTCACGCCAAGCTTCAGCGGCAGAAAGATACACCTCAGGTCGGCAGGCTCCTGCAGCTCTACGTCGATGACTCGCTCGACAATGTCACGCCGTTCGGAATCGTGCGGCACCAGGCATTCAGCATCCTGCCCAAGGCTGACCTACAGCAGGTCGCCAGCCTGTTGAGCACTAAGCCCCTCAGCCAGATGGAGCTGCGCTGGCAGGCCGTCGACGAGGTCGCCGGGCAGATTCGCACGCGGCTCCGGCCGCGGGCGACGACACTCCAGTTTTCGAGCGCACGCAACGACGATCCATGGCTTGCGGCCCTGCACTGGATGCGAGGGGTGTTCGCTCGCCGGCAGCGCCTTGACCGACAACCGATCGACGACATTCCTCCCAATACAATCCCGGAGCGACTGCGCCCGTATCTGCTCACCTTTGGCGACCGGGGCCAGCCCACAGCCCTTCGCGGCGATCGCTATGAATTCTGGGTCTACCGGCAACTGCGCAAACGCATCGATAGCGGCGATCTGCCTCTGAATGACAGTACCCAGCATCGACAGTTCAGCGACCATCTTGTTCCTGCCGATCGTACGGCAGCCGTGCTCGACAAACTGGATCTCGCCTAGTTGCACCAACCGGTACAAGTCACCGTTGCCGCCTTGTGCGACGAGCTTCGCAAACTCTGGCAGTGCTTTGACCATGAACTGCGACAGGGCAAGCTCAAACACCTTGACTACGACGCGCAACACAGCACCCTGACGTGGCGCAAACCCAAGGCCGACAAAAACGCCACACAGCAGGAAAGCTTCTACGCGAAGCTGCGCGCGCTACGCGACATTGCCGACATCATCCGGTTTGTGAATGAGCGTTGCGGCTTCCTGTTGACGATGACGCCCCTGCAACCCCGTTACGCGAAGAAGATCGCCGACGCGGACAGCTTGATGGCGGTGATTATTGCGCAGGCCACCAATCTCGGCAATCTCGCCATGTCCAGACCTGCGATATCCCGTATCACACACTCGACGAAACATATCGCCAGTACTGCCGTCTGGCCACACTGCGGGCTGCCAACGACCGGGTTGCCAACTTCATCGCACAATTACCGATCTTCGAGTACTACTCGTCCGATCTTGGCGCACTTTTCGGTGCCATCGACGGACAGAAGTTCGCTGCCGCCACTCCGACCGCAAAGGCGAGGCACTCGCGCAAATATTTCGGTCGCGAACGGGGAGTCGTCGCCTTTACCTCCCTCACCAATCAGTTACCACAACACGACCGATATCGCGCCGACGATTATCACCGGAGACATGCACAGCATCAACAAGATGAATTTCGCGGCCATGTACTGGTTCGAGATGGACTTTGCGCCGCGCTTCACCAACCTGCAAGCACAGCTAAAACATCTGTTTTGCGGCGACGACATTGAGCAGGACGACAATTTCCTGATCAAACCCGCTGGACAGATCGACTTGCCCGCCATCTGCGACGATCCGTGTGTCTTCGAACAGATCATCGCGTCACTCAGCATGAAGGAAATGAGCCAGCAGGCACTGGTTCGCAAGCTTTGCGCATTGTCTCCACATCACCGCACGCGCCGTGCCGTCTTCGAGTTCGGTAAACTCGTGCGCAGCATCTACACGCTGCGCTACATGCGCGACCCACAACTGCAGCGCAACGTCCATCGTCCGCAGAACCGGATCGAAGCGTATCACGCGCTGCGCGGCTTCATCGCCGAGGTCAGTGGCAGAAAGCACCTGATCGGCAAGACCGATCACGACATTGCGATCAATAACGAGTGCGGCCGGCTGCTGGCCAATGTCGTGACCGCCTTCAACTCGGTACTGCTCTCACAACTGAACGCTACCAACGGGAGGGAAATGAGAAGGCGCTCGCGATGCTGAAGAAGATTTCTCCGGTGGCGTGGCCGCGCATCCACTTCCTCGGGCATTACACGTTTCGCAACGAGAACCCGATCGACATCGCGGCCATGCTTGCGGGTCTCGACCTTCTCTAACCACCTGAAATCAAGGGACTTCCATTCCAAAATTTCTGCGGTTCCGGCTTACAACCCCATGTACGGCCAGGTCTCAGGGCTGATGTCAGGTGTAACCTGGGTTTTTCTCAACGAGGTAGTTGCCAAGCACGAGGTAGTCGATGTCAGTCTTCAAGAATGTATTAATGGCGTCCTGAGGGCTGCACACAATCGGCTCGGAGTCGTTGAAGGAAGTGTTTAGCAGCAGCGGAACGCCTGTGAGTGCCTCGAACTCAGAAATCAAGCGGTAGTACTCAGGGTGATCCTCCCGATAAACCGTCTGCGCACGTACAGTTTGGTCAAAATGAACGACTGCCGGGATCGCACCCGCCTTTTCGGGGTGGACCACTGACGTCGTAAGCATGTACTTTCCTGCATTCACGTCGGTACTTCCGATGAACCATTCCTCTGCACGTTCTCCGAGAATGCTTGGACAGAACGGACGGTAAAGTTCGCGATGCTTCACCTTGACGTTCATCAATTCGCGGATGTCTTTGTTGCGTGGATCTGCTAGCAAGCTACGCGCACCAAGCGCACGCGGCCCCCACTCCATCCCACCACTGAACCAACCGACAATGTTGCCATCAGCGATAAGCTGCGCGGCTTTCCCCGCAACTTCCACCTTGTTGTAGTTCAGGTTCGTGCGAGAAAGCACCGCCTCGATTTCATCGTCAGTGTAGCTCGGGCCGAGGTAGGCGTTCGTAAACACATAGTCCCGCGGCCGACCAAGCATTTGATTCCAAATCAGGAATGCAGCCCCCATCGCGGTGCCAGCATCGTTGGAGGCCGGCTGAATAAAGATATTGTCGAACAGCTTCTCACGCACAATCGCGCCATTAGCTGCACAATTTAGCGCGACGCCCCCGGCCATGCACAACTTGCGATGGGTTTGATAATCGAAACGACGCAGGATTTCTACGAGCACCTGTTCGGTCAGCAACTGCAGGCCAGCTGCGACATTCACGTAGGCCTGCCAGTTCTCGACGTTGAAGTCCACAGGCTCATAGCGCCTTGGCAGGCCGAAAAGCGTCTCCAACGGAGAGAAGTCTGGCGATTCATGACGCAGCACGGCCAGATCGACGCTCATGTTTTGCTTGTTAGTCACAATCTTCGCAAATAGGTCAATGGTTTTGGTAGCGTCGCCATAGGCGGCGAGACCCATGACCTTGGACGCATCGTACTGGCTAAAGCCAAGATATTTGGACAGCTTCTCCCACACAAACCCGAGTGAATTCGGAAAAATAAAATCGTGCACTTTGCGCAGTTGCGTGCCCTCTCCGTAGTACAGCGAAGTACTCGCCCATTCCCCGATTCCGTCAATCACGAGCACCGCGGCCTTATCGAACTGCGACACGTGGAAGGCGCTTGCGGCGTGGCAATCGTGGTGCGGCAGAAAGTGGAAGGTCCCCCTGAATCCGGCGTTCTCAATCAGTTGCCTGCGCGCGGACAGCACCCCATCAATGAAGTCCAGCCTCCCTTCGATTGTCTGGTAGCTCTCCTTCTCCAGCGGCCACACGTGAGGCGTGTCGTTCGTATCTCGCCATTGTGCCACGCCCTCTTGAAGAATTTCAGGGCTGAAGGAGTAACCGAGGTGCTCACAGTCGGCAAGCGTGATGCCCGCAGCCTCGAGACACTTATTGATCGCGAGCCATGGCAACTCGCCCGTCGTCTCGGGACTGGCGAGTTTCCCATGCTTGATGCGATTTAGACGCTCCTCTTCGATCGCCATTACGACTTGCCCATCCTTGATAAGACAAGCGGCAGATTCGTGGTAAGCGGCGTTAATACCAAGTACATACATCTTGGAGTCCTTTAAGGTTGAGGCTACTTCAATACTTCACTGACCAGTATCTCGACGATGCATTGATTACCGGAACAATGCCTAGCAACACATCCAGCGTTCGTTTAGAGGAAATCGCTCGTCAAAATCTCTACTTTCCACCAGGAAATCTATGAAATCCGAGGCTGTTGCTTCCTCGCTGGTGCCAGAGAAAAATTCCCTGGTCATGGATGACGAGTGGTCAACTGAAATTTTCTTGTAAAAATGCAATTTCGAAAAAACTGGAAAAAATCCAGTGCATTTTGCCGGCTGACCAGTTTTTTCATCGATTTCCTCATAAGTAAGCTCGCTGCGGCTTATCATTGTCGGCGTGGATTTGACGTATCCCATAGCCGAGGGAATTCAGGCGGCTCGGTGGGCAGCGAGCCAGTTCTTCTCGAACGTCATAGGGCTGACGTAATCGAGCGTCGAGTGTAGCCGATGGGCATTGTAGAAACCCAGCCAATCAACGATTTCGTCCATCACCGCGCGCCGTGTGGCGAAGTGCCGACCATGCAGGCGACCGACTTTCAGCGAAGCCCACAAGCTTTCGGTCGGCGCGTTGTCCCTGCAATCGCCACGGCGGCTCATCGACGAACGCATCCCATATGCTTTCAGCGTGTCCTGAAACAGCCCGCTGCAATACTGGCTGCCCCGGTCGCTGTGCATGATCAGGCCCGGCGGCGGACGCCGTCTGAACCATGCCATGCGCAGCGCGTCAGTGACCAGCTCGGCCTTCATGTGAGGCTGCATCGACCAGCCCACCACCTGCCGGCTGAACAGGTCGATGATGACCGCCAGATAAACCCAGCCTTCTGCAGTCGCGCCGTACGTGATGTCGCTCGTCCAGACCTGATTCGGCGCACTCGTCGTGAAGTTACGCTTCAGCAAGTTCGGCGCGACCGGCAGGTTATGGTTCGAATTCGTCGTCGCGATGAACTTGCGCTTGTGCCGAGCACGAATGCCGTGCCGCGCCATCAGATGGCGAACCCGCTCCTTACCCACGCGCACACCACGTGCAACCAGTTCTTTCGTCATGCGCGGCCAGCCGTACTCACCCTTGACCTGCGCATGGATCGCGCGGATGTTGGCCAGCACGGCATCGTCGCTGATTCGTACCGGGCTGTGCCTCTCCCGGCCCGCTGCAGCCCGCTGACGCCGCTGGTGATACCCGCTCGGGCTGACCTCCAGCAACTCGCACAGCAGCGACGCCGGCCAGCGCTTGTGCTCCCGTTCGATAAAGGCGTACTTCACGGCGATTCTTTCGCAAAGTGTCGAGTAGCCCGGCGGAACTTCCCCGCCAGGCCCTCACAGATCCGTACGTGAATCTCTCGATTCATACGGCTCTTGTCATCCAGCCGGAGGCAAGACCCCCACCTTCCAGTGATACAGCAGATCCGGTGCGCGCGCCGCCAGCAGCCTGAGCCACGTCCGAGCCTTGGCACGACTTCGTTTGAACCGACGGTACTTGCGCGCCGCCCATTTCGCCAGAATGTCGTTGAGGTGGCCGATCACGCGTTTGAATACGCTCATATAGAACGCCGCGTAATAGTTCCACCATCCGCGCAGGGCTGGATTGACCCGCTCGGCAATGTCTTCAATCCCAGCATCTGTCCAGCGGCCGATGTCCCACATCCGCATTTTCTCGCGAATGCGCTTCGCGGCCTTGCTGCTGAGCGCAGGACTGAAGCTGTTGAAGTAGATGCCGCGCTTGCTTTTGGCCAGCCGGCCACGGAAGGTGTATCCCAGAAAGTCGAAGCTCGTGTAGGGATAGTCTTTCTTGCGATTCCCATCCCGGCAGTACACGATCCTCGTCTTCTCAGGATGCAGTTCCAGGCCACAGGCCTTGAGACGCGCACCGATTGCCTCCAGCAACCGTCTGGCTTCGGCTTCACTTTTACAGTGGACCAATCCATCGTCGGCGTACCGCACGAAGGACGTTTCCGGAAAGTGCCTCGCCATCCAGCTATCAAAGGCATAATGCATGTAGAGATTAAACAGCACCGGGCTGACGACACCGCCCTGCGGCGTGCCCTGCGTCCGCGACACCATTTCCTGCCCCCTCATCATTGGCGCCGTCAACCAGCGTTCGACATACAGCTCCACCCATGTGCAACGGGCATGCTGCCGCACCGCTTTCATCATGAGTTCGTGATCAACGTGGTCAAACGCACCTTTGATGTCAAATTCCAGTACCCAATCGTATTTCCAGCAACGGCTCCGGACAGCAGCAATCGCATCCAGCGCCGACCTGGAAGGACGGTAAGCATAGGAATCCGTATGGAAACAGGGCTCTACCTGCGCTTCAAGATAATTGCGCACAACCGCCTGGGCAACGCGGTCAGCCACTGTTGGAATTCCCAGTAACCGCTTGCGATTCTTGTCATTGCCCTTCGGAATTTCCACGCCGCGCACCGGCGGGGGGAAGTAGCTCCCTGAAGACATCCGGTTCCACAGCTTGTACAGACTGCGTCCAAGCCGCTCTTCAAATGCCTCGATGGTTTGCCCGTCCACACCATGCGCGCCATGGTTCGCTTTCACCTGAAGCCATGCTGCCCACACAGACTGCTTCGTTATTGCAAACGGCCGGGCTCGACTCATCGGCTCATCCCATTCTCTGGTTGGCCGACGGGTCTTGCCGGATGAAGCATTCCCTTCGCTCCGCCCCCATTACGAGGCTTCACCGCCACTACGGAATGCTCCGTCCCTGTACCCCGCATCGGTACTCTCGCTTTCTTCGAGTCCTTCAAATCAAGCTTCTCCCTTCGCATCGAGATGACAGGTTCCTATGTTCCGTTCAATCGCCTGGAGTAACGTCACGCCGTCTATATGCCGGTCGCCACCAAGCCAGTCATCAGGCTCCCGCTTGGTTTGTCCCAGGGTGCAGCGTGGACCCTGGTTTTGACGACGGGTGGAAAAAGCTATCGACACCTCATCGACGGTTCGCTTGCGCTCGTCTCGTTATTCCATACCTGACGCATTCACTGCGCCTTTTCTTCAACGCTCACCACCACGTCTCTTAAACGCAGCAGCTTGAAGTGGTTTGATGCCTTCTCCTGAAAGACGGCATCGAGGGGCCCACCCTCATCGATCAAACAGCTTTCATAGCACACACGCTGCCGCCTTTTTTAGAATGTCGCGCTCCATCTTCAGTCGCGCATTCTCCGCACGCAGTCGAGCCGGCTCCATCTGCTCCTCGGTTACCGGCTTCGTACCCGGGCCGACCAGCGTTCCTTTTCGGTCCGCCTGCACCCAGTTCGAGATCGTCTGGCTCGACACCCCCAGAATCGCCGACACCGCTGCCAGGCTCTGGCCGCCCTTCACCAGCCGCACCGCCTCCAGCTTGAATTCCAGGGTGTACCGCGCACGCTTCAATTGGCTCATCTTCGTTTCTCCTTGCTGCAGTTTAAACCTCAGCAAGGGATACGTTTTTCAGGGGCAAGCTCAAAGCAAGATGGATCCTCACGGGTCAACGGCATCGATGTGTCCAAGTGGCAAATAGGAAGCTTTCCAAGGCGACCGGAGGATCCAGTGATGAATCGTACAGCAGTCGGTGTGGATATCGCGAAAACGTGTTCCAGTTGCATTACATCGATCAGGAAACCGGCGAGATCGTGAACAAGCCGATCAAGCGAGCAAAGTTCCTCGAACACTTCGCGAACCTTACGCCGTGCCTGATCGGGATGGAAGCGTCCGGCGGTGCGCACCACTGGGCTCGGCAACTGACGACCGCGTTCATTTCATTCTTCGAGGTTACGGAGGCTCAATGAGTACGCCACGTACCACCGGACGCACAGCAGGATCACGTCCAGCGGGTAGCGCAACCGCTTCAATACCTTGCCAATGCCGGCGGGCAGCATCTTGCTCGGCGTCTTCGTCTTTGCCATCATGCGTGTCATACGTCGTGGTCGACGGATTTTACTTGACCGCGCTAATGCGACAAAACCCCGCCAACTCCGGTGTTGTTAAGAACCTTAGAAACTGGGCGATATTAGAAACTCGTTTGGATATCGGAAAAATAATTGATATCCATTCGATTCGCGATTGGTGGTATGTTGGTAACAAATTTCGTGCGGCCCGTAGTAGTTTGATTTTTGGTTGTGCGCGCACAAGGTCTTTCTTGATCGGTAGTTTGGCTGGGGTGAGGCGGCAGGGACGCATCTGCGGGCGGCAATCGTGATCTGAAGCGGCGCGCTCAGCTTATTGTCACAGATGGCGTGGACTTGACGTGCATGCGAACGCTTGCCGCTCTGGCGGGTATGGGGGGATCGCGACATCAGCAACAAGGGGTCTATGTTCGTGAGTCGCCGGGAACTCGTCAACGCACTAGCCTTTCGATAGTGTTCGCGAACCCGCATTTCAGTGGTCGGCATTGACTTCGATGCTTATCGTGACTGGTGTCGTCGTAACGGCGGCGCGCTTGGCCAGATGCCCCCCCCCCGGTCTTGGCTGGGAGGTTGAGATGTCGCATTGTATTCCTTTGGCGCGCCCGGATCATGGGGCGAATAAGCGTTCGTTAACTTGACAAAGCTAGGAACTGGGACTGTTTAATGGTTACCGGGTTCGTCGTACCGCTGCGCCGAAAGCGCGCCCAGCATGATAGGTCCCATAAACCTTGACATGAAGCAGACAGGAAAGCCGTGTGCGGGAAAACCGCATGCACGGTTTGACGTGACGGGAGTTGGAAACGTGACTATGGCAGCCGGACTGAGGACCACCGCGAAAGCGGTGGAGAGACCACCGGAGCGTACCGTGTGCGCGCCAGTTCTCGACCCTACCCTCTCGAACAGGATCATCGGGCGATCAAGCGCCGAACTCGACCGATGCTTGGGTTCAAAAGGTTTCGTTGTACCCGCATCCTGTTGGGCGGCATCGAAGTTATGCACATGATCGTCAAGGGGCAGATGGACGATGGCGGCGTTGGTGCAAACTCCCGCACAGCAATTCTATTCACTGGCTGGATAAGGAATCCATACCATATTGGACTTGGCCGACCTCTCGGTCTTACTGCGACAGAACCCGCTTTTTGGGCGGTTATTCGCGATCTCGAGAATTTATGCATGCCTTGGTCACAACAAGTCGCATTTACGCGGCTTGATCAGCGTAGCCTTAACCGAAACCAAGAGAGGAATCTTCCGTGGCATCAAAGAAGATATTAATTCTGCTCATAGCTGCTTGGCTGGACGTTTATAACGGCCCCGTCAGCGCGCAGACGCTTAACACCCAGTTCTTGGGTTGGATCGGCAAAAGCCAGCACGGCTACTCCTTGGACGGATCGGACTGGCACTATTGTTTCGGTGGCTCTGGAGGAAGCTGTGGAACCGTGGCGTTAACGACAGGCCATTCGTCATGCCACACCACCAGCTTTAACATCGGTGCGCAGTGGGGAATCCCGATAAAAATCGTCAGCATGGCGATCGATGTCGGGATCAATAAGTCATGGACTGCATGCAATATTCGTAGCGAAACGGTCACTTGTGGCCCTAACCCGGGCTGGAAGGGCCGCGCAGTCATCAACTTCAGCGAACGATGGGGGAAAGTCCACGTGATCGGAGCGGATAACTACCTCACCTTGCAGTCAAGCTGCCCAGCGGGATGGCGTTCCGATTGGATGGGGGGGTGGAGTTGGCGTTGCACATACGTCGGTGGCGCATATGATCGTGAAGGATATTTGCCAGAGTGGCGTGGCAGTAGCTGCAACTATCAGCGCATTTAGTTACTCAGATCGCCATTCGCCTTGTTCATTGGCTTGAGACAGCGGAGTGTCTTTGGTATCGCCACGATACCGCCAAGAGCGAGGCGTGCACTGTGTCAGACGGCTGACGTTCCTTATCTACAAAGAAAGCTTATGTCCTTCAACATAAATTTATCTTCACGGCGTCGAGTCCATCTAGCCATCGTTGGATGCTTGCTGATGGTGGTGGCAGGGTACCTCTTATTTCTCGCCGCGCCCACGGTAAGTTCGGAGCAAGCGAAGCGCGCATACAAGCCCACAGACTTGAGGTCTTCCGAAGCTACCGCGACAAGCAGCAAAGAGGGAATTGCGTGGCCCGATGGCATTAATGCCGGCGGGAGTTTGGCCACCGATGACAAGCCCTCCGGAGCGGCATCCAATGATACACCTGTACAAATTGACGCGAGCCTTCGTGCGATCTTTCAGAAGATCGTGAATCGCGGCAACATGTCTCAGAATGAGCTGGATGAGTTTCGGGCTCGGCTGCAGATTGCTTTGGAAAATGACCCCGAGGTCGCAAAGCTTTTGACTCAGTTCTATCACGACATGCCTGCCGAACAGGGCATGGAGCGAGACATTCTTCGATCCATTCTAGTTGATTCTGCAATTGGCAGAGACATAGTCTTGCAAGAAGCAAATGCCATTTGGGAGGGCAGAAACGAATCCAAATATGCCGAGATGTATGAGACTTACTTCAACATGCCAAGTCAAACGCCTCGAGAGGTCTTCAGTAAGGCGCTGAGCGATTTGAGGAGCGATGCCACGACCGATGAGAGGACCGCTGTCGCGCGACTGAATCTCATCGGCACTCTTGAGGAACCAAGCATTCCCAATGCCGCGAACTTAAGAAGTGAGGCCGTGCAGACATTGAACCAGATAGCGGACGGCCACGATAGTGAGTTGATACGTGCACTCGCTGTACAAAAACTCTTTCGGCTGAATTCCCCGGGGGAAGCTGCGAATATCGCTATCGGCCAGTTTTCCAAAGGTGCCTATCCGGACTTGGTTCGTGAAACGCTGAATTCCGTCAGCAGCGGTGATGTCGAGCTTACGCCGAACTTGCGCACAGCTTTGACCATGGCTGTTAAACGTCCGTAGACGGCGTCTGTCAAACGAAGAAAAGTTGGTACGAAATTGCACAAATGTTGAGACTTCCCCGGTTCGACGACCGACTCCGACGAAGTGAGCCTTGCGTGGCGCCGGTTTCCCGTCGGCGCGAGTCAAGCAAGTTGTCGCCTCGATCATGCGGCCAGTCGAGTGCGTATGTGTTTTAACGATGCAGTCGCGCTCGGGATTCAGTGTTACTGCGCCGACAGGCGTCCAGTTCCGGGTGGCGCGGACCAGCGCCCTTGTCTCGGTTTCGGGACGATGCGACGGTAGCGAAGGTTGCGTATGCACAGACGCAGCCGGCATCAGCGCGATGCTTAACGCCGTGCGCGAGCCGTATGCGGGGAAACTCGCACGTACGGTTCTTCGGGGGCCGCGTTTCTGAGAGGGAACGCGGCTACCCTCTCGAAGCGTGAGTTCATTCATCCGCTGGACTTGCTTCTTTTAAAAAATGGGCGCGGCTAGCAGGCAGGGCCGCTCGACTCGCCAATAACCTGACCGAGGGATAACCATGCGTCACGTCTGCCACCGCCATACCCGGCAATCCGTTCTCTGGAAACTTTCCCCACCACTGTGCATCGCGCTGCTCCTCACCGCCAGCGGCGGTGCCGCGTCCGCTTTCGCCGCAGACGCACCCGCCGGGCTGTACATCAGCGAAGTGGCCGGCAATTTCCGTCAGGACAAGGACTAGGACGCGGCAACCACGTCCAACAGCGTCGCGTGGGTTGAGCTATACAACAAACAGAATGTCGCGGTGAACCTGAAGAACTACGTGCTGCGCACCGGCGGCATCAAACAAAGCGATCCGTCGTCGGTCAGCGCGTCGGTCAACTATGCACTGCCCGACGTGACGATTCCGGCCAACGGCTACCTCGTGATCGCCGGCCAGAAATCCCCCTATCTGACGAACTCTCGACGGTGAACGACGCCAGCAAGGTCGTCTATCTCCTCGACGCAACCGGGACCTATCTGCCGTACTGGAGCAACAGTTCGGGCTTCATCGAACTGCAGGCGGCCAGGACGGCGCAGGCCGCGGCCAGGACGGTGGACTTCGTCCGCTTCGGCGAGAGCACCACCGAGCCGCTCACCAGAAACTACTGGGTCGGCGCGAACGTGCCGGCGTTCGCCACGCCCGCGGCCACGTACGTCGGCAGCCAGTCGCTCGATCCGCTGGATACGCATGACCAGTCCATCGCTCGCCTCAACAGTCGATTCACCGCCACCGGCACCAGCACCGACTGGACGCTCGTCGACTTTCCCACACCGGGCGGACCGAACGACGTGGCGGCGGGCGTCACCGACAGCGATCACGACGGCATTCCCGATACGGCCAAGGCCGCGGGCGGCACCTACGCCGGCTTGGACCTGTACGCGATGGGCGCGCGGCCGGGGCAGAAGGACATGTTCATCCAGCTCGACTACATGGGCAGCGACGCGAGCGCGACCACCCAGGATTCGGCCCGGCAACTGCAGGAGGCAACGCTGACCAAGATGGCCGCCACGTTCGCGCCGCATCACATCGTCGTGCACTTCGATGCGGGCACGCGCTTCTCCGCCAAAGTCGACACCGCGCACTACAACCTCGACGGCGCCAGCCACGAGCGCACGTTCGGCAAGTGCACGCAGATGAGCGCGAGCGCCACCGAGAGCCGCACGGCGCTCGAGAACGGCTGCACGTTATTACAGCCAGCACGTCGATCCGCGCCGCCGGGCCTTCTTCCGCTACGGCCTGCTCGCTTCGTCGCAGAACAGCGACGGCAGCAGCGGATCGTCCGGCATCTCCGAGCTGCCCGGCAACAAGGTACTCGTGACCTTGAAGGGCTTCCTCGCGAACAACCTGAGCGCGGCGGGCGAAACGATGCGCGTGAACTTCCAGGCCGCGACGCTCATGCACGAGTTCGGCCACAGCCTGGGCCTGCGGCACGGCGGCGACGAGCTTGCGGTCAACTACAAGCCGAACTACCTCAGCATCATGAACTACCTGTACCAGCTGTCGGGCGTGCCCACCGACAGCACCGGCACCGACGCGGTCGAGCGCTACTACTATCACCAGAACGACTGGAACGGCGTCGCGGTACCCAATACGCGCCTGCCGAGCGCACCCTATGCGGCCTATACGTATCCCGCCGACGCGGTGCCGCACGGCCCGACCTCCGACACCTTCAAGATCGACTACTCCGACGGCAGCAGCCTCAATCTGGACGAGAATGCGCTTAAGGAATCGGACTATGTCGGACGCGGCGCCGGCATCAGCGCCACCGCATTCGGCGACTGGAACCTGAACGGCGTGAAGCAGGCCGCCCCTTACCAGTTGTCGTTGACCGGCCAGTTGGATACCTTCGGCCGGACCGTCTATGTGTCGCTGCACGATTTCAACGACTGGAACCATCTTGCGCTGGTCACGGGCAAGAACTACAACCTGGTCGGGATCGCACAGAGCTACGGGATCGGCACCGATCATCCACCGCTGATCAAGACGAGCCGGATCCAGACGGAAGAAGCGGTGCCGGCGGCCGTGCTCGCGCATCTGAAACAAGTCAGCGCTAGATAAGAGGAGGTTGTGAATGGCGGCTTTCGATTGGCAGGGCGCGGTTCTCGCCGTCCTTCTGGGACTGGCGACGCCGGTTCTCGCGGAACCCCTGCAGATCGCCGGCCTCTCCCCGCCGGGCGCCGCGAGCCTGGCGGCGGAGGTGCTGGTGCCGCGCTTCCAGCTGAACGCGAAGGCGGTGCTGGCGTTCAGCCTGGACGACCAGCGCGTGCACATCTCGCCGTGGCCGGCGCAGCTTCCCGCCAACCTGGGCGCGCAGTACGTCGCGGCGCGGACCGTCGTGCATCCGGCGGGACCGATGCGGATCGTGACCTTCCGCCGCGCGCAGGACGCCGACGCGTGGCTGCGGATGGCGGCCGGCGGTGGTCAGCGCAGCCTGTTGCTACCCGACCGGATCGTCGGCAGGATCAACGACGGGTTCGTTTATCTGCTCGATCACAACGAGCCCCGGCGCGTCGACGTCAACCAGCCGGTCACGCTGACCGACGACGCGCATCGCGAGTGCTGGCAGTTTGTCCTGCTCAACACCTCGATACCCCAAAAATCGCAGGTCGACGCGGAGCCGCGCGCGGACTGGTACATGCGACGGATCGCCTGCCCACAGGAGTGAGGTCGCGGGATCAGCGTCGGCGCACAGAAGGCTGGGTGAAAGAATGGCTTAGTAAGATGATGCCCGGTTTTCTTTGCTCCATCGTATTCCTGACGCACAAAGGCCGACGCGCTTAACAGGATGCGGAAATACCCCCGCCCGGAATCGGCCTTCCACGATTTGAGCGCCCACCGTCTAAATCTTTCGCATTGTGCAATTTCAACGCGCATCAACCTTTTTAAAGCACTGTGAGGCCAGCTTCTGGCCTCATTGCCGCCTTTTCCAGCCACTATGGGCGGATTTGTGCCAGGGATCGCATGCGCACGAGGTTATAGGCCGTCATGTTCAACACGAACATCTGGTCCACCTTCTTCAAGCCGCGCACCATCACCTGGCGCATGCGCCCTACGGTCTTGGCCCAGCCGAAACCTTGTTCGATCAACTTCCGCTTTTGCTGTGGTTTTCGAGCCCGTGTTGCCGAGCGCGATACGTATCGCCTCGATCGATGTGTGCTGCCCCCGCGCGAGCAATGGGTCGTGGGCGCGCTTAACGTCCATGCGCGTAAGACCGGTGCGGGCCATCTGCTTCCTCACTCGAATAGTGTACTGTATTACGTACCATGTATATACGTATCACTGCACGCGATCAAGAGCGGCCTGATGTGAGCATTACTGGTATGTGATAAAGGCGGGTTATCGGATGTGAGGTCCAAAAAAATTGCCGCCGCCTGCAAATGGTACGGAACGTGGATCGGCAGCCCCGATTTCAGGCCAACGGCAGCTGGACACCCTCTCCGGGCGTGAGGATCTGGTAGCCCATTGCCCGGTAGCCGCGCTGGCGCTTCTCCCACATGCGCTGCAGGGCCGGATGGCCGCCGTCAACGTAGTCGATCACCCGTACGCCGGTTTTGCCCGCATGTTCGCGATGCAGTCGGCCGGCGTACTGCTGCAGCGTGCCCTTCCAGGCCACCGGCATGGCCAACACCAGCGTGTCCAGTGCCGGGTGGTCGAAACCTTCGCCTACCAGCCGGCCGGTCGCCAGCACGACGCGGGGCGTGTCACCGGCCAGCGCGTCAAGGGCCGCGAGCTGTGCCGCACGCGCCTTTTTCGCGAGGCGCCCGTGCAGCACGAACAGCGGCTGCACCGCGTCTTCGAGGGCCTGCTGCAGGCTTTCGAGATGGTCTGTCCGCTCGGTGAGCACCAGCACGTTGCGTCCCCGTGCGTATTGCTCATGAATGGACGTGACGATCATGTGCGTGCGCGATGCGTCCTGCGCGAGACGCGCGAACACCTCTTGGATCGGCGCCTCGGTCGTAACGTCCACTACGGAGGTGAGCCTCTGCGGGAACACCTCGAGCACCTGCGGGGCGCTGGCCGGAGATTTCGCCGCATGCCGGATCGGCCCGCACAGCATGAACATCACGGGCTGCTGGCTGTCGCGCCGCACCGGCGTGGCAGTCAGGCCCAGCACGTAGCGCGCATGAACTGCCTTGAGCACCGCCTCGAAGGAATCCGCCGAGACGTGGTGACATTCGTCGACAATGACATGGCCGTAGTGCCGCAACAGCTCGCCGCGAGCACCATCGGGTGCCACCGACTGCAGCATCGCGACATCGATCCGGCCGGTCGCTTTCGACTTGCCGCCGCCGATCGTGCCGATCGCGCGCGCGTCGAGTGCCAGAAACGATTGCAAGCGTTCGTGCCACTGGTCAAGCAGCTCGCGGCGGTGCACGAGTACGAGCGTCCTGACGCCACGCCGGGCAATCATTGCCGCCGCCGTCACGGTCTTGCCGAACGCCGTCGGCGCATGCAGGATGCCGTTGTCATACTGCAGAAGGTCGGCGACGGCCGCCTGCTGGTCGTCGCGCAGCGTACCCGCGAATGACACCGCAACGGGCTCGCCCGTGCAGCGCTCGTCGCGGATGTCGCAGGCGATGTCGTTATCGCGCAGCAGCGTCATGACGTCGTCAAGGCATCCGCGCGGCAACGCTATGTGGCGCGGGCAATTCTCGGCGCGCCCAATGATGCGTGGCTTGTCCCATACGCTGAAGCCGCGCGCCTGGGCCCGGTAGAACTCCGGATTCTGGAAGGCGGCCAGCCGGATGAGCCGGTTGAGCAGTGCCTGCGGAAGCTGCGCCTTTTCAAGATAGAGCTGGTTCGCGAGCGTCAGTGTGAGCGACGCCGGCATCGTTCCGGCCAGCCGCTTCGGCTGCGCCGGCGCTGGCTTCCACGGTTCGGCCTGGTCCTCCTCGGCGATGAACGCGACGTCGAGCGGGTGCGCACCGCCCGTGGCGCGAAAGATCACCCCCTCGATGTCGCGGCTGTCCATGGTTTGCACGGACGCGAGATACGACCACTGATCAGCGTACGGCTGAAAGCCGTCATCGACAAACACGCTCCAACCATGCTCGCGTGGCTGCTTCTGCAGCGGCAGGGCAATGAGGTTGCCGAAACCGCCTTTGGGCAGCACATCCTGGTTTGGAAAGAGCCGGTCGTAGGACGTCAGTTCGAGCTGACGGGTCCGGGCACAGGTGTGGCTGATGATGGCAGAGCCCATCCGTCGCGCCTCGCGGGCAGCAACGGCCGACGAGAAAAAGATCCACGCGTGCGCGCCATTGCCTGAACGCGAGATTTCGAGCGATACCGGCACGTCCATCTCGAGGCAGGATTGCCGGAACGCCTGCGCATCTTCACGCCAGCCTTCCTCGTCGAAATCGACAGCCAGCAGGTAGCAAGTGCAGTCCGGCATCAGCGGATAGAGGCCCACCGTGCGATCGCCGGCCAGGTGCGCATAGACGACCTGGTCATCCAGCGTCAGCAGGACACGATGCCCGCAGTCGGCGCACCGGATGCGGGGCTTTTCGCAGATCCCGGCGCGCCACTCGTTGGCGCACGCCGGCGCGTAGCCCGACTTCCCGGAATTGCGGCTTTCCCAGCGTAGCGGATAGACATCCGTGCGACCGCGAAAGAGCCGCCGGAAGAGTTGTACCTTCTGCTCGGGCGAAAGTACGGGCGCGCCCGTGTTTCGCACTGCTGGCGATGGTTTGTTCCGGGTCACCCGCACGGGCTTTGCCTGCGCCTGCAGCGTTGCCGGCAACAAGGCGGTGAGCCGCACGATTTCGGCCTGCAGGCGGGTGAGCTCCGCGAGCAGCTCCTCGCGTGTGAAATTTTCCCAGTCTGCTTGTAGCAGCTTGCCTTCGTTCATCGCTTCACCGACCGAAACCCTGGCTCCGATCGAGCACGCCGGCTGGCGCACACGTTCGTTGTTGCATATCATCGTCTCCGATACAGATCACCTGATTTTACCCACGAGCCATGTCTGCCATCGATCGCTACGTCCAAGCCGCGACGCGCGAAAACACGCGGCGCAGTTACCAGTCCGCACTCCGGCATTTCGAGGTTGAGTGGGGCAGCTTTCTGCCCGCGAGCGCTGACATGATCGCGCGGTACCTTGCCGATCACGCAGAAACCCAGTCTATCAATACCCTGCGCTCGCGGCTTGGAGCGCTTGCGCAATGGCACCAGACGCAAGGTTTTCCGGATCCGACGAAAGCCCCGCGTGTGCGCAAGGTCCTCAGAGGCATCGTCGCGCTGCATCCCGCAACCGAGAAGCGGGCGAAGCCCATGCAGCTCGCGCAGCTCGAAAAGCTCACAGCCTGGCTCGATGAGCAGATCGTCGGACAAGCAGACGAGCGCGAGCGCCTCGCGTGCATTCGCAACCGGGCCCTGGTGCTGCTGGGCTTCTGGCGCGGCTTTCGTTCCGACGAACTCAGTCGGCTGCGGATCGAGCACGTAGCCGTTGAGGCTGGCCGTGGCATGACGCTGTACCTGCCGCGCACGAAAGGCGACCGCGCGCAGCTGGGCACGACCTTCAAGGCCCCGGCGCTTTCACGCCTGTGTCCGGTGACAGCTTACGAGGCGTGGATTGCGGCGTCCGGCCTGACGGAAGGGCCCGTGTTCCGGAGCATTGACCGCTGGGGAAACATCAGCATGGGGGCAGCTTCATGCCGCTGTTGCGTGCGCTTTTTTACGCGGCAGGCCTGGCCGCCCCGGATAGCTACAGCAGCCACTCACTACGGCGGGGCTTCGCAACGTGGGTCAACTCGAACGGCTGGGATCTGAAAATGCTGATGCAGTACGTTGGCTAGAAAGACGTGCGTTCCGCGATGCGCTACATCGACTCGGCCGATCCGTTCGCGCAGCACCGCATCGAATCGGCACTCGCGACGCCAGGCGCGGACAAGCAGGAACTACCGGTCAACGCATTGCCTGCGCCATAACCGCTGGCTCGAGGCACACTCCACGTCCCCGTGACGGATACGTACCGGGAGAGATTCGCTGCAAGCTCAATCGCGATCCGGGCCAGCCAGATCTTCATGGCGTAGAGCTTCGAGCGGGCACAGCACATCCCGGATCGATAAAAGCCCGGCGACATAGTGATCGATCTGGTCGAGCACGACCTCGATCTGTTCGACAATCGACGCGTCCCGGGTTATTGCCGCGAAGTTCGCACCATTGACGAGTGCATGCGCCATGCCATGCAGGTGAAGCAGATCGTCCCGCAGGCCTTCCGGATCGTTAAGGCCTGTGCGCAGTTCGTCGAGTGTATCCACCGCATCGAGCACCCGCGTCGTGTCATAGGGCGCCTGCAGCGCGTCCAGTGCGGCGGCATCGACCTCACCGTACGGCGTGGTGGCTACCGCTGCTCTTGCACTCATCCTGTGTTACCTCATTTCGTCGTCAGGCCGGGACCCCCTACCAAACAGGGCATCATTAATCCAGCTTCGGACGGGCGTTCCAGATGCAGCCGGTAGCGCCCGAAGCGGCGAATGTTGTGGGTCGCATACGGGCTCACGAATTCAATGTCCTCGGCGCGGACCTTCTCGCCCGCGGTCACCATGTCGCGCAGGGCCCGCATCATGTCCACCGTGTTTTGCAGGATCACGGCCGATGCAATGAGGTCATTGTAGCGTAGCCGTTTTTGCTGCTCTTCCGGTTCATTCTCCGCGATCACATCACCGCCGAACGATAGCCACTTCGCGAAGCCCTTGTAGGACTCTATCTTGTTGGTGTTTGCCGTCACGTCCTGGCGCAGTTCCCGGCTGCCGATCCATTCAAGCAGAAAGACCGTACGTACGACTGCCGAGTTCGCGTGCAGCGAGATACAGACAGTTCTTGCGGCTCTCGGACCCAAGGCGGCGCAGCAGCAGCGGCGAAGAGATCGTTCCAGCCTGGATCGACCGCGCCACCTGCCTGAGTTCCTGCCAGTGCCGCTCGATCAGCACCCAGTCGATGGTCGCCGTGAAAAACTTGTCGATGTGCCCGTACTTAGCGTCGCTGTCAGGACGGTACAATACGAGGTCCTTCCAGTTGCGGATTCTGGGCATCAGCTTGATGCCGAGCAGATGGGTGAACGCGAACACGGCGGCTGATTGTCCCTGCGTATCCGCATGCACAGTGTCGGCCTTGACGGACAGGCCCGCCTTGAAGAGTCCTTCGATTACATAGATCGCTTCCCAGACGCCCGGTGGGATGAAATGCCGGAACACCGCGATGTAGTTGTCGGCGACATGCCGGTACGCGACTGCGCCCATTTTCCGGTAGCGGAAGTGATAGCCGGCCAGCAGGTTGTTGTCGTAGAAGTCGTACTGCGTGCCGCCGGCAGCGACCGTTTTGCCGTCGCCCCAGTGTTTCGGCAGATCGAGCCGCAGGCACAGTTCAATCAACTCGCGCTGCGCGGCCTCGAGCTTGTCCAGACTCATGTGCCGACGGTTCACGAATGACAGCATGTGCGCCGTCACGTCGGTATCGAGATGGCGTGCCGCCTGGGTCGGGCCCAGATTGCAGCCTATCCCGAAAATCGTCAGCAAATACCTCGGCCGGCTTGCGCATCTGCGGATCGATTCCGGACAACGGTCCAAAGCGCCGGGTAAAATGCGTCCAGTGCTCAATGTTCGCGAGAACGTCGAGCACGTTGCGGGTCGGCAGCCGTGCATTGATCCGCTCCTGCAGGGCGATCGCGCTGGCCGGAATTTCCCGTGACATGTTCGCGCTTGCGCGGATACTCGTCGTCGAGCTTGCGCGCCGCGTCGGTCAACCACTGACGCAGTTGAGCGACGAATTCGCTGCCCGTTTCCGGCAGGCCGACTTTCGCGCAGTAGTCAGGCAACTGCTGCTCACACTGCCGCCACGGCAGCAGATAATCGGCGTAGGTATCGGACCCGGACACGCACAGGTCACCGACGCGCAGCTCCTCCGCCATATACGAGAATACGCACAGCTCAAGATAGCGCCGGTTGGTCGGCGCCCCTTCACCGTGTGCGCGGCGCACAAGCTTGCGCCAGCGTGCCGCTGCGAAACTCAGGTCGACACTGGCGTCGATCCATTCGCGATGCAATGTTTCACTCTCCAGCACCACATCGAGTGCATCGAGCAGCGTGCGCACCTGACTCGTGGAGTCCCATTGAAGCGCGCGGGCGAGACGCATGAGGACCGAACGGTGCGCCCGGAAATGCTTCCAGAGCAGCGGCAGGTCATTGCGGCCGCTGAATGCGCGGATCTCGGCATAGCTTTCGCGCAGCGGTTCGAGGTCGCCTTTCGGTGCAAGCCATTGTCGTATGGACTGGGCGATCGTCTTTTCGTCGGCCTCGTCAGCAAGGATGTCGACGACACCGTCGAGCAGGACCACGAGATCCTCGACCTTCTCACGCTGCCTGCGCTGAACGATCTCCAGTTCGTCGTTCGCGCGCTTTTGGATCGCACCCATACGTCGCACGAACATGTCGGCGAGATCGTCGCGGGTGCGCACACGCATGCGACTTAGCAGCGCCACGATCAGTGTGTAGCGTTTGTCGGGAAGGGTGTCTTTCCTGAGCGGACGCGTCGAGCGCCATCGCTTGCATGGCCAGTGAGCGCAGCTTTGATGCTGGAACGCCGGCGAGTGCGACGGTGAAGCCGTCGATTCCATCGAGCCAGGTGATCTGGTCCATCAACAGGTCCAAGTGCTGCCGGGATGGGCGCCTGGCGTGGCGCTTGATGCGGTTGTAGGCGCTCTGCCGGCTCGACAGGTCGCGGGCCAGCAAGCGATCGAGATCACGCTTCTGTTCATCGGTCAGGCGTCCTGCGACCCGCCCGAAAAGCCGTGCCTGGGCCTTCGCATGGATCTGCTCGGCAATCCGGTCCAGCGTCGAGAACGCCGGCAGTTCGACGTCCTGCGCCATCAGGTCGTCGATCGTGGCGTTGATGATGTCAACCGGCTGGTCCATGGGACAGTGACGCAGTATGTGCGGCGCGCGTCGCAATCGTGCCCGCGTCGGTGCCGTAGTACGGCTTGACACCGAGGTACTCGCGCACCGCAGCGTAATGCCGGAACAGCGTCGGCGATGCCTGCGTGTCGTAACCGAAGCGTAAGGAATTTGCCGCTACCCCCAGCACGGCGTGAATCCGAACCAGCTGTTTCATTGGCGCAAGCTCTATCGAGACGGTAGCCTCTCTGCGGTCAGCGCTGGCGAAGAAGTCGTGCCGGCTTCGGAGCAAATCAGGGAATTGCAACGGCTACTGGGCAAGAACACCGTCGAAGTCGAAATCCTTCGCGAAGCCGTGGAGTATGGCCGGGCAAAAAAATGGATTGCGCGCTCGCCATCATTGCCGGGGGACGACCAGTGAAGCAGATTTGCGACGTTCTCGGTGTGGCGCGCTCAAACGTGGCGGCAAAGCTTGCTCGACCCGCTGATTGGCGGGACGGCCGCACGGCTCGACAAACCGACGACGCTGAACTGGTGGAGGAAATCCGGCGGGTAATCGCTGGCTTGCCGAGCTGGGGTTACCGACACGCGTGTGGGGCACAATGCGCAGCGAGCGGGAGCGCCAGTGCGCGACTTCTGTCAATGCCAAGCAGGTCTATCGCGTGATGCGCGAACATGGCTTGCTGCTTGAGCGCAGGCCCAAGCCGCCGCGCCCACAGCCTCGGTATGATGGCAAGGTCGCCGTGCCTAGAAGCAACCAACGCTGGTGCTCCGATGGTTTCGAGTCTAGTTGCGACAACGGCGAGTCCCTGCGCGTGACCTTTGCGCTCGACTGCTGTGACCGCGAAGCCATGAGCTGGGCGGCAACGACCGGTGGCCATAGCGGCGACGTTGTACGTGGTGTCATGCTGGCGGCCATTGAGCATCGCTTCGGCAACGTTTCGAAAGCGCCAGAGCAAATTGAATGGCTCAGCGATAACGGCTCGGGTTACATCGCCGAGAAGACCCGGACCTTCGCCTCGGGCATTGGACTCAAACCGCTCACGACGCCTGTGTGCAGTCCGCAGAGCAACGGCATGGCCGAGAGCTTCGTGAAGACGATGAAGCGCGACTACGCGGCCTTCATGCCCAAGCCAGATGCAGCGATCGCTGTTCGCAATCTGGCCGTCGCGTTCGAGCATTACAACGAGAAGCACCCGCATAGCGCGCTGAAATATCGCTCGCCACGCGAGTTCCGACGTAGGACCGATTCATCAACCTTAGTGTGAGGCGGTGTCCGGACGTATGGGGCAAATCCACTCGCTTTCTTCATCACCTTCGTTCTGCCGCCGCTTACCGTCAACCTGACAAATCCGTCAGGGCTGCAGCGCCTACGCCCGTCAGCGTTACAAACAAATCTTCCAATCACCCTTTCCGATTTCAAGGAACAAACAGTCGTCGGACCACCCATCCATTTCCGCTGCGACTGCAGGCATAGCTCCAACAAGCACAGTCGCCGCCATTAAACCAACGAATACCACTTTTTTAAGCTTCTTGCGCATGTCAATCCCCATGAATTGAAACAAAACTTTATGACACTTCGATACTGGCCTACAAAATCAGAAGATCTTCAATTAATGCGGGTGTATGAATGCATACAGCAATCAATCCTAGTACGGCACTCGATTCTCTAGCTAATGTCTCCCGGAAAGGTAGACGCTAGTTGAGCCAGTTTATATACCAAGGCATAGGACCACCGACTTCAACTCGTCATCGCTTGATCAAAATCAAGCCCTATCGATAGGAGGGCGATTTCACTCAGGCCGATAATGCCTCGAGCGGCAGCCGCTTTCCGATGTCAAGATCGAACCGGCCGTATGGATTGGTATGGGTGTAGATCGACGGCAACAGCGCGCGGAAGTCGGCGGCCTGCACCATTGGCCACCAGCGTGGCTCTGCCAGTACACACTGGATCATCAGCGTGTTGACGTACAACTGGTTGCGGGTTTCGGCGGTATTCGAGCGGTTGTCCGTTGAAGATGCCAATGATGCATGAAGAGCCCTGCGTGGCAAGATCGCCTGGCGAAGTGATGGCCCGAGCGGCGACGTGATTGACATGGTATCGAAGCGCGTGGCCGCGGCGCAATGCGCCGGCGAGGTGAGAACAGGGCCGCCCTTAGGCGTAGAGCAAAGTAATTATGTCACTGGCCAGTGTCCAACAGGACAGCGCGTGCGCCCTTGAATTGACGACTTTGCTTCGTTGCGCTGCGAAGGAAAGTTGTCAACTCACATCAGTGCGCAGTAATTCTGTCAATTGGCCTTCGCCTGAGACCATCGCATCTGCTCCCGCGAGGTGGACTTCTTGGTCTGCTTTCCATGAGCGTCTAGCCGCTCACTTTGCCGCGTCCACGCGACGCCTGTTGCCACGATGGGTTCTCAGGCGACGGTCGACGCTTTACAGGCGCAGGACACTCACTGCACGAGCAGCAATCGATTCGGTTTAGAAGCGAAAGGGGCAGAGACAGGCTTGCCTTGATGGCGATCTTCCTCAGAACGAACTGGGCGCACGCGTCAACCTGTCTACGGCCGCCGTCAATCGCAGGTTGCGACGGATGTCGGACGAAGGCCTCATTCGCAACTACGCTGCTATCGTCGCGCCCGAAAAGGTCGGCTATCCGCTGACGATCGTTGCGACGGTTGAGGTCGACAGCGAGCAGATCCATCTGCTCGATTCGATGAAGCGCACTTTCGCACAATGCCCCGAAATCCAGCAGTGCTACTACGTCGCGGGAGAATGGGACTTCGTGCTGCTTCTGACGGTCCACAACATGGATAAGTACAAGGCCCTCACGCGGCAACTGTTCTTCTCAAACAACAACGTCAAACGCTTCAAGACGCTGGTGAGCATGAACAACGTGAAGGTGGGGCTCGGTGTACCCGTGGCTCCCGAGGGAGGCTAAGACCGTCAACGTATGACTGACTTGTCGGTCCAGTCGCCCTGATCAAATTGGCGCACGGTAATTGCGCCGTTACGGATATCCCCTTTCTCATCAAACTGGATGGGGCCTGTCACACCGTCCAGCTTCGAAGCCCGCAGCTTCGGGAGATACAATTTAGGATCTGTCGATCCAGCGTCCTGCATTGCCTCCGCCATCGCGAGCACGCGTCGTAGGCGTAAGGGGCGTATAGCTGCACGGGAACACCAAACCGCTGCTGATAGCGTTTGAAGAATTCAGGTCCTTGCGGCATCTTTGCAGGCGGCACGCCCGCCAGTGCGCAGTAGACGTCCTTATCCATCGAGGGCCCGGCCAGTTTGATGAACTGAGGCGTGCACGCTTCGTCACCGGCAATGAACTTCACCCTCAAGCCAAGCCGTTGCGCCTGCTGCACGAATACCGCAGCTTGGGTGTCGCCACCCGTGAAAGCAATGCCGTCTGGCTGACGGCTCTTGATGGTGGTGAGAATCGCCATCCAGTTCGTTGTCTTGTCGGTACCGCATTCACGGCCGACCACGTTGTCTCCGGCACCCTTGACTGACTTTTCGATCTCATCGGCAAGACCTTGACCGTACGCCGTGCGACCATCGACGATGGCGATATTGCGCGCACCCAGATCGTGGACCAGATAGCCTTCGATGACAGAGCCCTGTCTCACGTCATTCGCAACCATACGGAACACGTTGGTGAATCCTTGCTGCGTGAGCTTCGGATTGGTTGCCGATTCGGTGATCATCAGAACGCCTGCATTCGAGTAGATCCTGGAGGCGGGTATCGATGTCCCAGAGTTCGCGTGACCAACGACACCTGCTACGCCATCATCCACCAGCTTCTGGGCGACGGTTACCGCCGTTTTGGGATCCGCGGCATCGTCTTGGGAGTCGAGCACGAACCTAACGTTTTGCCCGCCAATCCGGATCTTTCTGCTGTTCAATCTTCGATTGCCATTCGCACACCGTTTTCATCATCCTTTCCGATGTGGGACAGTTCACCGGTAAGCGGGGAAACCTGCCCGATCTTTACCGTCAAATCCGCGTGGGCCGCGAGAGGTTGCAGGACAAGCGTCAGAGACGTGAGACATATCGGTGTCCAGGGTGATTGCATGGTCGTACTCTCGATAGTTTGGCTGGGAATCGGATCGACAGAACCTAGGACCCGTTGGGCAAGCAACATTGCGCTGGCCTGTAACTATCCTAATGACGAGAGCCGGTAGCCGAAATCGGTCACGGTGACACTTCTGCAAGTTACTATCGAAATAAGGGCACGTTTCGATATCTTTTCCCGTCGCCCACTTCCTGGGCAGCGCCACTTTCCGGCAGCCTGAGCTTTCGCGCCGCTATCAAGCTGAGATGCACCTGGCCCCTTTCCCGTGGGGCCGGACATCTTGCTACGACGTGCACGATTCAAATGGAGCAGGTAAGCCCCCATCGACCCAGATGGCCTGTCCCGTGTTGTACGCCGCGCCGTCCGACGCGAGAAACGCGACCGTTGCCGCGATCTCTGCGCTTGTGCCCTACCGGTGCATCGGAACGCTTTAACGACGCTCTTCGGTAGCGGGAAGACTGTCAATCTGTTGATAATGGCGCCCGCGCGCTGTTTCTTCATGTGCGGCACGACGAGGCGGGTCGGTCGAGCCACGTTCTGGAAGTATGTGTCGATTCCCTGATGCCACTGCTCATCGGAGAGCTCGAGGAGCGCAGCCCTTGGACCGTACTCTGCGCTGTTGACGCTGCTGCCCATCTTGAGACGAAACGCATACACGAACCCCGAGGTCGAGCCGTAGCCCCATCGCGGTACGAGTCACGCCCATCCCGCCGCCGAGCAGTTCGATCGCCCTCAACAGCCTGATCCGCCGGCACTACGGCCGCAAGCTCATGCCGGTCTCGCTGACGAACCGCCGTGCCAGCGCACAGGCCGACATGCCCAGCACGCGCCCCCAATCTTCCGGGCCGCGCGGGTCTGCCGGGTCCGCTTAAAGCGTCTCGCAAAGCGTCGCGAGCGCGCAATCTCTAGGCCATGGCAATGCCGTCGGGTGTGGCCGGGAACGCCGAAGGTGCTAGAGAATCAGAGCAGTGATCCGACCGGCGTAGCCATCGTCTTGGCGTCACTTCGATGCCTGCCGCTTCAACGATCAGTGCCTTCAGCAACGGCGAAACCGCGAACACCATCGGTGTCGTGCCTGCGAGCGCGCCGCCGGTCTCCTCCGTGATCCAGAGACTGCGAAACTGGACGCCGAGCCGTCAACCGATCTTGGCCGAAGGCCCGTCGGCAACCATACGGCTTGCTCCGGAGAAATCCCGGGCGAGCCGCCCTCCGATATCACAGTCAACGCGCCGGATATCGCATAGACCATCTAATGCCAGCGATGAGAGAGCTCGGGGAAAAAGTGACGCGCCGGATGAACTGCGCGCGGACCCTGAGCCGCGCAGGCGGCCTGGCGTCGACCGGAGCCTCGATTATTTTCCAGTTCATACCGCGTGCCCGAGATGTTGGCAGATAATCGACACATGGTGACAAGTAGTCGAAATACGGCCACGCAGAAACCGTGTTTAATGAATGTCCCACGTACTGAACCGCTACGCGGCCGGCCGCAGACGATAGCCGAGCCATTGCCAACGAATTTCTGGAGTATCCGATTTATGGGCCGCCTTGACCGCTACGACCTGCCGCTTTCAACGACTTCCGACCTCGCTGCAGAGCGATACCGAACCGGTGTCGATCTGCTGCTGTCGTTGTGGCCGGGCGCCGGGGAAGCACTGGACGAGGCGATCGCCGCCGACCCGGATTTCGCCCTCGCGCATGCCGCACGAGCACGCCTGCATGCGATCAGCGCACAGCCGTCCGAAGCTCGCGCAAAGATTGTCAAGGCGCTCGATCTCGTCGCTAGAAACGGGGCCGAGCGCGAGCGCACCCACGTTGACGCGCTGTCGCTCGCCATTCATGGACAGTCGGCCAAGGCGCTCGCGGCAGTGCTGGTGCACACGGACCGCTGGCCGCGCGACATCCTCATCCTGTCGATGCCGCTCGGCGCGTTCGGCCTTTTCGCCTTCTCCGAAATGGCCGACCACGATCAGCGCGCGTCGACCTGTGCGAGCGTCATGCCAAACACTTCGATGCCGACGACTGGTGGTTCCTCACCTATCGCGGCCGGGCACACGGCGAAAACGGCAACCTTCGGCTCGGACGCACGCTGACGCAACGCGCGCTGCAATTGCGGCGACACAATGTGAATGCGGCGCACGCGGTCGCACACGTGTTGTACGAGTCCGGTGCAAACGAAGAGGCGCAGGAGTTCATCACCGGCCGGCTCCCCGAGTACGACAAAACGGGCGTGCTGCACGGCCACATCGCATGGCATAGCGCGCTCATCGCGCTCGAGCACGGGGACATCGAGCGCGCCCTCGCGGTCTATAACGACCATGTCGCGCCGGCCTCGTCGCAGGGCACACCGATCAATATTGTTAGCGACACTTCGTCGTTTCTATGGCGCCTGCCTGCGTACGGCCACACAGTTCCGGCGGGAATGTGGGACGACGCGGCGAAATACGCGTCGAATTACTTCCAGGACGTGGGCTTGCCGTTCGTTGACTTCCATATGGCGCTGGTAGCCGCGGCGAGCGGCAACGGCGAGGCTGTCGAGCAACGGGTTGCTGTCCTCCACAAGCTCATCGAGGACGGAAAGCTTCCGGCTGGCCCGGTGGTACCGGCGATCTGCCGCGCGTCGTTGGCCTTTGCTGAAGAACAGTACGCGCTTGCCGCGGAGATCCTGGCGCCGGTTGCGCGAGAGGTTGTGCGGATCGGCGGAAGCGGCGCGCAGCGCGAAATCGTCGAAGACATGCTGCTGGTTGCATTGATGCGAAGCCGCGAAGGCTCACGCGATCCTCAACGAACGGCTGCAGCGTCGCCCTTCTCCGCGCGACACGCGCTGGCTCGATCAGCTGCTCAGTCCCCAGACGTCGCTGACGAATTGATGAGATGACGGCTGGAATGCGAAAGCTGGTCGTCGACGGGATAGGTCCGGTCGCCGAGATCTCGATCGCGCCACTGTTCGGCACGGCACTGTGGTTCAGCGCGAATAGTACTGCCGGAAACCTGGTGAACATCTTGCACATCAGCGCGGCCGACATCGGCCGGCTGACGAGCGCGATGCAACTTGGGTTTCATCCTTGGCACCTGCGTCGTTTCGCTGAGCGGCGCCGTCGATCGGATCGCGCGAGCCGAATTTTCGTTTGCAGCGCGCTCGCCGGAGCATTGTTCAACCTGGGCTTCGCGTGGCTGGCGATGGATCTCGTGAGTGCTGCGCTGTTACGCTTTGGCGTCGGAATCTGCCTCGCCTGCATCTACCCGATGGGGACGAAGCTGATCATCGGCTGGGCAACCGATCGCACCGGGCAGGCGCTCGCCCAGCTAGTCGGAATTGCTGATTCTCGGCAGTGCGCTGCGAGCATGTGATGCGCGTGCTTGGCACGGTCTTCCCACGGCAACTGATCATTTCCGCTTCCTCGCTGCTTGCTGTCGGTGGGGCCGCCATTGTCGGCGTGCTTGACGATGGACCGCACTCGGTCGTGTCGAGCGGCTCGGCAGGCAAGATGGATACACCGGCGGCATCGCCGCCCTCTGTGCTCGGCGCGTTTCGCATCGGTGGGTTCTGGGCCGCGACGCTGGGCTATTTCGGGCATATGTGAGAGCTCTACGCGTTCTGGACTGAGGTGCCGCTGCTCATTTCCCACACGTCGTTGGCAACCGGCTTTCCGGGGATCAGTGTTTCGGCGATGCGACTCGCCGTGACCGGCATTGGCGCATTGAGCTCCATGCGGAGCGGTGTAGCGTCGCGTTACCTTTGCAGTGCAAAAGTGGCGACATGTGCACTAGTGGTATCTGGACATGCAACGAGGTTTTGTGACCGCTGGGAACCCGATCCGACGCCGCAGCGACCGGACGAAAAGCCGACAAGTCGGACAGCTCGCCGTAGCTGCGGACATTTTTGAGGATCGACCGGTTCGGTTTCTATCGAGGAACAGCGATTCCGGATAGATTTTGTGCAACCCACGGGGAGTCAAAAGCAGAGGTAGCAAAATTCGGGCAGGCCATAGATTTCAGAATTGCTTTGACATCTCATCTGGCCCTCACCTACCGGTGAGACAGATTGCAGGTCCATTTTCAGGCGAAGCAAATCTTTCATTTTGCGAATGGTCATCCGGTGCGCCGGCGTCGTCGGTGTCCCCAAAAAGTAGCCACCATAACCGACGGCCGATGGAGCCGTCCACAGTACCGCTGAACGAAACCGCGCCTTTCGTATCGAACATGCATTTCGGTGAGGTGAACGGCGGTCTCGGAGCGCCTTTCACTGATCGTGGAATCCCTCGAAACCGTTCGACTTCAAGCGAAACGGCTATTCACTTTCCTCCGGAAATCCAGTTTGACTTTGACCGAAATCCGTGTTTGGCTTCGCCGAAATACGCACTCTCCCCGCTTAGCAAAGGTAGACGGGACTTGTGTACCGTCCTCGGTTGTTTGGAGTCGATATCGGCAAGCGTGATCGCGGCTCACGGCGACGTCTGTATCGGTCGAACGAAAAACGCGGCCACCATGTCGGAGACAACCATCGTTAGGTTTGCCTGAACGGACAGGATGTCCGTTCAGGCGTTCATCAAACGCGTCCCGTATTACGGACAATTGCCGATGACATAGTATCCGGCAGACGTCTGCGCCAGCGTGTTCGAATAAAAGACGTTGTCCAGCCCCATACTCTGGTTCGACCCGTTCGCATAGGCCGTGCCGCCGGAATCATGCGCACGGCTCGCTTGTACATGTGCATAGTTAGTGGCCGTCGTCTCGGTGCACACGAAGCTCGATTGCGTCGTCGCCGAGACTGACGACGATTGGGCGCTCTCACCCGCATTTGGATCGATTTCGGTCACGGTGTAGGAATAGGTCGTCCCAGCGATCAACCCTGAATCGGTATAGCTGGCAGATGCGGACGAGCCCACCTTGCTTCCGTTGCGATAGACGTTGTAGCTGGTGGCATTTGCAACGGCATTCCACGAGAGAGAAACGGTCGTCTGTGTTGTCCCCGACACTGCGAGGCCGCTCGGTGCAGAGCCTGACGGTGCAGGCCCCGACACCGCGCGGAGGTTATTCCTGGCCCAATAGTCCATCAGGAATGCCGGATAGTTGATGTGGGTTGCATCCACGTAGTTCGCGTTGTTGCCGCCGGTTCCGGCCGGCCATGCGTGCGACATGCCGGAAACTGAGATCTCGTGCGTCCGAACCTTTCCGCTGCTGTCGGAATACGGCGTGTTCGTTCCGCCGCCCGGAATCGTCACCTTCGCCCCTTGGGTAAAGGTGCCGCCGTAGAGGATTCGAAAAGTGGCAGTGTCGAGTGGGCCGTACGCCTGCGCGACCGTGTAATCCGATGTCCCCCAGACCGCGCCGGCGATCTGCGTTGAGAATTTGCCGACGTTCGATCCTGCCCATGCCCTGCACTGGTTCGCCGCGGTCGTAGCCGTATAGCCGCTTGGCACATCACCGATCTGCGCCGTGGTCGTTCCAGGCGGCGGCCCGGCATTGATACCGATTCCGGCGAAGATGTCGGGGGCAATGCAACCCAGCACCATCGTCATGCCACCGCCCGAGGAGAGGCCCGCGACGTACACCTGATTGGGGTCGATCGCGTACTGCGAATTGGAAACAAAGCGGTTCACTAGATCCAGCAGCACGCCGACATGCCCGGTACTGCGGCTCGGGGACGTGTTCGCATAATCCCAGCAGTGGTTGCTATAAACGTTGCCGGTTGCGTTCGGCGCCAGAATGATCGCGCCGTACTGATCTGCAATTGCTTTCCAGTTGAAACCGGCCGCACTGCTGCTGTTGATCACGTCGCCGGACGCGGTCTGCAGGCAACCGTGCAGCACCAGTATCAGCGCCCGCTGGCCATTGGGAGTGGTGGGCTGGCTCGCCGGCCAATAGTAATAGCCGGTCAGGTTGCCGCCATTCACCGAATCTGTGGCCCAGATCTGCTGCCCACTCCAGGTTCCGGGTCCGGGCGTGACCGCGGCCAACGCTGGAGTCGTCGCCAGCGCGACGAAGAAGCCAACAATCCATCGTCTTTGGGGTCGTGAGAGCGGTTGCATAACGTCTCCTTTAGTTGTATTGATACTGCTGTCGAGAGGCAAGCCCCCCGGGACGTGTTGGTCTATTTAGACTCGATGGGATGATTGGTTCGCGATGCGAAGTGACAATTCGCCATCTTCGTCGAGAAGCAAACGGACAGAACCGCCGTCCCTGGCACCGCCGCGAACCACAAGCAGCATCCATGCCCATTGTGGATACGGCATCGCGCCAGCGCAGCCACTAACCGTCGGGCACGGCGCGTCCCTTCCTTTTCCGCCACCCCTATTCAGTCCGACATTGAGGAATCCACACTTCATTTCCGGAAATGCGCTAGCACCAGCCACGGAACTGCATTGGTAGGGGAAATCCCACTCCCGCACGGATCCACAACTTGAGACACTGCTCGCCTTCGTCTCTGGTCCGAGACGGTTCATAGCAAACTGGACCAGGCGGCGCTGTCACACGAGGAGAAGATCCGAATGGCAACCGAGGTCGGCACAATCCTGAGCGACTACAGCTATGTCTGGGGGCGCGCAGTGAGTTCGCTCTTCGACACCCTCATAAATTCAAGCGAGGGCACCCTGATCGTCGACCGACAGGCCAAAGTCGTCTGGATCAGTGAGAAATATGCTGCTCACTTCGGCTTTGCCGATCCCAAGATTGCAATTGGTCTCGATTGCGAGACCGTTGTCCCAAACAGCCTCATGCGAGAAGTCGTCAAAACAGGAAAGCCCATTCTGCTCGACATACTTGAAACCGAGCGCGAACCTTTCATTGTGACGAGATTGCCACTGAAGGATGACAACGGCGCCACCATAGGCGCCATCGGCTTTGCCCTCTTTGGAAAATTGAAAGCACTCACACCGCTCTTTAGCCGGTACTCGCGCTTGCAAGCAGAGCTCATCGCGACGCGACACGCGTTAGCACACACACGACGGGCCCGATATAGCCTGTCGAATTTCGTCGGCACGAGCCCTGCCAGCATGGAAGTGAAGCGCCTCGCGCTACGCGCAGCCCAGGTCGATTTTCCCGTCCTTTTACTCGGTGAAACGGGTACCGGTAAGGAATTGATCGCGCACGCGATACATGGGGAATCGGCACGCGCCGACAAGCCATTTGTCGCCGTGAATGTCGCGGCAATTCCCGATTCGCTGCTCGAAGTCGAGCTGTTCGGCGCCGCCGCAGGCGCGTACACCGGCGCCGATCGCAAGGGCCGCTTGGGTAAGTTCGAACTGGCTAGCGACGGCTCGCTTTTCCTGGATGAGATCGGAGACATGCCGCTTTCGCTCCAGAGCAAGCTCCTACGCGTGCTGCAGGAAAAGGAATTCGAGCCACTTGGCTCGAATCGCGTGGTAGCGACCAATGCGAGAATCATTGCAGCGACTTCCGTCGCGCTTCCCGAGCTCGTCGCCGCCCGCCGCTTCCGCGCCGACCTCTACTATCGGCTTAACGTGCTCGTCATCCGAACACCGCCGTTGAGAAAGCGTGCGCACGATATCGCCGCACTTTCGGACATGATCCTCGATGAGTTGGTGGCACACCACCATATCGGCCGCCCAGAACTCAGTGAAGATGCACTACAATTGCTTCGTGAGCACGCGTGGCCGGGCAATGTGCGTGAATTGCGCAATACGCTCGAGCGGGCCGTGATATTTTCTGATCAACAGTGCATCGACGCCAACTTGCTGGTTGCGTTCGTCAACGACATCGACGCGACGCTCTCCGATCCAGAATTTGCCCGCGAACACGGTGAGGCCCGTGACGCGGATATCAATGAAGCAAGTTACGAGAACGCGATGCGGATGTTCGAGAAACGGTTTCTCGGTGCCGCACTGCGATCCGAGGGCGGATGCGTATCAAAGGCGGCCGCACGGATCGGGATCGGACGCGCGACCTTCTACAAGAAAATGGCCGCGCTCGGGATCTGACGTCGATCGACGCTAGCCGCTCCGTGCGTGCCTGCCGAGCCATTCCAGTGAAGCTCCCAACGCACGTCGCGATGTCATGCATCGGCGATTTCCCGAGCCATGTGCGTCCATTCGTGGAGAGGGCGTCTCCTGCCGGAGACGCCCGGGTTCCGCTTTACGAGACTTGCGCTCGCAGAGCGGTCTGCCGCCATAAACGCCGACCGGCGTTGCATCATGGTTCGGACAATGGGAAATCGCTCGCCAACGAAGTCCAACACAAACAATGCGGCGAACGGAGACGCGCATGATCCACGGTCCGGCGACCGCCCTGCAACGCCATCCTTGGGGTCGCTTCAGGAAACGGAAAATAAAGCACTACAAGGGCTTCCCCGCTCATCGCAAGTATCAAGCGTGGTTTTTGTCTTTCTGACTGCAAGGCCGTCGGTGCGCGTGAGAAGGTGAAGGACTGCGGCACTACAACCGGTCATGTTAGGCCAATGGCCTAGACCCTGATGAAAGACGCGCGCGGGGGCCTCGCTCGTTTATCGGGAAAGAAAATCCCCCGTGCTTTGTCAGGCATGCCCCGCGCGGGTCCAACCCGCTTCACATCACCGCTGGCAGTGCAAAGTGATCTTTATCCAATCATTGCTAGCATCCGTGGTGGCGAGGGGGTATCAGTTTGGGCGCTACACCCTTTACGCAGCAACCGGCTCGTGCTGGAAATCATCGCCGTATTTCAGCATCGCCCACGCCATCCTCGCGTTCTTCGCGGCAATCGCGACGGCAGCACGCCAATATCCGCGGCGCTCAACAAGGGTTCGCACCCACCGGCTGATGCGGTCCTGCTTCTCACCGAGATTCGCGATAACTGCGCGCGCACCGTTCACCAGCAGATAGCGAAGGTAAGCGTCGCCCGCCTTGGTGATGCCGCCAAGCCGCGCTTTGCCGCCACTGCTGTATTGACCCGGCGTGAGTCCGAGCCAGGCTGCAACCTGGCGGCCATTCCTGAAATCACGCCCGGCACCGATGCTTGCGAGCAGTGCGCTCGCGGTGGTCGGACCAATGCCGCGTAGTTGCATGAGTCGCTAGCTGCGATCGTCGTTGCGTGCGATTTCGCCGATCGCGCGGTCGTATTCCACGAGCCGGTCCTCAACGTTGCCGGCGTGCTCGAGCAAATCGCTGATGCAACGTCGTGCCCAGCCCGGCAACGCATCCAGATGGGGCGTGATCTCTCGTCGCAAGCGCTCCGGGCTCTGCGGCAGTACGACGCCGAATTCGGCAAGCAGCCCGCGCATCCGGTTGTAGATCGCAGTCCGCTCTTCGACGAACCCCTGCCGGGTTCGGTGCAGGCAAAGCGTCGCCTGTTGATGTTCGTCTTTCAGCGGCACGAAACGCATGCTCGGTCGCGTCACCGCTTCGTAGATCGCAGCAGCATCCGCTGCGTCATTCTTGCCGCGCTTGCCCGACATGCGATAAGGCGCAACGAGTTTGGGTGCCATCAGTTTGACAGTATGGCCGTGCTGCTGGAACGCGCGGGCCCAATGATGTGCACCGGAACACGCTTCCATGCCGATCAGACACGGCGGTAATTGCGCGATCAAGGTCACCAGCTGATCCCGTGAGACCCGCGGCTTGACCAGCGTTGGTTTGCCGGCTTCGTTCACGCCGTGTACGGCGAAGACATTCTTGGCAAGGTCGATTCCGATGGTCACAATAGACATGGACTTCCCCTCTTGTTGGTGTTGGTGAAGGTCGAGAACTTCATCATGGCACGTTGATGCCGATTCGCGGCTTCCGCCGCAGCCTCGGGACGGGGAAGTCCCTTTCATTCGTTTAGTCTGAGCCAGGGGCGGCGAACCCGACCAAGCGCAAAGGGAAATTGCTGCGTCGCAGCGTCGCAAGTGAAGTACAAACGGGGCTCGGGATTTCGCGCGAACTAGCGTTCTTCGCCTGTAACGAACGGGATGACACCCAGCCGGAAGGCTTCTTCCTGCAAATTGCGCGGGATGCGGCGCGCGTCGACGATCATGCCATTTCGATAAGCCAGACGAGCGGATTTCTGTCGAGCTGACTGGGAAGTGACCAGCGAGGATCGAGCTGGCCGACCTTCAGAAGGTTCAGAATTGCTCCTGAGCGGGCCGAACCGGTCTGGGCGCTTAGCCCGAAATGCTGGCACAGTGCATCGGCGCGCATGTGGGGTTTCTGGGACTTGTCGAAAAGGAAGTTGACTCTCCCGATCGCGTAGGCCACGCCGCAGGCCCAGGAGCGCGCAGGACCGGTAACCAGTGGCGATGGCCGCTTGCGGCACAGGGTGGCAACGAGACGTCGGCAGAGGTCGCGGTATTCATCCGTCAGGTGTTGCGCACAAAAGGCGTCGGTAAGCGCAATGATCTCGTCATACCGGTCTTGCATGGCGGCTGGCACCCGCTCGCCGCGAAAGGTTGGCTTCATGGGATTCGCGATCCGTATGCGTCAGTTGCCCAGTTCGGCGAGCCCAAGAACATCGCCCTCCCGCTCGATCAGGCGCAGCCACGTGTCCAGTTTCTCGCTGCTGCCGTAGTCCCAGGTATGCCACGAGAAGGTGATACATGGTGCAGCGCAAATCATCACGTTCCCCCTGACAGCGTCGGGCATGGCGATGCAGATCCTCGATGGCAAGCCCAAGTTTCTCGCCGACATACGACAGCGGTATGCCGTCACGATCCTGTCGCGACGTGTACGCTGGGCCGTTGGCGTTCAGGGGAAGATCTGCATCATCTGGAATCTGGGGCATTGCGTGTCTCCGTTGCTGTGCTGCCTGATCAGTGAAACGGCGAACTAGCCATGCAGCAATGCTTGTACTTGTGGCCACTACCGCACGGGCACGGCTCGTTGCGCCCGATCTTCGGTTCTTCTCGGCGCATGGGCATACGCGCCGGGATGTGCGCCAGTGCCCGCCGATGCGGCTCGAAGTAACGGTAGATATGGGTCAGTCCGGCGATCATCGTTTCCAGCAGTTCCTCGCGCTTTTCTGCCGGGATCTGTGGTGGCCGCATCTGCGGGTCGGGATTGTGCTCATGATGCAGCATCATGATCGGGATCATCGGTCCACCGTGGTCCTCGTCATGGATCAGCTCACCCCAGCTCGCGGGACGCATCTGTACGCCGCGCATGAAGCCGTGTGCCCAGTCGTTGGCCGGGGCAACACCATCCTCTCGCTCGAGCAACACAGGCAGGTACACGTTCGGCTCATGCAGCGTTTGCTGCAATTCCGTGCTGATCGTGTTCCAGTGACGCATGAGCAGCTCGACGATTTCTGTGGCCTGTCCGTCACTTTCAAACGAAAAATCTTCCCCCCAGATCTGCGGCAGATACTCGCTGGGAAACACGATGTCTGGCCCGCAAATCAACGCGACGAAATAGCCGTCGAGCGTTTCGATGTTCATCGCTGCATCGCCGATGGAGTCGAGAAACCCGGCGAGACGGGCGAAATCGTCGTCGGCAAGCGGTTGTTGGGACGTCAGGTTATTCACGGCAGATTTTCTCTTCGCGAGGTCGAGGCGGCTATAGCCGATGATTATACGATGTTGAGCTCGTCGGGTATGGCGGCAGGATCGATCGCCCCTGTGGCAGTTCACGAGGGGCGCCGAATGCGCGGCTCTGTCCCCGGCAGCGGCCGCAGCGCCCTGAACTTGCCGGCCTGAAGCTTGCGATCTTGTTGCCAGACATAGTCGCCCATCAGGTTGATGTGTTCCCAGCCAAGCGGTGACAGATACGGCAGCAGCGTAGCGTCGGCCGGTACACCACGGGCGTGCATGGTCTGTACAGCCCGCTCGAGGTAGACGGTGTTCCACAGCACGATCGCGGCGGTGACCAGATTCAGACCGCTGGCGCGATAACGCTGCGCCTCAAAGCTACGATCGCGGATTTCACCGAGGCGGTAGAAGAACACCGAGCGCGCAAGCGCATTGCGGGCCTCGCCCTTGTTCAAGCCGGCATGAACGCGTCGGCGCAGTTCGACGTTCTGAAGCCAGTCGAGAATAAAGAGCGTGCGCTCGGTGCGGCCGATTTCCCGCAGTGCGACAGCGAGTCCGTTCTGTCGCGGATAGCTGCCAAGCTTGCGCAGCATCAGCGAAGCCGTGACGGTGCCCTGCCGGATCGACGTCGCCAGACGGAGAACCTCGTCCCAGTTCCTCCGGATGTGCTTTTCGTTGTACGTGTCGCCGATCATTGAGGCAAGCGCAGGATAATCCTTAGGATTGCCTGGCACATACAGCTTCATATCGCTGAGATCACGGATCCGTGGCGCAAACCGGAAACCAAGCAGATGCATCAGCGCAAAGACGTGATCGGTAAATCCGTTGGTGTCAGTGTAATGTTCCTGGATGCGCAGATCTGACTCGTGATACAGCAGTCCGTCGAGTACATAGGTCGAATCGCGCACACCGACGTTCACGAGGTTCGGATAGAACAGCGCGTACTGGTCGGAGATGTGCGTGTAGAACATGCGTCCGGGCTCGGCGCCGTATTTCGGATTCGCGTGTCCCGTGCTCTCGGCCTTGCTGCCCGCACGGAAGCGCTGCCCATCGGATGACGAGGTGCTTCCGTCGCCCCGGTGGGCGGCGAACGGATGGGCGAACTATGCGTTGACGAGTTCAGCCAGCGCCTGTGAGTAGGTTTCGTCCGGATGTGCCACGCCTGCAGCCACGACAGTTTCGCGTAGGTGGTACCGGGGCAGGCCTCCGCCATCTTCGTCAGTCCGAGGTTGATCGCGTCGGCCAGGAGCGTCGTGAGCAGCAGAGTCTTGTCTTTCGCTGTCTCACCGGTCTTCAGGTGCGTAAAGTGGCGGGTGAAATCGGTCCACGCATCAACCTCCATCAGCAACTCGGTGATTTTCACGCGCGGCAGCATGACCGATGTCTGGTCAATGAGTGCCTGGGCCGCCTCGGGTACCGCGGCATCGAGCGGCGTCATTTTCAGGCCCGATTCCGTGATGATCGCATCGGGCAGCCCGTTATCGGCGGCGAGGCGGTTGACGGTTGCCAGTCGCTGCTCTAGCAACTGCCGCCGCTCCTTCAGGTAACGGTCGCAATCAGCGATGATCGGCAGCGGCAAGACATTGCCCTGCATGATCGCTTGGAAATTCACTGTCGGCAGGAGGTAGTCGTCAAAGTCCCGGAACTGGCGTGAGCCCTGCACCCAGATGTCGCCTGAGCGTAGCGCGTTCCTCAGCGCGGCGAGCGCGCACAGTTCGTAGTAACGGCGATCGATACCGCTGCCGGGCATCACGAGTGGTTTCCAGCGTGGCTTGACGAAGGCGGTGGGCGCGTCAGCAGGCATTTTTCGCACTCCGTCGTTGTCCATGGCGCGGATCGTATCGACGGCGTCAAGCACATCCGTCGCCGCAGGAGCAGCACGTAATTTCAGGATGTCCAGGAAGGCCGGGGCGTACCGGCGCAGTGTCGCATAATGATCCCCGATCTGATGCAGAAAATCGAACGCTTCGGGCTGGGCAAGCTGCTCGGCTTCGCTGACGCTTTTCGTGAACGCCTCCCACGACATGACGGATTCGATCGCCTTGAACGCGTCGCCGCCGTTTTCCTTGGCTTCCAGCAGAGCCCGGCCCAGCTTCCCGTACAGTCTCACCTTGTCGTTGATGGCTTTTCCCGAACGATGAAACTGCTCCTGATGCTTCTTTTTCGCGGCATTGAAGAGCCGTCCGATGATGCGGTCGTGCAGATCAACGATCTCGTCAGTGACCGTCGCCGTAGCTTCGATCACGATGGCCACCAGGGTGGCATGACGGCGTTGCTTTTCGAATCTGGCCAGGTCGGCCGGCGTCATCTGCGCGCCTTCGCGGGCGATCTTGAGCAGACGGTTCCGGTGCACCATCCGGTCGAGGCCCGCGGGCAGGTCAATGGCGTGGAGGATTTTGAGGCGGTCGATATGCTTGAGCATCTGGCGTGAACTCGCCTTCCCCGGCGGCAGCCGCAGCCATGCGAGCCATGTCATGCGGCCGTCATCACGGCGCGTCAATAGCTGGTCGAGTCTTGTCCGGTGCTCATCCGACAGTGATAACGTAAGAACATCGTAGATGCGGCGGGTCGCGCGGGTGACGGCCTCCGCGCAGATCCGCTCAATCACGTTCGCGCCGGGCAGCAGGATTGCCTGTTGGCGCAGGTATCCGACCAGCGCCTGCGCGAGCACCAGGCCTTTGTCGGTCTGCATCGCCAGATCAACAATGGCCTGCACGGCCGGACGGTAGTCACGCACTGTGAGCAATCGCAACTGCAGCGCGGCCTGCAGTTCGAGCAGATGTTCGCGACGCGTCTGGTCCCGCCTTGCATACTCTTTCCAGAGCATCGGTTCTATGCTGAGCTGCCCGGCAACGTACTCCAGCAGCGCAGGCGGCGGTTCGACGCCTGCGCCTAGGATAATCCCCGGATAGCGCATGCAGCAGAGTTGGACGGCGAAACCCAGACGGTTGGCCGGGCCCCGGTGCTGGCCGATCAGCGAGAGTTCCGCTTCGTTGAATGTGTAGTGGCGGATGATCTCATCATGGCTCTCCGGAAACGAGAAGAGACTGTCGCGCTCGGCAGGCGAGAGAATGGAACGTCGTGGCATGGTTGGCTCGGCAAGGGGCGGGGATGGTGCCGACAGGGTTTGCGGCACTGATTCCACCGGATTGACGGTTCAGGAAAGCGCAGTGTAATTCGTTCTATCGTCATAATCCTTCTTATGGCGATAGCAAGTTGTGGTGAAATTGTTTGGTATCGCGTGGCCAACCCATAGCGCATCACCACTGTCGTTCACTGAACGTCAGCAAAGTCGACATGCTGTCGATGGATGCGCCCAGCGTATGACAGATCCACTCGTAATGCGTTGAAAAACTCCCTTTCCTGCGCAACCGGACCGGCAGCCGAAAAGTCGGCCTCTCAGATCGCACTATGCGCCGCTCGTGAGCATCGGTGAAGGTTGAGAGGACACGCCCGTGACGATCGTCGCGCTTGGTCGGCGGGCAAGTCTCATCCGCTTCCAGCCGATCGTCGGCACTCAAGAACCAGCAGGTCTTCAAAGATGTGCTATCTTGAATCATTGCCCCTGTCACTGCTCTCGGGGAGAAGGATATGAGCTTCAAAACAGCAATAGAACTAACCAAAAAATATTATGGCAACTATCCAGGTCCCACAGAAGAAACCTACGCACTAGCCGAAAAAGTTGCGGATTTTTTCAAAGAAAACGCGATCTCAGCGGCGGGCGTGATTGCCGTTGCGATCGGCTCGGATAAGTATCATTATCTCGGGCTATCCCCCGCCTTGCAAAAGGCTGTCATGACGCAGATGCTTGACGAAGCAGGCGGGTCGGCGTTGGACGGGCACTTTCGACTTGGTAGAGGCCTCGAGGCGTACACTGGCGTGAAATTCGATCTTTCTCGAAAAGTGTCCACTGATATCGTCGGGAAAGCGAGCTTCAATAAAGGCTGCGCCGAGAAGAAGATTGTCTCGAACATGTATTTGAGAAAGGTCACTCTCAAAGAGATAAGCGTCATTCCCTTTCCGGAAACGATTTTCGCCGAAAGCATACCGGCCCATATTGTGGTCGCGAGTGCGGACGGGGCGTATATTGCGCCATGCGCCACCTGTCTTCAGATTTACCCCGGATAAGAAGTGATCAGTGGCAATTCGAAGGGCCGCTCCAGGACCAATATGCCTTTTGCATGCTCGTTGGTGGTGTTGTGCGGAGTCGTCGAGCTCATGAGGCAGAATTCGGCCATGAGCGGCCCCTCGATTCCACCGCCCGGTTGGGGCGCAGCAGCCCCGTCCCAAGTTGGAAGGAGCCAAACGTGCAAGTCAAACGGGTAGTTGCCAACTTCAAGGCGCTCGATCTTGATCGGGCCCGGGCGTTCTATCGAGATATCCTCGGCCTCGAGCTTTTGATGGACCACGGGTGGATCCAGACCTATGGTTCTCAGACCGAGATGACCATTCAGGTGAGCTTCGCCGCAGAGGGAGGTTCCGGCACGCCAGTACCGGACCTATCGATTGAAGTAGACGATGTGGACGCAGCACTTGAACGCATGAAGGCTGCGGGCTTTGCCATCGAATATGGTCCGGTCGACGAACCTTGGGGCGTCCGTCGGTTCTTCGTTCGCGACCCATTCGAGAAACTGGTCAATATCCTTGCGCACACCTGAGCGCCGTCCACGGGTTGTGCGGAATCGAAGAGGAATTGACCGTCCGCTTCGGAGCGCCGCGAATTTCCGCTTCCGGTCGCTCTATGCCGCTTGCATGAAAAGCCGCGCCCGCGGCGATCGCCAGGCTTGGTCGTCGGGCGCTAGCCGGCCCCGAACGGCCGTTCGCAAGCCGAGCGTTGGTGTCCACAGCCGCTTGCCATATTCGGTGCCTGCAGGGTCCTGAGAGACTCTCGGGAATCGAGCTTCGAATGCCTGAACCTGCGTTATTGCGAGCGCCACTACGGCCCTCGCATGTCGGCCGACGGTAGTCGGTTTGACAGCAAGCTGATCTGGGACGCGATCGTCTTCGCATCCTCCGGCGTCGCGGGATACATGCTGAGATCAGTCCGGCCGTCGACGGAGAAGGTCGAATATTCGAAGGCGAGCGGGCCGAGCACCGGATGGCGGATGCGCTTGATGACCTCGCCGTGGACCTCTCGAACCTCGTTGTCGCGCCACATCACCTTGAACTCGGGACTGAGCCGGCACAGCTCATCAACAAGAGGCGCCACCTCCGTTGCCGCTCCCGCACGCGCGGCATCGACCCGGAATGCACCGATGATGTGGCGCGCGACGCTCTCCCAGTCATACTGCACGGCGCGCGCACGCGGATCAAGGAAAATAGTGCGCAGCACATTGCGTTGGTTTGGCGGCAGGGAGCCATAGTCGCCCAACATGACAGTGGCCGCCCGATTCCAGGCAAGGACGTTTCAGGTGGCAGTGCGAATGAGGGCGGGGCTGGGGTCCAAGGCGTCGAGGACACGCTGCAGCCGAGGCGTGACACCTTCCTTCTCTTGGTAGCGGGCTTCGGGCGGCCGCCCGAGGCCAACTAGAAAAAGGTGCTCGCGCTCGACATCCGTCAGCATCAGGGCCCGCGATATTCGATCGAGCACATCGGCCGAGGGGGCACCGCCGCGACCTTGTGCGAGCCACGTGTACCAGGTGGGGCTGATATTGGCGCGCTGCGCCACTTCCTCACGGCGCAGCCCAGGCGTCCGCCGGCGCTCTGCGGGAAAGCCGAGTACTGCGGGATCAAGCTTCATCCGCCGGTCCCGCAAATAGGCGGCGAGGAGGTTTTCGTTGTCCTGGCGCGACTTCATGCTGTTTGTAGTCTTACCATGATAATGTCACTACTTTACCGGAACACTCGCAAAGCTGAGACTTGTCTCCAGCGAAAGTTGGAGACAGGTTCATGCGCGTTTTCATCACCGGCGCCACCGGATTTATCGGCATTCCCACCGTTAAGGAACTGATTGCTGCGGGAGATAAGGTTCTCGGCATGGCTCGTTCAGACGAGGGAGAAAAAGCCCTGGCAGCTATTGGAGCAGACGTACATCGCGGTTCGCTTGAAGACCTCGAAAGCCTTCGGAGGGGCGCAGCGGCGGCCGATGCCGTCATTCACTTGGGCTTTATTCACGACTGGTCCAACTTTGCAAGGTCTTGCGAGGTCGATCGCCGCGCGATCGAAGCTTTGGGCTCAGTCCTCGCTGGCTCAGATCGGCTTCTGATTGCCACGTCGGGGACGGCAGGATTAGCCGGGCCGGGCCAGGTCGCGACCGAGTACGATGACGTGCCGCCAGATTTCCCCTTTCCCCGCGTCTCCGAGCAGACGGCGCTATCACTGGGAGGCGTGCGCGCCTCGGTGGTGCGGCTTCCCCAAGTTCACAACACAATGCGGCAAGGGCTTCTGGCTTACGCTGTTGCTGTGGCGCGCGAGAAAGGCGTGTCAGCCTATGTCGGGGAAGGACGCAACCGCTGGGCAGCGGCACACATCTCGGATGTCGCCCGTCTTTACCGGTTGGCGCTGGAAAAGAACGAAGCGGGCGCGAAATATCATGCGGTGGCTGAAGAAGGCGTGCTGATGCTGAATATTGCCGAAGCCATCGGCCGCGGGCTGAAAGTGCCCACAAGATCCATATCCGCGGGAGAAGCTTCGACGCACTTTGGTTGGCTGGCAATGTTCGCTAGCCGCGACCTTGTGGCATCAAGCGAAAAGACGCGGAGGACGCTCGGCTGGACTCCGACCGGGCCCGGGCTGATTGCCGATCTAGAACGGCTTGGCGCCTCGAATAGCTGAAGCATGCAGGCTGTATTTGAGAAAGGTCACTCTCAAAGAGATAAGCGTCATTCCCTTTCCGGAAACGATTTTCGCCGAAAGCATACCGGCCCATATTGTGGTCGCGAGTGCGGAGGGGGCGTATATTGCGCCATGCGCCACCTGTCTTCAGATTTACCCCGGATAAGAAGTGATCAGTGGCAATTCGAAGGGCCGCTCCAGGACCAATATGCCTTTTGCATGCTCGTTGGTGGTGTTGTGCGGAGTCGTCGGGCTCATGAGGCAGAATTCGGCCAGCAGCGGTCCTCTATACCTTGCAGTCGAATGACTGCTTTGTGGTTGCTGGGCTATCGCCCGCTTGCTTTGTCAGCGGCCATCAGTTCTAGAAGATTGCCGTCGATATCGCGAAAGAACACTGATTGACCTGGCTGTCTATCGGCCGTCATCCGTGCAACCGGACCTTCAAGGATGTTGACGTTTTTTCCTTCGAGCAGGTCGAGCATTTCACTCACCGAGCCATTCCAGCGGAGGCATATGTCGGCCGCCCCTACCGTTGGGCGCTCGGCGACCAAATCGACCCCGTTGCCTTTTTGATGAATGCTCAGGACCGCGCCGCCGATTGCAAGTTGGCGCACGAGCACCCGGCCGTCTATGACATGCTCGGCGACGACTTCTGTCCCGAAAAGGTCATCGTAAAATGCACAGCTTCCCGCGAGGTCAGCTACGGTGATAGCAACATGATCGATTGCAAGGATTCGTGACATACGGACCTCCAAGAAAGGAACTCCAAGAAAGGAACCATCCTATGCGCGAATAGTGAGCTGTGAATTAGAGGGCTACCATTTTGGCCAGCGTGATTCCGATTTGGAAAAGCTGCCGCTCATTATCTAGTTGCGACTGACCGAAGAGGGTCGGCATGAGGCATTGGCCAGACGCGTTCCGCACGCAGTACGCGAGAGTCGTCCATCGCAGTAAAGCCGCGATCGTTAGGCGCCAGCGGCACCGCTTCGAGGAGATTGTCCAGCAGTTCAACGGGTTTCTGATAGCACATGGCGTCCTCCCACCAGGGTTCGCACAGTGGTCGAGCACGACGGGTTCCCGACGAGATCGGGCTGTGCGCTGTTGAGAGTATAGGCGCGCGACGGCGCGCAGCGGTGATTGGGTTGTAAGCTTGGAAGGTCGACAGTGAGCGACCGAAAGAGCGCGTTTTGACGTCACTAGCTGCCGGATGGACTAGAATGGCATCGCGCCAGATCGCACAAAGCCTTGTGGAACGGGGCTTTGGCTGACTTCAGCCAAAATTGCACAATGAAACCGCTTGCTTCATGGCCGCCTACAACGCGCGATTCGCGAAGCCGCCGCGCAGCGCGTTCGATGCACACTGGCCGTTACGGGCTGACGAGAGTCTGGATCTGGTACTCACGTGGCGCGAGCCGCGCAAGGTCACGAAGGCGCTCACGGTGCAGTACGACCGCGTGCTGTACCTGCTGGATGACACGCCTGAGCACCGCAGGCTGATCGACCGGTACATTGAGGTCTGGGAGTATCCGGATGGCCGTATCGAGCTGAGGGCCGATGGACGCCTACTGACCTGCCGGCAATATGACCGGCTTGCTGAAATCGATCAGGGCGCGATCGTTGAACACAAGCGTCTGGCTCACGTCCTTCAGGTGTCGCAGGCGATCCAGGCGCAGCGCGATAACCGGCGCATTGGCAAGGCGCCCTCACGGACTCACCGGGGTGCCGAAACCCGGGCTCAAGGCACTTCGCCAGGCAAACAGAAGCAACGTGAATTTACGCAGGCCGATGTTGAACAGGTGATCGTAGATCTGGCGCAACAAAGAAAGGGGCCAGTTCAGTCACGCAAACCTGGCCGTCGGTCTGCAAGGGATCTCGCAGCAGACGTCAGGGCCCTGCCCGTTCAGGCCCCATCCTTCGACACTACGTGAGGACAAACCCATCAGATACGGACCCTAATCCCTCCAAACGAGGACATTTGAATCTGGCTGGAAAGCGGGCATTTGAATCTGGCAATGACACAAGTTTTAGACGATAAACTGTCAAACATGAAAACGCGTCAGTCCCTGCACACCTCGCATTCCATCCCGGCCGAACCGTCAGCGTTTCCGGATGCTGACCGACTTGCGGCGCTGCGCGGCTGGTATGCTGGCCTGTCCTCGCGGGCCGCCGTGGACCGCTACCTGCCCCACGTCCGGGCGCCGGGTGAATCGGCGCGCGGCATCATCGGCGCCATCCGCCGTGAGTTTGTTAGCATTGCCCTAGAACGCCAGCGCACCGATCTGGCCGATCTGTTCCAGCACCCTGTCGGTGAACGGATCGAGCGGGCAGGTGCAATCGCGCACGCGATTGACATCCTGCGTACGCTGCCCGCACCGCAACCGAAAATCGCCGATGACATCGGCCTTTGGCTCGCACCCCGCGCTGTGCGCGCGCTGCGTGCGTATGGCATTGCGACTCTCGCTGACCTGACGGTTCGCGTGCCCCGCCGCCGCTGGTGGAGCGTAGTGCCGGGGCTGGGCCAGACAAGCGCCCGTCAGATCGAGGCGTTTTTTGAGGCCCACCCCAGCTAACGGAGCGCGCCCGGGCGCTGGTTGCGGTAAGCATCCCCAGCGTTGTTGTTCCCTGGGAACGGTTACGGATACCCCATGAGGTCGATGGTTCGCACGGCAGCTTCCGCGCGCCCCGGCAGGCCTGCGCGCTCGACGCAAACAACGATTACGAAGCGGTACAGGCATGGCTTGCCCTGCACGAAACCATCGCCACGCAAAGTGCATACCGCAAGGAAGCCGAGCGCCTGATCCTGTGGGCCATCGTCGAGCGCGGGCGGGCGCTGTCCTCACTCACGACCGAGGACGCCATTGCATACCGCAGTTTCCTTCGGCACCCGCAGCCGCGCGAGCGCTGGATCGGACCGCCACGACCGCGTAGCGCTCCCGAGTGGCGTCCGTTCGCCGGCAACCTGTCGGCGCGCTCGACCGCCTACGCGCTTTCCGTTCTCGGCGCGCTGTTTCGCTGGCTCATCGAACAGCGCTATGTGCTCACCAACCCGTTTGCCGGCATCAACGTCCGAGGCAAGACACGCGTGAAACCGCTCGACACGTCACGCGGCTTCACCGAAGGCGAATGGGGGCTGGTTCGCACGATCGCCAACGGACTGGAGTGGTCCTATGGTTGGGGAACACTGGCCGCACAGCGATTGCGCTTCCTGCTCGACTTCTCGTCCGCGACAGCCCTGCGGGCAAGCGAATTCATTGGCGCGAGACTTGGGGACATTCGTACGGGTGCAGACGGCGCCCATTGGCTCAACCTCGTCGGTAAAGGCGGCAAGGCTGGCAAGGTAGCGTTGCCGTCACTCGCCCGAACCGCACTCGAGCAGTATCTTGTCCAGAGGCACCTGCCGGTGACGCCGCAGCGCTGGGATCCAAAGACCCCGTTACTGGCAAGCGTTGACGAGGAAGGCGCAACAGCCATCACCCGTTCCCGACTGTGGTATGTGTTGCGTCGATTTTTTCATCTGGCCGCCGATGTCATCGGCACCGATCATCCCGTGCTGGCCGAAAAGTTGCGACGCGCCAGTCCCCACTGGACACGGCATACGCACGCCACGCATGCACTCGCCCGCGGCGCGGAGTTGACGGCGGTACGCGACAACCTTCGGCACGCCTCGATTGCGACAACCTCGATCTATCTCCAGGGCGACGAAATCAAACGCTACCGGCAGATGGACGAGGCGTTCGCCGCACCATAGGCGGGAACCCAAGCTGCGGGTTTCATCCGCTTAGCGTGCTCTATTTTCTGTTTCCTGAAGCGAGCCCAAATAGAGTATCTGCGAGAGTGATAGCTGCGGGCTCAGCGCCTGATCTGCTGCATATGCCTCGAGCCGCTCCCACGATCTGGACTTGTCATTTAACGCGTCGACGTGCAGCCGAGGGAAGTCGGCGTCCTCAAGAAGCGTGTGCAGGATGCGTCCGAGCCGCGGCAGGCGGCGGCCCCTTTCGCCAACGCCGCCCCCTGATCCCGTCGAGCCGCCCGGCCGTGCCGCACCTTCATGCAGGTCCAGATAGTCAAGCGCGTCGGCCACCGGTCTGAGCGGATTGTGCTGGCCTGGCCGCGCGCAATCACCGGCCGGCCCAACGTTTTCCGGCTCCGGTGTCTGCCGGAACGACGCCAGTGCGCAGTGGTGCTCGCCGTACTGGTGCATGCGCACGAAATGACGCGGGCCGTCTTCACGCACCCGGGCGGTCAACCGCGGCCGGCCACAGGGTGCTCTGACGCAGTCGCACTCGAGCCACAGACGCACATGTCGTCCGTCGTGCATCTCTTCGAGCACGGCTTCCACGAGTCTGACGTCCTCAGGCCGCACTTGCTGTCCGTCGCCGCAGAACCGCCGCACAGCTGCAGCTTCGTCAGCACTAAGATGTCGCCTCACCGTCCCGGGGTGATCCCGCTCGACAAGTTCCATGTTGCGCTCAGTGTGAAGGTCGGACGAGCATCGCGAGGATGTGCACGCTCAGGATCGACACCTCGTAGTCACGCAACCAGCCATTCATCTGGCGGGCGAACGGTGGGGTGCATACAGCTGCGCGTGTAGCCGTGTCTGATACAAGTGGTGTCGGTGGCTGGGACGCGAACGACAGCCGTTCAAGGCGGACGATGCGTGATGAATGGCTGTCGCGCAGGCCAAGAACTGGGGCGAGTTGCAAGTGAAGGGCACCGACGAATTCCGCCGGCAGGCGTGGATTGCGGCCGAACTCGCGGGCATCCCGACACGTGGATTCCGGCCGGATGCGCAGGATCGTGCCACGCCGCAGTCGGCGCCCGAAGCGATGCGTATTGCCGCGGGCGAGCGCGACAGAATGACGATGCCGCGCGTACCAACACGGTCGAGGCGGCGTCGGGCGAGAAGAAGCCCGACCAGCCGGAGGCTGCCCGCGCAAATGCGGCACCGGAAAGGGCTGCGGGGGTCGCTGCGCCGCACGGCCGCGATCTTCGCGCTCGGCTATCACACGGTGCGTCGCTGGTGGCGTTGGCTGGCCACGCAGAACGAGAACTTCTCTTTCCATCTGCGCAGCCGGTTCGCATCGCTCGGACGCAGTGCCGATCGCACCGGTTTCTGGCTTGCCTGTTTCCAGCTGATGCCCTTGTGCGAGGCAATGGGATGGCTCGATGACGACGGCGTTGCTGTCCCGTGATCGACTGATGCCCGTGCGTTGCGCGACGGCGCTGTTCGTGCTGTAACGGGCACCCCACACAGTCTGCTCACTGCCCGGCGTCGCGCATTGGCGGTTTCATACGGGTTCCCTCAACTCTCGAAGGAGAACGTATGATCGAAGTCGATCCGAAGGCGCTGTTTCGCCTGTCGGTGCTCGGTCCGCTCGTCAGCCGCGAACGGTTGGGCCGCGGCGAGCTGCTGCAGATCGTGCAACAGCTCGCGCAGCAGGAATACGCCATCCCAGGCTCGCGCCGACGGCATATCAGCGAGAAGACGCTGCTCAAGTGGTACTACGCATGGCGACGTGAGGGGCTGACGGGACTTGCCGATCGCGCCCGCACGGACATCGGCCGCTCGAAGCTGCCCGAGCCTGTACAGACCGCCGTGCTCGCGGCCAAACGCGAGAACCCGCGACGCTCGATCCGCCAGATCCGGCTGTTGCTGGAGGCGGCCGGCATCGTGCCGCACGACACGCTCTCGCGCTGCGCGGTACACCGTCTGCTCAAGGCGCACGGCATCTCGCGCATTGCTGGCCCCGATGTCGTGCCCGAGGAGAAGCGCAGCTTTGAGGCCGAGTATGCCGGTTCGATCTGGTACGGCGATGTGCTGCACGGCCCGACACTGTCCTTCGGCGGCCAGCGCACGAAGACGTACATTGTGTCGTTGATGGACGACGCCTCACGGCTCATCGCCCACAGCGCGTTCTGTACCTCGGAGACGGCGCTGGACATCGAGGGCGTGCTCAAACAGGCGCTGCTCAGGCGTCGTGTGCCGAAGACGCTCGTCGTCGATAACGGCGCCGCCTATCGCGCCTCAACGCTGCAGGGCATCTGCGCGCAGCTGGCGATCCGGCTCGTGCATTGCCGGCCCTATGCACCCGAAGGCAAGGGCTGCGCTGCATAGTGCACCTCATAGGTCGGTTGAGTTGGTGTTTATGCGGCCGAGCGTCGGCCACGGGTCTTTCCCTGGTGCTGGAATTTCACCGGCGCTTCGGCGCCGGGCGGTTCGAAGAGATAGCCGCCCTTGTCGTCGTAGCGATGCGCTATAAGCAGGCCTGCACGACGCCATGTCTTGATTGTCGTCGGCATCACGTTCAACCGCTCTGCGATCTCGTCCAGGGTGAGCATTCCGCGTGCGCGCAGCCTGTCATGATGACTGGGTAGCTTGTGGGATAGTCGAAGCCGCGTGATCATTCTGGAAGTAAACCGCTTGCCCCAGCCGGAGGCGAGCCCCTGACGGTTAAGCTGCTCTGCCGTTTCACTCTCGGTGTACTCGTTGAGAAGCCGGTCCATTTCGGCAATGACTGCGCGAGGGGTTTGCCGCAATATCCACGCCGGCTTGGACAGCGGCACATGTAGCGTATGCGTGGCGCCGCCATTAAAGCGTATCTGAACGCAGATGTCTGCACCCTTGAGCAAAGTCGCGTCGGCGATGAGCAGTCGCGCCATGCGCTTTCGCTCGCGATCCGGTGTGCGCGGATCGTTCCATAGACGAGGGAAGTCTCTGGCGAGTGTCATGATGTTCGCACGCTGTTTATCGTTAAGTCCTGCGCGATCAGCTTCGCGCTGCTTTTCGTAGTGATCCTGAGCTTCGGTAAGAGCGCGTAGCGCCTGATTCCATTCCGATTCAAGCGAGTCCGCGACCAATCGATTCGCTGGATCCACTTGCATATAGCGGCGCCGCGCCAGATCGGCCTCGTAGCGTGCTCGTNCGAACTCCCCGGCGGTGCAGTCGGTCGCGCTCGTCAGAACGGCTCTCGAGTTCTTCCTGTACCGCAGGCGCGACTTCAAGCGTGACCGGCGTGACTGTCTCCCCGAGCAGCCTGCCGATGGCCTTGTCAAGCTCGCCACCGTGAACATGCTGGCACACCGGCCGCCCATGTTTGACGCCGTGGCGCTGGCACATGTAGTCCGGCACCCTGTGTGTGCCCCTTGACGTGATAGCGCACTGTCATCCGCTCACCGCATCTGGCACATATCGCCAGGCCCTGCAACAGCGCCGGGCCCTCACGTGGTGCCCCTCTTTCCCGATCGATGCCCAGTGCGTGAGCATTCTCGCGCAACACCTGAACATTCTGTTCAAACTCTTCCCAGCTCACATAAGCCTCGTGGGCGTCGGGAATCAGCGACAGCCATTCCGCAGAGGGCAGCCGGGCGGAGACTTTCTGCCCATCGGGATGGTTTCGATAGCGCGTGCGCCCGAAGCAGTACGCACCTGCGTACCGCGGATGATGCAGAACCCACAGTACGCGTGAGTGCTCGAGCTCGCTCCACAGCACATCATCTTTGCGAACTCCGTGATGGACCCGATGCGGGAACAGAAGGCCCTGCTCACGAAAGGCCTTGACGGTTGCAGTGGCCGAACCGGTGCGCCGAAACGTGCGGAAGAGATGACGGATGCTTTCCTGGATACGTGCGTCGGGATCCAGACGAACGCGCGATTCGGTGTCGTAGACAAAGCCGATGGGCAAGCGCGTCTCCAGCTCGCCGCGACGTGCCTTATTGAGGATGCCGCCGCGCAGTCGTGCCCGCATGACGTGCAATTCAGCCTCGCTCATCGTGCCCTTCAGGCCAAGCAGCAATCGGTCATTGAAGTGCGCGGGATCGTAGACGCCATCCTCGTCAAGGATCAGACAGTCGGCCAGTGCGCAAATTTCTAGTAGCCGATGCCAGTCGGTGGAGTTGCGCGCCATGCGCGACACTTCGAGCCCCATCACAATTCCGGCGCGGCCCAGGCTCACCTCAGCGACCAGGCGCTGGAACCCCTGGCGATCAACCGAGGACGCGCCAGACAGTCCGAGGTCCGAGTCGATGACGACCACCTGATCAGTGCGCCATCCGAGCGCAATCGCGCGTTGTCGCAGGTTGTATTGGCGCTCGGTGCTCTCGGTATTCTCAAACAGCTGTCGCAACGTAGACTGCCTGACATACAGGTAGGCGTTTCTCTTCAGATGCCGGGCCTGAACTTTCGCGTGCGTCTGATCGGTCATGCCATCACCTCCGCTGTCGCAATTGCCATCGTCGCCACGACGGCGACCAGATTCTGTTCGAGACCGGCAGGCAGGTTCAGCCCACTCGGGCGCGCAACCGGTAATGGACTAAACGGAAACGCTTCGGTCACAGACTTCATCCAGATCGCCATGCCTTTGAACATGAACAGCGCACGGCCACGCATCAGAGTGGGACCACCTCCGCCGGGCTCGAGAGCCTCCTGCCGCAAGATCTCGTAGCTTTGGCTCAGGGACTGGGTATCGCGCGCCGTTACGGGAGGATTTACCGTAGTTTTTTTTTCAAACGCGCCAGGGCGCGTTCCACGGTGCGTCGATGCACCGCCAGGCCAAACTGTTCCGCAATCAGATCAACCAGCTCCTGCACTTCCGGCTCAGCGTGAGTCACGCGCGCTTCTTCGATGAAGCGCATCACCTCATCGGTGATCTTGTGAGGTCCGTGTGGGCCGCGCTTGACCGGCAGCAGACCGGCCAGGCCATCGCGCTCGAAGTCGGCCTGCGCCTTGTAGAAGGTCGGCCGGCTGACTCCGAAGTGTGCGGCGGCATCCGCGACGGTTTGCCCTTCGACGCGTACGCGTCGCAGCATTTCGTATCGGACTTGAACCAGATCCCGGGGATCGAAGAAGTCGCTGTCAATGAAGGCAGGATCATCGATGTCATGAGGGCGCGGATTCACCGTGCCACTCTCTTCGAGAGCAGTGAGTTTGGGATCGGGCTTTCGTGTACGAGTCATATGTAATGTAAATTATGCCCATATATAGCCGATGTCAAGGTGATTTTCGAGAACTCCGTCAGGCACTCCCCGTAGAAGAACGGATAGACACTTATTCTGGTCCGAGACGAAGCACATCGGTTTCTGAAAATGGCATAATTTATTTTACACATATGGCATTATTTGCTTGACAGCTTGCGCCTGCCTGCCCGCCTTTTGGCTTGTCTGCTTGTTTCTCTGTACCGCGCAATTAGCATGGTCAACTGCAACAGATCTTCGATGCGGAAATGCGATCGCCCCGCCGAAACCGTCTCGAATGCATTGGGCGCCGCGGCGCTCGTCCAGGCTGCCGGCATACGTTTCAGGTCACCGCGGTCGTCGTGGAAGTAGACGCGGTCTTCTCCCCAAGTGTTGCGCCGATCCGCAAGCGCGAACTCTCGCCCATACAACGGATGGAAGGGATGCGTGACCCGGAATAACTGTGCTTCATCGGTCAGATCGCGTGCAGTTGACTGCTTTTGCCAAGGGCAAGCTCGAGCGCTGGCACCGCACGTTACGCGAGCGGTTCCTCGCCGAACTCGACGCGACACATATCCGTGACATGGCGGACCTGAACGCGCGGTTGTGGGCATGGGTTGAGCAGGTCTACCATCGCCGCAAACACAGCGCACTTGGCGAACACACGCCGCTCTCGCGCTACCAGCAGGACCTGCCGCGCATCCGGCAGCTCGGTATGCTGGCCGCACGACTGGACGAACAGTTCCTGCATCGCATCGCGCGTCATGTCCGTCGCGATGGCACCGTCTCGTTCAATGGCAAACGCTTCGAGGTCCCGTACGAGCTCACCGGACAGACGGTATTGCTCGTGGTAGATCCGCACGCCGGCACCGTCCTTCGCGTCGAGAGCCAGACCGGCCAGGCGCTGGGCGCCGCCACCGCGCTGGACGCCGTCGCCAACAATACGCGCCGGCGGCAGCGGCCGCGGGCCGTGCCCATCACGAATGTCGTCACGCCGGGGCCGAACCTGCTCGAACTGGTGCATCAGCGTCACTACCGGCAGGAGGCCTGAGCATGTACCGGCAACACTTCGGCCTGCGCGCAGCGCCGCTGGACAAGGATTCGACGGACCTCTGGGATGACGGCGCACTCGCCCAGCTCACCGAGCGCTTCCAGTGGCTCCTCGGCAGCCCCGGTATTGGCCTGCTGGCTGGCGAGCCCGGCGTGGGCAAGACCGCAGCGCTACGGCATCTCACGCGCAGCCTCAATCCGCATCGCTATCACGTCATCTATCTGGCCGAAACGGAGTTCGGCCGCATCGACCTATACCGCTCGCTCGCCCGGTCGCTCGGACTGGAGCCCAGCTACCGGCGTGCTGACCTCTGGCGTGATCTCAAGCAGCGCATTACCGAGCTCGTCGAAGGCAAGCAGTTGCTCGTGGTATGGATCATCGACGAGGCGCAGAACCTGCCCATCGAGTTCTTCCGTGACTTCCCGTCGTTCCTCAACTTCGCGTTCGATTCACGCAACCTGCTCACAGTATGGCTGGCCGCGCATCCGTGCCTGGCCACCACGCTCGAGCGCGCGCCGTATGCCGCCCTGTACGGTCGTATCCAGGCGCGTGTGCAACTCAAGCCCGTAATCGAGCGCGAGCGCTTCGCGCAACTGATTGCGCACGCCCTGAAGAGCGCCGGCTGCACGCATACGCTGCTGGCCGACTCCGGGCTCGAACTGTTGCGGCAGGCCTCACGCGGTTTGCCGCGACAGGCCGGGCGCATCCTGCGCACCGCCATGCAACTGGCCGTGCCCCGCGGCCTGAACCATCTGCCCGACGAACTGCTGCAACAGGCTATCGAGGAGTTCCGGTGAGCAGGCGCCGCAAACACCCGAAGGCGTCTCGCACGGCGCCGAAGATCATGTCCCGACCGCCTGCACTACCCGAACTGACGGATAAAGCCGCCGCGCAGATCCAGCGACTGCTGGGCGACTGGCTCCTGTGGTTCAGCGCGGCATACGGCGAACAGATCCGTCGCTGCAACGAACCGTGGACGGCACCGCCACGCGAACCACCTCCCTCTCATCGCATCGACGATCCCTTCTGACGACACAGCAGCCCCGAGCTTAACAGCCGGGGCTGCGTTCGTTGTGCCGTGCGTCAAACGCGCGATGCCACGCACGTATCGTCTTCTTGCATCTCGCGTTCAATTAGCAAGGACTTCTACTCGACTGGCCCGCGACAATCAGCGTCGTCTCGCCTCGAATATCTCGCGATACCGAACCCCGAATACCGCGAGACGTAACAACCAGCGAACCGCGCAGCTGATGACGATGGCAAGGAAGCGGTGACCGTGATAAAGCGACTTTCTTTTCTTCATCGTTTCATTCTACCCCCGCTACTGCGTCAACTTGACAGAGCCCTTCACCGGGCTCACCCTGGATCCGTCCAATTCCTGAGCAAATGTACGTCCTGTGCGCTCTTGCGTCGTGAATACCTCAACGTGACAACGCCCTATTTCGCGATCAGCTGGCGCAAGCAGGATCACGCAGTCTTTGAGATTGATCAACCGGCAACAAGTTTGAAGCGTGTCTATCTTGTGCCGTGCCTATCGAGTCGGGCAAAATGATCTTGCCTGTTCTGGCTCCGGATGGATGTGATCTTTCTTTGAATGTCGACTATTGCAATTCACTCAATCATCTGAAAATCGGGGTGACAGGATTTTATCTCTCCAGAGGCCGTAATTGATTCAAAAGCTACCGATCAACGATCAAGGAACCCATCATACAGACTCGTAAAATGAAGGTGCGCCGGGAACCGTGGAGGCTGGTTGGTTTAAGCTAATAGCGTACGCCGGACTCAGCTCTCGCGCGCCTGTTGAGCACTATCTGGCGGCTCGCAAGGCTGCCGGACAATCGGCGCGCGGTATGCTCGGGAACATCCGGCGAGATCTCATGCTGTTTGCCAACAGCCGTCACAGGCCGGATCTCGCCGCGGTGTTTCAGCACACGCCAGAAGAGCTGCAAGCACGCGCCAGCGCCGTCGAACGAGCAATCAAGCTGTTGCCCACGCTGCCGGTGCCGCAACCCCAGATCAGCGACGCGGTCGACGCAAGGAGGATGAGATGGATTATGCATCGATGCTCCAACCCCACAATGCCGAGGCCGCAGGCACGTGGGGAAGTGCAGGGCGGCAATATGAACGAGTTAGTCAATCAATCTCCGATGCGATTGAGCATTGCGTTATTCGCGTCGCTCCGCAGCCCGGCGAGCGCGTTCTGGACGTGGCCACGGGTACAGGGTGGGCCGCACGGCGCATCGCTGCCCGTGGCGCAAGCGGTATAGGAATTGACTTGGCAGCAAATCTCATCGAGACCGCCAAAGCGTATGCGGCTGATGCGCAATTATCCTTCGAGTTCCAAGTGGGCGATGCGGAGGCGCTGCAATTCGAGGATCAAAGCTTCGACGCCGTCATTTCGACATTCGGCGTTATGTTTGCCAGCGATCCGGACGCAGCGGCCTCGGAGTTGGCGCGGGTCTGCAAACCGGGGGGCAGGCTGGGAATTGCATCCTGGCCTTCCGACGGTACGGTCGCTGGGTTGTTCAAAATCATGCAGCCATATGTGACGCGAGCTCCCGTGCCACTACCAACGTCGCCATTTGCCTGGGGGAACACAGATTACGTTAAGAAGCTGCTTGGAGCGGCCTTCGACTTGCGCTTTGAGAGCGGCACTACCGTCTTGCGCGAACTGAACGGGTCTATCGTGTGGGAGTTGTCCGTGGAGAGCTACGGCCCCATTAAAACCTTGGCCGCGAGCTTGGATCCGGACAGCCGCGAGCGCCTAAGGCAGGATTTCATAACATATCACGAAGGGTTTCAGTCCGAGTTGGGGATTGCGATGCCGCGGGAGTACCTCGTGGCTATCGGCATCCGAAAGTAGCCTTCGGGTATTGGCCAGACACACACACTGAACCGCGCCGGGTTTTCCGGAGGCTCCACTTCTTGAGAAAATGGAGCTATGGAAAATACCAAGAAGAAGTCCCCACGGTACTCGCCGGAAGTTCGTGAGCGGGCTGTGCGAATGGTGCTGGAACATCAAGGCGACCGTGACTCGCAATGGAAGGTAATCGGGTTGTGTCGCGTTAAGGACGATGGCGTCGCCTCGACTGCAGCCGAACAATTCTATTCTCTCGTGATGTAAGCAATCCTCTTCACCTTAGGCGCCTGATCGTCGCATCGTCCTTAACGCGACACAACCTGAAATGCGCCGTCCAGTGGCGCGTACACCCAATGGCCGAGATCGCACGGCTCACCCATCCTTCGGGCGAAACCATGCACCCGCTCAGCAACTCGAGGAAGCTGGCTTGCGAGCGAAGCGGCACGGCGGTAAGCAGAACGTTGATCCATTCACTCAGGTAAAACTCAGAAACTCAGTGCGTTTCGACAAGGACATGGGCAATCGCAAGAGAACCGAAAACGATTCCCATTGGCCCGCCGCGCTGCTTGCGCTAAAACCTCGCGCAAGCAGCGCGGCGGACTCACGATTGCCCTTCTATGGAAGGTCTGCAAAAGTCCTGGCGTTGACGTCTCGGTGGACTATCCTGGGAGAAGGCAGGTTTAAGGGGTACCTCGATGACACAGCTTGGTCTTGGTCTGGATCTTTCAACGAAACGCACGCGCAAGCGGGAATTTCTCGATGAGATGAGGCGCGTTGTGCCATGGTCGAGGTTGATTGCGTTGATCGAACCGCACTATCCAAGGGGTAAGACTGGAAGGCCGCCGTTTCCTATTGCGACGATGCTGCAGATCTACTTCATGCAGCAGTGGTTTGGTCTGTCAGACCCGGCGATGGAAGAGGCGCTTTATGACGTGCCGCTGTATCGTGAATTTGCTGGGCTGGACGAGGGTATGACGCGTTTGCCGGACGAGAGCACGATTCTCCGGTTCCGTCACCTTCTCGAAACGCACGGCCTGGCTGCGCAGATGCTAACGCTGGTCAATGAGATCCTGAGCGAGAAAGGCTTGATGCTGAAGGTGGGGTCGGCGGTCGACGCTACCTTGATTTCCGCACCCACTTCGACGAAGAACGGCTCTGGTACACGGGACCCGGAAATGCACCAGACGAAGAAGGGAAATCAATGGTACTTCGGGATGAAAGCGCACGTCGGCGTGGACGCAGAGTCGGGCCTGGTCCACACGGTCATCGGCACAGCCGCCAACGTTCATGACATCAATGCGGCCGAAGCGCTGTTGCACGGCCAGGAAATGGATGTGTCCGCTGACGCCGGATATCAGGGTATCGAAAAGCGCTGCCAGGTAAGCGCGGTTCGCTGGCATGTCGCGATGCGACCAGGCAGGCGCAGACAACTGGACCTAACCGATCGGCTGGACACGATATTCGATCAGATTGAACGCCTGAAGGCCGGCATCCGCGCCAAGGTTGAACATCCGTTCCGCGTCCTCAAACAGCAGTTTGGCTATACGAAGACCCGGTACCGGGGGTTGATGAAGAACACCGCCCAGATCACGACACTATTTGCTCTGGGCAACCTGTGGATGGCACGCAAGGCTTTGTGGAAAGCTTGAAACGCTCGCAGATTCAGGCCGCGAATCTCGGCAAACAGTGGTCGTCACGCTTCAAAAAGCCAGGCGACCAACCTGCCAGCAGACTCTCATGGCTGATACGACGCAAGTGGCAAACGGCCAACTCTCTGAACACGAGTTGTGCAGACCTTCCCTATGTCAAGTTTTTCCGAATTGCGAATCATTTGTCAGGGCCCTTCATCGGGGTGCTGAATGTCTAAACTCGAGGATTGTAAGTAAAGGTCTGTGCTGTATCTTCCTCGAACCGCGACGCGCAATTCAGGACACAATCGAGTCGTCCGAACGCCTTCACACATGCGAGCACAAGTTGCCTCACCTGTTCTTCGTTCGAAAGGTCTGCGCAAAGGGAAATCGCGCGTCCCCCTCGCGTTGCTATCTGATCAACAACCTCCTGCGCTTCGCGCTTCGATTCGTGATGGTGCACGGCAACGTCCCATCCTCGGGCGGCAAACCCCAAGGCCACCGCCCGACCGATTCGTCGGGCGCCTCCCGTCACAAGCACCGATTGCCTACGAGAGCGGTCGTGATGAATCGCTGGTTCAGTCATAACACAAGTTCAATTTCAGGCAGGCTCAGGCTCGGCTTGCGTTTTCGCCCCACCCCTCGATCACTGTGACAAGGCATAGCGTCGGAACTTCAAATCTCGAGGTTATCAATAAGGCGTGTGCTGCCGAGACGCGCTGCTGCTAGCACAACGAGCTTTTGCCCGACGACTTCCGGCTCCGTTGGAGAGCGTAAGTCGGCCTGTTTTCGGACCGAGATGTAATCGGGCTTCCAGCCTCGATCGACGAGCGTTGAGAATGCGCGCCGCTCGATTCGCCGAATATCTTGTCGCCCGGCCAAGATATCCTCGCGCACGCTGTTGAGGAGCCGATGCAGCGTGGGCGCCTCCACCCGTTGCTCGGGCGTCAGAAAGCGATTGCGCGATGACAGCGCCAGTCCATCGATGTCGCGGATGGTTTCGCCGGCTATGACATCCGTGGGCATGGCGAACTGCTTACACATTTCTCGAACTATCATCAGTTGTTGGTAGTCCTTTTTTCCAAACACCGTCACGCGCGGCTGCGCGCATAACAGCAGCTTCATTACGACCGTGCAAACGCCTTGAAAGAAACCAGGCCGGAATTCACCCTCCAGCATGTCGCCAAGGCCGCCAGGAGGCTGGACACGATACTCTTGCACCTGCGGAAAGAGGTCCCGCTCCGTCGGGGCAAAGACAACGTACACATTCTCCTTCTGAAGTTTCTCCAGGTCCGCCTCGAGGGTTCTCGGATAACGCTCGAAATCTTCGCCTAGTCCAAACTGCAGCGGATTCACGAAAATGCTGGTGACGACCGGATCGCCATGCTGCCGTGCGAGCCTGATAAGCGAAAGATGCCCTGCATGCAGATTGCCCATGGTCGGCACGAAGGCCGTGCGGTTTTGTCCGCGCAACTGAGCTCTCAACTCCTCGATAGACCGAATCAGTTTCATACTAGAGCGTGTTAGGAACTTCGATTGAGACCTGGTATCCTGGCGGGATGAAAACAACCGACCGCAAAGGGTATCCGACTGATGTGTCGGATGAGGAATGGAGTTTCGCGGCGCCGTATCTGACGCTGATGGACGTTGACGCGCCCCAGCGCAAATACGAACTGCGCGACATGTTTGATGCATTGCGCTGGATGGCTCGTGCCGGCGCGCCGTGGAGGATGCTGCCCAATGATTTCCCGCCGTGGGAGCTGGTGTATCAGCAGACTCAACGCTGGTTGCAGGCTGGCTGCTTTGAGAGCATGGTGAGTGACCTGCGCTCGGTGATACGCGTGGCACAGGGCCGTCGGGGACAGCCCAGCGCGGTCATCCTCGATGGCCGCACGATACAGTCGACCTGCGAGAGCGGCCCGCGTGCGGGTTATGACGGTTATAAGCGCAAGCGCGGTAGTAAGGCACATATTGCAGTAGACACGCTGGGACAGTTGCTGGCGGTGCACGTGACCCCAGCCAATGAACAGGAGCGCGCACAGGTAGCGGAGCTTGCGCGGCAGGTCCAGCAGGTAACGGGACGAACGGTCAAGGTGGCATTTGCCGATCAGGGATACACGGGCAAAGAGCCAGCGCAGGCTGCGTTCGACGAGGGCATTGACCTTCAGGTGATCAAACTCGAAGAAACGAAAAAGGGTTTCGTTCTGCTCCCCCGCCGGTGGGTGGTCGAGCGCAGCTTTGGCTGGCTCAACCGTTTCCGGCGTCTCGCACGTGACTATGAACGGCTCCCCGAAACTCTCGCTGGGCTTCATTTCGTCGTCTTCGCAATGCTCATGCTTGTCCACGCCGTGTCAGTACTTCAAAGTTCCTAACACGCTCTAGAACTTGCCCCTGAGATTCACCTGGCACTGCTCACATGTTCGGATAATTCGGACCGCCACCGCCTTCGGGCGTCACCCACACGATGTTCTGCGTCGGGTCTTGATGTCACAGGTCTTGCAGTGCACGCAGTTCTGCGCGTTGATCTGCAGACGGTCGCTGTCATCGTCGTTCTTGACGAACTCGTACACCGCGGCCGGGCAGAAGCGCGCTTCCGGGCCCGCGTAGGTGCGCAGGTTCACGATCACGGGTACGCTCGCATCCTTGAGCGTCAAGTGCGCGGGCTGGTTCTCTTCGTGGTTCGTGTTCGAAATGAACACCGACGAGAGCCGGTCGAACGTGAGCTTGCCGTCGGGTTTCGGGTACTCGATCGGCTTGCACTGCGACGCAGGCTTGAGCATTTCATGGTCGCGATGCTGGTGATGCAGCGTCCACGGCACGTTGCCGCCCAGCAGCTTCTGCTCGATGCCCACCATCAGCGTGCCCAGGTACAGGCCCTTGCTCATCCACTGCTTGAAGTTGCGCGCCTTGTACAGCTCCGTGTAGAGCCACGACTGCCTGAACGCTTCCGGTTCAACGTCGAGTGCAGACGACCATGATTGTAGAAGCTCAGCCAATCAAGTACCTCGTCCATCGCCTTGCGACGCGTCGCAAAGCGCCGGCCGTGAATGCGCGCCTGCTTGAGCGATCCCCACAGGCTCTCGGTCGGCGAATTGTCCCTGCAATTGGCCTTTCTGCTCATCGAGCAACGCATGCCGTAGCCCTTGAGCAGCGCCTGGAATTCGTCGCTGCAATATTGGCTCCCACGGTCGCTGTGCAGGATCAGGCCGGCTTCGGGGCGACGGCGGAACCACGCCATACGCAATGCGTCAGAAACCAGCTCCGTACGCATGTGCGGTTTGAGCGACCAGCCCACGACCTGTCGGCTGAACAGGTCCAGGATGACGGTGAGGTACAGCCAGCCCTCTTCGGTCCAGAGGTACGTGATGTCTGTCGTCCAGACCTGATCGGGCTTCGCCGGCGAGAAGTCACGTTGCAGCAGGTTCGGCGCAACCGGCAAGTTGTGCTGGCTATCAGTTGTGGCCTTGAACCGTCGCCTGGTGCGTGCCCTGATGCCATGCAGCTTCATCAGCCGCTGAATCCGGTCCTTGCTCACGCGAATGCCCTGCGCCAGCAGCTTTTTCCACACGCGCGGCCAGCCGTACTCGCCTTTGGATTCGGCATGGACTGCGCGAATGTGGATCAGCAGCGCATCGTTGCTGATACGGCGGCGCGGCCGATCAGGATCAACGTCGCGCGCCTTCCGGTTGTGATAACCGCTGGGGCTGACACCCAGCGCCTCGCAGGCCACGGAAACCGGCCATTGTGGGCTGTGCCGCTCAATCCAGGCGTACTTCATGCCGACACCTTTGCAAAGTACGCCGTGGCTTTTTCCAATATGTCGCGCTCCATCTTCACACGGGCCAACTCGGCACGCAGCCGGGCAATCTCCATCTGTCCGGCCGATACCTGTTTGCCTGCGCCATTGAGCTTGCCAGCATCGTCGGCCTTGATCAAGGTGTTCAGCGTCTGCGTGCTGATCCCCAGAATCTTCGCCGTGGCCGACTGGCTCTGGCCGTTACGCACCATGCGCACCGCTTCAACCTTGAACTCCAGCGTGTACCGCGCCCTCGGGTTACCCATTGCTCAATCCCCCGTCACTGAAGTTTTACACACTCTCAGTAACGGATACGTTTTTCGAGGGCAAGGTCAAACGTGTCCGCACGTTCGCAATGGTCAATGCAGTTTACGTACCAGCTACGAAAAACCCGACACAACATATTAAATCGTTGAGTGACTGTCCTGAATGTGCGGTTCACGACATCGCGTGTTGGCAAACGGACGGGTGCACGCGCATGGCCGAAAGCGAAACACTTCGCCGGGGGGCTGTTCTCAGCATTGACGCATATCAACGTCGAAGGCGAAACATATGCGTATCTTTGCGAATGTGGGTGCGAGAGCAGGCGGCAGGCTTTCTAAGCATGGCGCACCATGGTTAGGAGCGGAAAGCAGTCGACCTCGCACGGTGGCCCTGGAAACGCCTGAGAGGTTACGTACGATGGCACACGAACGGTTACCCAGAGCGAATGCGCCGATGAAGAATGTCATCAATGCCGACACGTTGGTGTGGCGCGAGGATATCCGGAGGACGGCGTTCGAATACGCCGAAAGCGGTTCTTTTACCGACTGGCAAGCAATTGAGGTGGCGCTCCACTCGCTTTTTCCTGCTAGCCGCGTTGGCGATATCCTCGCGAGCCCGTTCTGTCGTTTGGACCTGAGTCAACGCCCGACTGGTCGATTCCCAACCGCTGGAGCCTGGCGATCCACGACCACCCGCTCCAGCTCGACGGGATCTACTATCGCTCGCGCTTTGCGAATGCCGAGTCGGTCGCGATCTTCAGCGACCGCGCAACGCTTGTTCAACGCGACCAATCCACCCCGCTCCTGCAGCACCCGCAGCTTGCGAGTTTTCTGGACCGATACGACATCGGTATCGCGATTTCGGGTGGCGCGCACTGGATGGCATAGGAAAGCGGATACAGAAATTGCCATGCACTCGCCAACGCCTGTCAGCCACGAATACGATTATACGACGCGCATACTGATTATTTTCACGCATGCGCTTGCCTCACGCTGGCAAGCGTTGTCGCCAGTTCGGCGGTGTTTCTCGATCGCGATGTTTATTGGAATTTCCAATTTGCGACAATGACGACAGCGGTTGACGGCCTAAGGTATGCGACCGCAGTAAAGTATCCGGGGCGTCAAGCCGAACCGCGAAACGCTCCGCCAGGTTGCCCGGTGCCACCCATGGTGCTGAAGCAATGGCTTGAGCCGGATGCGGGGTGACCCGCACGTCCGGTTCTCAGGGGGCGGCGGCGCAGTGATGCGCCGCTGCTACCCGACAAGGAATCGATTACGGTGGCCTACGCGATTGACGCAGGCGAGGTCGAATCGCTTGGCAAGATCGGCACAACCCAAACGGAGATCGATCGGCTTTGCAAGCGACTGCAGTCGAAGGCTTCACACGTGCGCGTGGTTTACGAGGCGGGTCCGTGCGGCTACGGGCTGCATCGGCAACTGACGCAGCGCGGCTTCGAGAGCATGGTCTGTGCGCCGTCGCTGATTCCCAGGAAACCCGGCGAGCGCGTCAAGACGGACCGGCGCGACGCCGCGAAGCTCGTTCGTTCTCTTCGCGCAGGCGACCTGACTGCCGTGTATGTGCCCGGTGTCGAAGACGAAGCCTTCCGGGATCTGGCGCGGGCGTGGGCAGCCGTCAAGGAGGATTTGCGGCAAGCCCGTCAGCGACTGAAGTCGTTTCTTCTCGCACATGGCGTGGGCTATACGGGGCGCGCGAACTGGGGTGAATCGCACCGACGCTGGCTCTCCGAGTACTCGTTCGCTAACGCCTGGCAACAACTGGCATTTGAAGAGCATCGGCGCACAATTGAGGATCGTCTTGTGCAATGTGGACGATTGGAGTTGGCGTTGCGAGATGCAGTTGTCAACTGGCGCTTTTATCCTGTGGTGCTGGCTCTGCAGGCGATGCGCGGAGTGCAGTTTGTTACGGCTGTCGGTATGGTTTCAGAACTGGGAGACCTGTCGCGTTTCACGCATCCACGTCAGCTCATGGCATGGCTCGGTGTAACGCCCTCGGAGCATTCGTCGGACGGCAAGCGACGTCAGGGCAGCATCACCAAGACCGGTAACAGCTATGCCCGCAAGCTACTTGTGGAAGCTGCCTGGAGCTATCGGCACATGGCACGCGTTGCGCCCGAGATTCAGCAGCGACACGAAGGGCTGCCCAAAGCGATTATCGATCGGGCGTGGGATGCTCAGTTGCGACTGTGCCGGCGATATCGCAAGCTCGTGGCCCGCGGTAAGAACGCCAACATTGCGGTCGTTGCCGTTGCGCGCGAATTGGCCGGTTTCATCTGGGACATTGCCCGACTCGCGATGGCGCTTGCATTGCCGCGTAGCGGGCAGTCGATATGAGACTGATGACAAGTCGGTAACCCCGCCTCTTCAACGACGCAATCGCGTTGGCCTTTGCCGCCGGTGTTTTCCATGTGATCTTGTCCACACCGGGGGTGTTCCTGCCTTTGTTTCAGTCACCCGCTTTACGGCTAATGCACGGCCGCTAAACGAGTGGGTCAGCAGCCATTGCAGGGCTTTCACCCTGTTATGGCGGCCGGCCTGTACCGCCTTTACCATACGCGACCTGAGCCTTCTTACCTGACGTTGAACATCGGCCCAGTTGATGCCGTCCCACGTCACGTCAGAAGGTGCACGCGCCCGTGTTGCTGCGCCCATTTGCTTTCCTTCCATGTAGATGGTTCTGCAAACTCTCTGGTGAGAAGAGACCATGAGGAAGTCTGCCCGCTTTCGCGTCGGGTGATGTTGCAACCCGTATCCCGTCCATTACAGCCGGGCATTCGCTTTTTCCCCCTTCCTGTGCCCGCACCGCCATGGGCAGACCTCGCAGCCTGCTGTCCCCGAAGGGAGCGATACGGGGTTTCCACGTTCCGCCTATGGAAGTACGTCGGGTTAGGTGCCTGCTCTGGGCCGGGAGGAATATGGGTCACGAAAAGCGCAATCGAAAAACGCTGTTCCCACCTCCGGTACCGTTTTGGTTCGAGCGCAATAGCCATTTCCGCTCGTTCAACATAACGACCCTATCGCAGATTCAAATGTTTTCACCATACCGACTATCTTGCACTCATCCGGCGTATGGCTGCCAGAAGGGTACGCCTCTCGCGATTGATACCCCGCACCTTGCGGCGCTTCGTTACGTTGTCAGAGCCGCTCTTGATTCAGGTTCCTAGATTCACCGGGTGACACCGGTGGTTCACTCCTTCCATGCAGCGAAAAGGGCGAACAACTTCTGTAAGCGACCTCGTGTCGCACTTCGACAATGTTGTTCAGGTACTTGATCTGGCGGACCTTGATCGGCGTCTCGCGATCGGCATTCACTGCATCAAGTGCGGCCAGATTGGAACCGCTTTTGTCGATGGTCACGGTCTCTGGCGTGCCATTATGGGCGATCGCCTTTTCAAAGAACCGCCGGGCAGCGACCTTGTCCCGCCGGGTCCTGAGCAGGAAGTCGACCGTGTCGCCCGCCTTGTCCACTGCCCGGTAAAGATATTTCCACTCGCCTTTGATCTTGATATAGCTCTCGTCCATGCGCCAGCTTTTCCCAACCGCACGCTTGTGCCTGCGGAACCTCCTTTCGAAGAGCGGCAGCAGTTTGATGACCCAGCGGTACACCGTCAAATGATCCACCGCGATACCACGCTCGTCCATCATTTCCGCAAGATTGCGCAAACTCAGCGAATAGGCCACGTACCATCGCACGCACAGCAAAATCACTTCAAGCGGGTAGTGAAGGCGCTTCAGGACCTTGGCCAGGCCCGGCGCGAGTGTGGTTCGCGGTGTCTTCGTCTTCTTCATCGCACAGCTCAAAAATTCGCTACCCAATTTTAACTCCTCGCCCCGGCGCGAAATCGCCGGAGCAAGGTAGGTCCTATAACCGGCGAACCCGGGAAGTGGACCGAAGGCGAGAGGGTGGCGGATGGGTCCGTACTAGCTGTGAAGCCGGGTAACGCTGGTGGAGCGAAGGGGCCCTGCTGTTTGTAACTTCCTCGACAACATGGGAGGCAAGGACGAGATGACAAAGGCGTCCAGCAGTTTGCAGGACCTGAGGCTGGGAATATGGGTGGCGCCCGGCCAGCTTCTGGCGGCTTCTTCCTACATCACCTTCAGCGCCGCTTCGTTCGATTTGACGGATGCATCCCACATGTCATAAGTGTTCACGAAAAATCGATTTGAAAATCGGGGCCGTACTTGTTTAGCAGTGCGTTAAGTTCGGTGTCGATGATCTCGCGTGTCCATGTCAGGGCGCTTCGCCATCGGTATTTCAGGTGCCGCCATACGATCTCGATCATGTTCAGTTCAGGACTGTAGGCCGGCAGGTAGAACAGGACCGTCTTATGTTCAAGAAGCCAACGTTGCCGTGTTTCCTCGCTGATACCGTGATGGATGCTCGCGTTGTCCAGCACGATTACAGTGGGCACTTAACCACGAGGCTTATGATAGAAATTCGACCGGATCTTGGCCGGACCTCAATACCTCGCGACGCCGATTCTCTTTTAGCGCGAGACGTAATAATATTCGCCGCATGCATTCGTTACGTGAATCAGTGTTATCCAAACAATCGATTTTTAGTCGACGTGAAAATGCCGCATAGTACGCTCCGCGATGTACAGTACTCCACGTCACGAATGCAGATTTTCATGAGCTGCCTGAACGCAATTGGGCGCTGTCGGCGCGAATATGGCTGTGTCGCATTAGGTCGCTCTCGATGCCACGTCCGGAGGCATGCTCAACGATTTGGTGACGACATGGACATGAAGGGTGTGATGACGGAAGAGGACGGCGGTGCGGCGCCTTCGCCAGGGGAAGCGGCCATCCTTGAGGAAGCATGCTGGCTGGCCGACTCGGGGCGCTACGCCGACTTCACGGACATCGAGCACGTGCTACGTTTTGGTTACGGGCTGACGAATGCGCGGGCTCTGCTTGACCGGTATCCGGTTCGCATGATGCTGAACCGCCACTGCGCGGATGCCCGCGAGGAGCGGCTGGTAGGGCGGAGCAGCATGAGGTTCGGTGCTCATCCGATGGCAGAGGACGCATGACATCACGGGAAGCGCAGGACATTCTCCACGCGGCGTTCGTGGCCGCGGCTCTGATCGTGCAGGCCCAGCCGTACCGGAACGATGCGCACGCGCAGCGCCGGTTCGAGCACATTGTCAACCAGATCCTGTCGGAGCATGTGCCCCGTGGTATGAGCGTGGCGGAGTTTATTCAGTATGCCGGACGACCGGCCTCGGTCTTGTCGCAATAAGGGTTGACGTTGCCCGCGACTTTCGTATCCGCTAACCGAGCACTTATTATGCCGCTTCCTTTCGCTGTGCGGCGTGCCAGTCTTGTTCAAATTGCATCGGACTGACGTAATTCAACGCCGGGTTCGCCCTCGCCCTTGCGCCCGAGGAATCCACCCAGTGACGCGATCATCCGAATCATCTGGTTAAGCGTCGGTGGCTTTTTCGGGCGGGTTTCTTTGATAGCACGTGGGCGCCGTGTATCTCGTCAGCATCAAAGAACAGCGAAGCATCCAGGTCCGGGCAGGTCCTGCCCAGCCGCATGAGCCGTGCGATACGCCAGGATACCACCATATACAGTACAAGCGCCTTCTCCACGCGCTCCAGTTGCGAGAGCTGCAACGTTTCAACCCGGCAGGCGTTCTTCAACACATTGAAGAACATCTCGATCTCCCACCTCGCGCGGTACCAGTCGATCAGTTCGGTGAGGGCATGTGCATCGGGCACTTCGCGGTTGCTCAGCAGGCGCCAGACGACGGGCTTCACGCCAGTGGGCGCATCCACTTCACATGCCTCAATGCAGCTCAGTTCGACGCCGCCGCGCCCGGGTAACTTCACGCGCTGTGCACGCAGTTCCTGCTTCACTTCACGCGCCTTCTGGCCATCCCGCCCGGGCAGCACGAAGCTGATCTGACCGAGCACCTCGCTCGCGTGCACCGTCTCCCACAGTTTTGCTTCGCCCTTGAGTGCGCGGTTGTGCTGGGAGCGGATCAGCCAGTCAGCCGGCTCGCCCAACTCCTGCGCACGCCGCATGAGCGCGGCGAATCACCCTCGCGATCGGCCACATATACCAGCCGCGTGCCCGACATGGATGCCGCCTGCTGTGCCACGATCTCATAGCTTTCGATCCATCGTACGCTTTCGCATACGCCGCCACGCTGGCCGTTTTCGTCGCGCGGCTCGCGTGCCCACATCCACGCGTTCATGACACCCAGCGGCTCCCGATCGAGTGTGAGCGCGTAAGTAGCGTGAAGATACATGCCCACCTGCGCTTCGTAACTGAGCGGGCCGGCTCCCTCGATGTCCTGGCCGTTGAAGTTCAGCTCGGTCGTGTCAGCCACGCACAGGACTACCGGTAACTCGCCCGTGCGCGCTGCGGTGCGTTCCCAGTGCGGCTGCATCATGTCGCGCCAGTCAATGTGTTCATTGCCCAGAAAGCGGTATGCTGCAATCGTCTCGGCCCAGCCCTCACAGGCACCCGGAATACTCTCCGTGGGACGCGCGGCAAACCGCTTTAGCAATTCCTTCTCGCGACGATCGCGCCTCGGGTCACCCAGATCCAGTGTTTCAAATTCCTCGTCCACCCACGCTCCCGGCTCATTACGAATCTGCATTCGAAAAGTCGAGAGTAAACGCGAAATTCTGGCCGTTAACAACCCCCATCACGCCGGTGCATCGCTCAATACGCTTTCGGACGAACAGCTGCTACTGCACCACTTCTGTATAACGAGATGGGTTGGACCCGCGCGGGGCATGCCTGACAAAGCACGGGGGATTTTCTTTCCCGATAAACGAGCGAGGCCCCTGCGCGCGTCTTTCATCAGGGGCCAGGCCATTGGCCTAACATGACCGGTTGTAGTGCCGCAGTCCTTCACCTTCTCACGCGCACCGACGGCCTTGCAGTCAGAAAGACAAAAACCACGCTTGATGCTTGCGATGAGCGGGGAAGCCCTTGTCGTGCTTTATTTTCCGTTTCCTGAAGCGTCCCCTGAAGGCTCATCTCGGTGCTCACTCGTGCGAGGGTTCTGGTCTGGAAGTGCGTGGCACCCATCCAATGTTTGAGCGTACCGAACACATGCTCAACGGTGCTGCGCCGGATCGTCATTGCGTCTGGATTCCGGTCGAGCCGTCGCTGCATGGCTTCCAGTATCTGTTCATGTTCCCAGCGTCGAATGCGTCGGTAGTCGCTTGGAGAACATCGCTCCTTCAGATGGCAACGCGGGCATGCGCTGGGCCAGTACACCTTCAGATTCATGCCATGTTCGACAGTCGTGAACCGATGAATGGCGCGCTCGCCGGCCGGGCAACGATAGACATCGTCTTTAGCGATGTAGATGAAGTCGCGCTTGGTAAAAAGGCCTTTCTTTCGGGATGCAGACGTCAACGGCTTCGGTACATATGCCTTGATACCCGAGAGTCCGCAGGTACGAATATCCGGGCCACTGAAGTAGCCCCGATCGGCTAGCACCCTGAGTCCGGATTTGCCCATCGCGTCTCTTGCTGCGAGCGCGACCTTGCTGAGCTGCCCGTGATCTCCTCCGACATTGGTCACCTCGTGTTCAACGATCAGGTGATGTTTCGTGTCTACGGCGGCCTGTACGTTGTAGCCGACTGTTCCGGTCTTTTTGCCGCTGCTGGTCATCGAACGCGAGTCGGGATCTGTCAGTGACAGCTGTCTGTCCGGTTGCGTCTTCAGTTGTTTCCGGATCTGCTCGAGTTCGCGCATCCGTTGCCGCAGCAAAGCGACCTTCTCATGCAGCCGTACGGTCTTCACATCGAAACCGGTCGGACTGACGCGATCCGCGGTCTCAATCGCGTCGAGGTACCGCTGGATACTCTCCTCGATCTGCTGCTGACGCTTATCGATCTTGCCAGCGGTGTAGTTCCGGTCGCGGCTGTTTAGGACTTTGAACTTGCTGCCGTCGATGGCCACCATGTCGCTGGAAAGAAGCTTCAGGCCGCGGCACAGTTCGACGAAGCGCCGGCACACGTTGCGAATGGCGGCACCATTGTCGCGGCGGAAGTCTGCGATCGTTTTGAAGTCCGGTGCCAAGCGTCCCTTCAGCCACATCATCTCGAGATTTCGCTGGCATTCCTGTTCAAGACGCCTGCTGGAAGGCAAGCGATTCAGATACCCGTAGGTGTAGACCTTGAGCATCACTGCAGGATGATAAGACGGCCGACCGGTGAGAGCGGGCGAAGCCCCGTCGAAGCCGAGTTCCGCAAGCTCGAGTTCGTCGACGAACACGTCTATGATCCTCACCGGATTGTCCTGCCCGATGTAGTCATCGATGCATTCGGGAAGCAGTGCGACCTGCTTGCGGTCATCGCCTTCAACGAATCGCTTCATGAGTCACCCGATCTCAATGCGTTGATTCAGTTTAGGCGATGAGTGCGTTTTCACACACCCTCGGCCAGTCGACTTCACACTCACAAATGAGATGTTTTGTTTGTCGTTGAAAGAAAATCTTTCTGTGCATGGCCGGTTCCCCCGGACGCGCTGCGAGCCTTGGAGTCGAGCGCGCGCCACCCGGGCTTCTCGGCTGCTGCAATGGAACTGAATGTTACGCCCACCGAGGTTGGTCAATTCGTTCTCAGTCTCGAAGAATGCCTCGACGTACCGCTGTTCCACCGCGCTACCGGCGGGCGACCGCCTCTTGTACTAACGGCCGTCGCCCTTCGGGCGCTGCCTAACATCCGCGAGGGGTTCGATCGGTTGAATCTGGAATTTGCGCGACTAAAGAAGGGGCTCGGCTGTGGGCGTGTTGACGGTGACCGTTAGGCCGGCGTTCGTCGCGAAATGGCTTCTGCCGGGCATTGATCGCTTCCAGAACCGCTGCGTGTCGACGCCAGCCATCAAGTTGATGGATTTCAGAGCAAAGGAAGACCGCCCATCATCCCGCCATACTCATAGCACGCTGTGGCACATCGCATGACTGGACTGTCCGGCGCGCAATCGAGACGATCATCCGATAAGAACCAGTACTCTCTTTTCCACGCGGAGTGAGCCTACCGCCGGTAATTTTACCTGCAAAAACAGGCTTTTCTCCATCGCGAATCATCAATATGATTGATGCACTCAAAAAAATTAACGGCTTATACAGAGCGGATATGCGCTGTTAGGATTCTCCCGTCGTCACCGCGGAGCCGAGTATGAGCGAAGATTTAGATGTCGTCCAAGCAAATCGTGTCGACACCGGGGTTGAGCCAGTTAAAGGCGATGCGTTTGATGCTAACCCCCCTGGTTCCAAGCCGTCTTCGCGACCTGTTGCCAGCGTGCTCGCGGCTGCCATGGCTATCGCGTCGATGTGCAGCGTGCAGCTTGGTGCTGCATTGTCGCGACCCGTGACAATGCAATACGGTACGCTCAGCACGACTTGGCTGCGTCTTTGTTTCGCGGGCTTGGTGCTCGCGATCGTGGTGCGACCGCCGCTCCATACCTACTCCCGACAGCGCTGGAGCGCCGCTTTCGTCCTCGGTAGCGCCATGGCCGGCATGACACTGTGCTACTTTGAAGCCGTGCAGCGCGTGCCCCTTGGTCTCGCAGTCGGCATCAGCTTCATTGGTCCCCTCATCGTCGCGACGGCCGGCATTCGCAGATTCCGGATGCTAGTGTGGCCCATGGTGGCGATGGTCGGCGTCGTCCTGATTGCGCGGCAGGACGGCTTGTGGACCACCTCGTTAACCGCGCTGGTCTTTCCGGCTGGGGCTGCGCTCGGATGGGCAGCCTACATCGTGATGATGAAACGAGTCGGCACGCTGTTTGATGGCCTGCAGGGGCTCTCAATGTCGCTGATCGTCGCGGCCCTGGTCACCACGCCGTTTGGTCTTGCGCAAAGCGGTGGCCATCTGCCCGCCGCGCAATTGATTGACGCCGCATATCTCGCGGTACTCGTGCCGCTCCTGCCCTACGTCCTCGAGATGCTCGCGCTGCGGCGCATGACGGCGTCCGCGTTCGGCATTCTGATGAGCATCGAACCCGCCATTGCTGCCGCAATCGGTTTTGTCGTCCTCGGTCAGCCTATGCTGGGCTTGCAAAACATCGGCACGTTGCTCGTGATCAGCGCCAGCATAGCCTGCTGCCGCCAAGAATAGGCCGGCGTTGCCGGCAGGTGGATCGTCGTCTCGCACTGCATTTTCTTCCGCGTATTCGAATGTTGCCGAGACACTAACTGCGGATGATTCGCGTCGTCGTTGTATGTGTCGCGCTTGCGATGCTGTTTCCCTTCATGTGGTTTTACTGGAGACTGAAAATGGCCCACCAAGATCGTGCCCGTTTCGAACTGGTTGCAGACTGTGAAATGCAGGCGCTCTTTTCCGCCTCGCCCGACACCGCCGCGTTTCACCGTGGCGAATGGATCGACCGCGAATACTATCGGCGGCATCTCGTCGAGACAGTGCTGCGCATCCGCCTGAACAATGAAGTCGATGCATTCGCGCTCTACAAGATCGGCTTCAAGGACAATCAACTCGCGCAGATCCTCGCGCAATACCTCGCCGAGGAATACGGCCACGAAGGACTCTTTCTGCGCGACATCGAAAAATTCGGCCTCACCGCCGAACAGATTGACACCATTGAGCCGCTCCACTCGACCAGGAAGCTGATCAATTATCTGTATCTCAGCATCGAACGCGATGGCCCATTGCCGACGATGGCATGGAACTGGTTCGTCGAATGGTATTCGGACCGCTACAATAAGACAATCACCGAGGCTGCGGGTCGAGCCTTCGGGCACCACACCGTTAAGGGTTCGCTTGGCCATATCCAATACGACGAATCGCACGACCACGACGATCTGATGTGGGGCGCCGTCCAGCGCACGATCGACGGATGGGGTGGCATCGACAAGGCAGAAATGCATCTTCGCAACTTCATCGGCTTGGTCGGCGATTACTTCGACGAACTGAAGGCAGAAACCGGGCGCCAGTCGGACGTGGTCGTTGCATGAGGAGCGCATCGTGGCTATTGTAGTAGTGGAGCCTGTCTCATCGGGCACCGCGCTGATCGCTGCAGCGCAGCGGCTCGGGCACCCGGTACACGTGTTCTGCGCAGATACCCGCATCGTGCCGCCAACGCACCTACGGACCGTGGCGTCGCTGACGAGTGTCGACACTGGCTCGGCTGATGACGTCGCTGCAGCAGTGCGGACAGTCGGGGGCATCGACGCGCTCGTTCCCGGCTTTGAGTACGCGGTCGACGTCGTCGCGCAGACGGCCGCGCAATTGGGGTTACCGCATCTAGCGCCCGAAGCGGCCGCGCTCACACGTGACAAATACCGTAGTCGTCAGCGACTCAGCATGGCCGGGCTCGCTGTACCTCGTTTCGCGCCGATCGCAAAGCGTGGCGACGTCGCCCGCGCGGCGGCGCACGTCGGATTTCCGGCCGTCGTGAAGCCGGTCGATGGTTGCGGCAGCCTACTGGTGCGCCGCGTCGATTCGCTCGCGCAGTTGCACGCGACGATCGACAGCGTTGCGCATCGATCTGTCCCGGACATGGGCCGCGAAGTTGGTCAAGCGATGATGCTTGAACAGTATCTCGACGGCCCGGAGTACAGCGTAGAAGGTTACGTCGGTCCGCTCGGTCCGCGCATGCTTGCCATTACCGAAAAGATCCTCGGGCCCGAGCCCTACTTCGTCGAGATGGGACATGTGGTCGACGCTACGCTCGACGACCGCGACCGAGCTCGGCTGAGCGCGTATGTCGAAACGGTGGCGAGAGAGATCGGCCTGACGCTGGGCGTGTTTCATGCGGAAGTGCGCATGACGCGCGACGGTCCCACGCTGATTGAAATCGCCGCGCGGCTCGGCGGCGACCGGATCTACCGGCTCGTTGAGCTAGCTAAGTCAATCTCGCTACCGGAAGTCATGCTCCGTAGCTATCTCGGGGAATGGGACCCGGCCCCGGGATACCGCCACGGGCGGAGCACCCGGGTAAGCGGCGTCCGGTTTCTCGCACCCGAGGCAGCCGGGCCGTTCGTCGGTGTCAGCGGGCTTGACAATGTGCGTGCGCAGCCTGGCTTCCAAGAAGCGGAAATCTATCCGCGCATCGGCGACTGGGTATCGCCGCCGACCGACTTCCGCGGCCGGGTCGGCCACGTGCTATTTACAGCGCCCGATCGCCCCACGCTCGAACGCCGACTGAACGACGCGCAATGCGCGCTCGAAATGGGGTTGACATGCAAGGTCCATTGAAGGACGAGTCGCGATGACGTATACCCCCTTCCCCCGCCGTACCCGAAGTGTCGTAATGAATCGCTGGTCCGACGATTTTGCCGCCTATCACCGATACATCGATCACGACGCGCACGACGTTGCCTATCTGTGCACACCGGAAGGCGCGAAAGCTCTCGAAGCGACGCGCATCTCGCACATCGAGATCCTCCCGGACTTCAACGATATACACAGGCTGCGCGTGGCATTCGACGCATGCCGTACTAGGCTGAACGGTGTCGACCGACTGATCGCGCTGTCCGAATTCGACCTGCTCGCCGCGGCACAGCTGCGGGAAACCTTCGACGTCCCGGGCGACCGGCCCGCCACCGCAGCACGCTTTCGCGACAAGACGGTGATGAAGCGCGTCGTCAGTGCGGCCGGTCTGCGCGTGCCGCAGTTCGTCGAATTGAACGATCGGGAGGACGCGCTCGCCACTGTCGCCGGACTGCGGCATCCGCTTATCGTCAAGCCGCGAACCGGCGCGGCAAGCATCGGTGTCCACCGGGTCGATTCGGTGGAACAGTTCGGTGCGCTCCTGCCCCGACTTACGGGCACTTCGTACGAATGCGAGGAGTTCATCGAAGGGCCGATCTATCACGTTGACGGTATCGTCTTGAGCGGCAAGCCGTTGCTCATCCGGGCGTCGCGCTACCTTAACTCATGCCTTGACTTCGCCAATGGCAAACCGCTGGGGTCGATAATGTTGCAGCCTGGACCGTCGAACGACGAACTACTCGCGTTCGCGCAAACGAGTCTCCGCGCCCTATCGCTGGTGGACGGCGCCTTTCATCTCGAAGTGATTCGCGGCTCCGACGGCCTGTATTTCCTTGAGATCGGCGCGCGCGTAGGCGGCGGCGAAATTCCGTTCCTGTTCCGCGATCTCTACGGCATTGACATCTTCAGCCTGTGGGTCCGTCAGCAGCTCAACTACGGGACGTCGCTTGCATCCGAGGCAGGCGTGGGTGCAGCGGGCCGCTCCACCGAGCTAGGAGGGTTTCTGCTGCTCCCCGAGGCGACCGGCAGCCGCCTCTTGCGAGCCGTTGTCCCGGACGGTATCGCACCGCTGTATGCGGCCATTACGCCGAAGGCAAATCATGTCTTCGACGGCAAGGGCGGCTACGACGAGATCCTCGGCCGGTTTCGCTACCGCGGTCGATCGGAAGATGAGATTGATGCAGCGATCGCCGCGACCTTGGAGCGCTTCCAGTACGAGCTCGGCGATATCGATGCCCCTAGCCGCCCCGCTTGGCCGCGCGGGCATTGGCATGATGGCTATCCGTTGCCCGAAAATGCGCCATCACGCTGCCGATGAGGCGCTCGTTGGAAGGAGAGAATGAACGCGACGAAATCGCTTTACCACGGCCAGCGGTTCCCTGCTGTTATGATCAGCTGCGCTGTTGACGGACACTTCTCGTTCGGAGCGAGGCGGCGTACTCAGGTACGGAACCAACGATTCGTTGCTGGCATGTCAAGTCCGGCTATCGATTGGCTCGGTGCGCTAGGGCGGTTCGGTAGAAACCTCGCAGCACTAGGCATTTAGAAGTGGTGTTTGTGACGCCGCGCGACGAGACGTATGTGGTGGGGAAACTGCTCGATGAGCAGGACATGCAAACCCGGCGTGCTGGAGCAAAGCGTCGCCGACCAATCGCGCAGCTATCCCGCGGCAAGTGGGAATTCCTGGACTCCCTAGGGCTAAGCACATTTTTATCAAAGCGGCTGCACGCGTGATCTGCCGACCCGTAACCGCGAACGTCAGATGTTCCCTTTCGAGATACGCGTCGCACACAATCGCTAAGCCCCTTTCGTCAGCGCTTGGTGCTGCACACACGGAGGAACGCGGCCTGTTATTTCGCCATAGTCAAACAGCGCATCGGCACATGGTACGGCTGTACGTTCCGGGAGCAATCAAAACAATTATATAATAAGCATTACTACTGTTCACAAGAGAGTGCAGATGGGCACCAACCTGACAGCGCCAGGTTTGTCGCAGCGCTCGATAAGAACGCGCGTCGCCTTAAATTGGTGGAACGTCGATTCCTCCTGAGTGAATTGCAGGTGCATGACGGAACTGGTTGCGTCATCGACATACACACCAACAGCGTGCACGCTGGACCGCGGTCCTCGAGCTAGCGGTGATCCCGCCATCCAATCTGGATGAACTCGTCCAAGCGCTCCTATCGTGTGCGTGACTGGTAGACCGTCGGCTGATGCAGTCGACGCAGGATCCACAGGCCTTCGCCCGTCATTCGATATGACGCCTTTTGTCGCCCTGCGGACTCTGAGATTCCCGTGGCTTCTCCAACGCTAGGGGCCGGCCCAAAATCCGCGTATCAACCGCGGATAATCGTGAGCACGATCGGAACAAGGCATCTCGACAGCGTCTCGCTGCGCGAGATTTGTGTCCGGAAACCAGTCCACGGCCCAAATTCCGAGCCGCACAACAAGCCGGCGAATCTGCCGCGCCGTCAGTTCCAGCCGTTGCGCGGAACGTTAGCGGTTTCAGCTTGCTATCCACCACGACGTTCAAAATGGTATGGATTTGTCCAGCGGGCGCATCGCGACCGTTCGCTCTGTTGCTGCAGCCATTAAAGCTCCCTGGAACTGGACCTCCGACGGGCTACACGCTTGCGATGAACGCGGGTTTTCCATTGGCAAAACCCAGACGTTCCGGTGTAGTCAAGACCTCACTGAGCCTTCTCGGCGGTTTCATCATATGTTAGAACCCTTGCCCGGACAGCCAGTGGTTCAGATACTTTTGCTAGGATTTCCATAAACCACACAAAGGTTCGATGCAAGTGGCCATTGCGGCGTCGCGGCGCTCTTGTGCGGCAATTACCCTATGGTTCTAACGCGTAGCCATAGGCACTTTAGACAGACGAATTGGGCTGCGTCCTTTGATACGATCGGGGACTGAACTTGACTAGTGAATGACGGCAGATGAACGATCCACATGGCTCTGACACAGGCTTCAGTGTCCACATCCTTTGGGAGGATGCAGAGCGGACTTTCTGTCGCGTCCGGTCCCCGACCGGCAGCGATAGCGTCCTGACTCTCCGGACCACCGAGGAACATCCCTCGATCGCCGTTCTCGAGCGCCTTGCTCACGAATTCGCGCTGAAAGAACAACTGAATGGTACGTGGGCGGTGCATCCGATAAGGCTGGTACGCGAAGATGAACGGATGGCACTGGTTTTCGAGGATCCGGGCGGCGAACCACTTGAGCGACTGGTGGGCGCGCCTCTCGGGGTGGAACGTGTTTTGTGCCTCGCCGTCGGCATTGCCGGGGCGCTTGAGAAGCTCCACCGGAGTGGGTTCGTTCACAAGGATTTCAAGCCTGCTCATGTGCTAGTTGACTGCACGGACAGCCGGCCGCGGCTCACAGGATTTGGGATCGCTTCACGACTGCCGCGCGAGCGGCAATTTCCACAGCCACCCGAAACGATCGCCGGCACCCTACCCTTCATGGCGCCCGAACAGACTGGGCGGACGAACCGCTCGATCGACTCGCGCAGCGACCTCTACGCGTTCGGAGTTACGCTTTATCAAATGCTCACGGGGTCCCTACCGTTCACTGCTGCGGATCCGATGGAATGGGTACATTGCCATGTTGCGCGTAAGCCGGTGCCTCCGATAGCACGGGTAGACACGGTCCCCCTTCCCGTCTCAGAGCTTGTCATGAAG